>NZ_JBIBYR010000003.1:0-506643 GCF_043083485.1 Streptomyces sp. NPDC014727 | reverse complement strand
ACAGGGTCCGGTCGCCACGCAGTCGGCGTTCGCGGCGTCGTTCACGACCAGGTCCCGGGTGTCGAGGGGTACGCCGGTGATCACGGTCAAGCCGAACTCGGCTCCGGTCGAGGCGGCTGCGGCGGCGGGTGCGGTCGAGACCCTGGCGGTGTCGTTCTCCGCGCAGGCGACCGGCACGAGGGTGCTGTCCCGTACGCCGCGCGAGTCGACGGGGCGTCCGGAGCTGACCGAGGCCGCGATCGTCGTCTCCGGTGGCCGTGGTGTCAACGGTGCGGAGAACTTCGCGGTCATCGAGGCGCTCGCGGACTCGCTCGGTGCGGCCGTCGGTGCGTCGCGTGCCGCGGTCGACGCGGGCTGGTACCCGCACTCCAGCCAGGTCGGCCAGACCGGCAAGTCGGTATCCCCGCAGCTGTACATCGCCTCCGGCATCTCCGGTGCGATCCAGCACCGGGCGGGCATGCAGACGTCCAAGACGATCGTCGCGATCAACAAGGACGCCGAGGCCCCGATCTTCGACCTCGTCGACTACGGCGTCGTCGGCGACCTCTTCCAGGTCGTGCCCCAGCTCACCGACGAGGTCAAGTCCCGCAAGGGCTGACCCCTCCGTCCCCGACGGAGTCCCGACGGTGTCCCGACGGTCCGGGGCCGTGTGGTGTGTACTCACCACACGGCCCCGGACCGCTTTCGATCACCATTGACGCAGATCCGACGGCCTTATAACTTCACTATACGGATTGTTGATTCCGGGAAGCGGAAACAGCGTGACTGTGGAGGGTGTGGAAATGGGTCAGCAGGAGAAGGTGGCAACGAGCCTCGCCGGTGCGGTCAGCGAGGAGATCAGCGCCTCCCTCACCGCGGTCGACGCCGAGCTCGCCCGTCGCTATCCCGGGGACCCGGGGACGCGCCAGCCGGTCCACACCGTCTATGTCCCGGGCGACACGTTCATCTCCGGCACCATCCGCTCGTGGGGCGACCAGGCGCTGCAGGCCCTCGACGAGCACGCCCCCGACGCGGGCGCGTTCGCCGCGGCGCTCGGCATCCCGGACGAACTCGCCGCGCCCGTCCACGACCGGGTGCGCGCCAAGCTGGAGCGCGAGCCCGTCGAGGACCTGCGCATCGACTTCGAGGACGGTTACGGCCCCCGCCCCGACGCCGAGGAGGACGAGGACGCGGCTCGCGCCGCCCGGCTCGTCTCGGAGGCGTACCGGGACGGTACGGCGGCCCCGTACATGGGCATCCGGATGAAGTGCATGGAGGCGGCCGTGCGCGACCGCGGCATCCGCACCACGGACGTCTTCCTCACCGGCCTGATGCGGGCGGGCGGTCTGCCCGACGGTCTGGTCCTGACCCTGCCCAAGGTGACGTACCCCGAGCAGGTCACCGCCTTCGTCCGGCTTCTCGAAGCGTTCGAGAGCGCGCACGGGCTGCCGGCCGGCCGACTCGGCTTCGAGATCCAGATCGAGACCAGCCAGTCCATCCTTGCCGCCGACGGCACCGCCGCCGTCGCCCGCATGATCGACGCCGCGCAGGGGCGCGCCACCGGTCTGCACTACGGCACCTTCGACTACAGCGCCTGCGTCGGCGTCAGCGCCGCCTACCAGGCCAGTGACCACCCGGCCGCCGACCACGCCAAGGCCGTCATGCAGGTCGCTGCCGCGGGCACCGGCGTACGGGTGTCCGACGGCTCCACCAACGTCCTCCCTGTCGGCCCCACCCGCCAGGTCCACGAGGCCTGGCGGCTTCACTACGGCCTCACCCGCCGCGCCCTGGCCCGCGCCTACTACCAGGGCTGGGACATGCACCCGGGTCACCTGCCCACGCGTTACGCGGCCGTGTACACCTTCTACCGCGAGGGCCTGGAGCAGGCCGCCGCGCGCCTTGCGGCATACGTGGCCAAGGCCGGTGGCGACGTCATGGACGAACCCGCCACCGCCAAGGCGCTCAGCGGGTACCTCCTGCGCGGCATCGACTGCGGGGCCCTGGACACCGCCGAGGTCGCCCGTCTGACCGGGCTGACGCGCGCGGACCTGGAGGCGTTCGCGTCGCCGCGCCGGGGCGGGCTCACGGTGACCGCGCCGTAACGGCGGAGCGCACACCGGTCGCACCGGCGACTGGACGGCCGCCCGACGCGAGGCGCAGATCCGGCCGGACCGGTCCCGCGGCGGCGCTGCCCCGGACGCTCAGGCGGGCGGCAGTTCGCCCGAGCCGCGGGGAATGAGCGCGGTGGGGATCTCGACGCGGGCCGGGGTGTGGTCCGCGCCGTCCAGGCGGCGGAAGAGGTGCTCGGCGGCGGTGCGGCCGACCGCGGCGGCGTCCTGCGAGATGACGGTGATGCCGAGCAGATCGGCCAGTTCGATGTCGTCGAAGCCGACCAGGGCGATCCGGCGTTCCTGCTCGGCGAGGACACGCACCGCCGTCACCGTGACCCGGTTGTTGCCCGCGAAGAGCGCGGTGACGGGTTCGGGACCGGAGAGCATCTCCTCGACGGCGGCGCGGACCCGGCCGGGGTCGGTCGAGCCGAGGGAGACCCAGGAGTCCTCGACCGCCGTCCCGGCGTCCGCCATGGCCGCGTGATAGCCGCGCAGCCGCTCGGTCGCGGTCTGGATGCGCGGCTGGTCACCGATGAAGCCGATCCGGCGATGGCCGTGCGCGATCAGATGGGCGACGCCCTCGCGGGCACCGCCGAAGCTGTCGGAGAGGACCACGTCGGCATCGATCCGGCCGGCCGGCCGGTCCACGAAGACGGTGGCGATGCCGGCCCTTATCTCCGGTTCCAGGTACCGGTGGTCGTCGCCCGCCGGAATCACGATGAGCCCGTCCACCCGGCGCGCGCACAGGGCGAGCACCAACTCCTGCTCACGCTCCGGGTCCTCGGCGCTCGAACCGTTGATGAGCAGCGCGCCGTGCGCACGGGCGACCTCCTCCACGGCGCGGCTCAGGGGCCCGTAGAAGGGGTCGGCGAGATCCTCCAGGACCAGGCCGATCGAGGCGGTGCGGCCCTTGCGCAGGACCCGTGCGCTGTCGTTCCGGCGGAAGCCGAGTGCCTCGATGGCTTCCTGGACCCGGCGTTCGGTGTCGGGCGTGACCCCCGGCTCGCTGTTGACCACACGAGAGACCGTCTTGAGGCCCACTCCGGCACGGGCGGCCACATCCTTCATGGTCGGCCGGTTGCCGTAACGGGTCTCGGGGTGACGGGCGGTCTCGGTCACGGTGCGCTGTCCTGTCGTCGGCGGGCGGTTTGGCGGTCCCGCGAGCGATGCCGCGGAGAGGCCGGGGACTGTGCCGTCGAGCATAGGCCCTGGACAACGTTGTCAGCTGAATGGAGACTGGGGAGACTGTTGACCGAAGCCGCAGGTCCCCGCCACCTACTCACGGAGCCGCACCGATGCTTACCGACCTCGTCGCCGCGCTGGACATCGGCGGCACCAAGATCGCCGCCGCGCTGGTGGACGGTGGCGGCGCGCTCCTCGTTCGGGCGCAGCGGCCGACGCCCGCCCGGGAGAGCGCCGAGACGGTGATGGAGGCCGTGGCGGAGGTGCTGGCAGAGCTGTCCGGATCACCGCTGTGGGGACGGGCGAGGGCCGTCGGGATCGGCAGCGCGGGCCCGGTGGACGCCTCGGCCGGCACGGTGAGCCCCGTCAACGTTCCCGGCTGGCGGGATTTCCCGCTGGTGGAGCGGGTGGGCGAGGCGGTCGGCGGTCTGCCGGTCGAACTGGTCGGCGACGGGGTCGCGATGACGGCGGCCGAGCACTGGCTGGGCGCGGCCCGGGGCTACGACAACGCGCTGTGCATGGTCGTGTCGACCGGTGTCGGCGGCGGACTCGTCCTCGGCGGAAGGCTGCACCCCGGTCCCACGGGCAACGCAGGGCACATCGGTCACGTCAGCGTGGATCTGGACGGCGATCCGTGCCCGTGCGGTTCGCGCGGCTGTGTCGAGCGCATCGCCAGCGGACCGAACATCGCGCGCCGGGCGCTGGAGGCCGGCTGGCGGCCCGGACCGGAAGGCGACGCCTCGGCCGCTGCCGTGGCCGCCGCCGCGCGCGCCGGGGACCGGATCGCCCTCGCCTCGTTCGAGCGCGCCGCGCAGGCGCTGGCCGCCGGCATCGCCGCCACCGCCACGCTCGTCGAGATCGATATCGCGGTGATCGGCGGGGGAGTGGCCGGAGCGGGCGACATCCTCTTCACTCCGCTGCGCCATGCCTTGAGCCGGTACGCCACGCTCTCCTTCGTCCGGCAGCTCACGGTGGCCCCGGCGGTGATGGGGACCGACGCGGGACTGGTGGGCGCGGCGGCCGCCGCGATCCGCGTGGGCAGAGGCGGAGCGGTGGCGGTCCAGGGACTTCCGGCCGCGTCAGGCCGGATCAGCGAGCGGGGCCCGGTGCAGGGTCACGCGAGCCCGGCGTGATCCGGGCGGGGAGACCCTCGTACGCCGGACGCGCCCGACGAGATGCGCCGGACGCGCCGGTGACGCCTGATGCCCGATCGCCGATCGGGGGCGCGCGACCCGCGCCCCCGACCCCCGGTCACCTCCCCGTCGTCAGCAGGTGATCCGCAGATCCGCCCAGTCCGCGTGGTCGGAATCGATGCCGTCCCCGCCGTCGGTGACCACCAGACGTACGATCTGCGCACCGCTCACGTCCGCCGAGAGCGGCTGCGCGGGCATCGCGTTGGTCAGCACGCCGGTCGACGCCGCCTTCGTACCGTCGGCCCACACCTCGAAGGCGACCGTGCCGTTGGCGCCCTTCTCGTCGTCGACCCCGACCTGCGCCGTCACGGCGCTGCACGCCCCACCGGTGTAGAACTCGACGACGCTGTCGGCGTGCACACCGAGGCCCTTGGCGAAGACCGTGCCGCCGATGGTGAGCGGGTTCCCGTCGCCGGCCTTGCTCTCACCGTTGCTGGTGTCCTTCTCGACCGGCCCCCAGCCGTTGGTGGCGGAGAGCATGGGCAGATCGCTCATATGGCTGACACCCGACGGTGGTGCGACCACCACGTGTGCCTGGAACGGGACCGTGGACGTCACAGGTGTCCCGGCCGGTGAGCGGTATCGGGCGGTGAGCCTCAGGTCGTACGTCCCCAAGGCCGTGCCTGCGGGCGCCGTCAGCTGCCAGCGGGTGGTCAGGGACCGTCCGGTGGGCAGGGCCGGTGAACCGGTCGGTGAAACCGCCCTCACCTGCCAGCCCGAGGGGCCGGTGAGCGCCGCGGACACCTTCGTGGCGGCGGTGCGACCGAGATCCGTCACCGTCGTCGTGAGCGCGGCAGTGCGACCGGCCTCGATCAACGGGTCGGCGTCGACGCCGAGTTCCACGGCGGGCGGGTGCGCGGCCCACTTGCGGTCGGCGGCGATACGCAGCAGCACGGTGCCGTGTGCCGGGACGGTCGCCGAGACGTCGCCCGCGGTGTTGTACGTCGTGTGCTCCCACAGATCGCGCATCGTGTACGCGGTCGCCCTCGGCAGCCCCACGGCCTCGGCCGTCGTCGAGATGCGCTGCGCGCCGCCGGTCTCGTTGAAGAGGGCCACGACGCGGCTGCCGTCCTGCATCTCCTTGGTGACGACCCAGCGCCCGGCGGTGGAGGAGAGCACGGTGCCCTGCTTGCCCAGCGGGTCCTGATCGACTGCGACGACCTCGCGGTTGGAGAGGATCTCGAAGGTCTCCGGGCTCGCCTTGCGTAGATCGGAGCCGATGAGCAGCGGGGCCGCCATCACGGACCACATGGAGAAGTGGGTGCGGTACTCCGTGTCCGTCATGCCACCGTTGCCGACCTCCAGCATGTCGGGGTCGTTCCAGTGTCCCGGGCCCGCGGCGGCGGCGAGGGGCAGATTCTGCTTCATGATCGACAGCATGCTGCCCCAGCTGTCATTGATGTCGCCGGTCGTGCGCCAGAGGTTGCCGAGTTCACCGGCCCACTCCCAGGGCTTGTTCTCGCCCCATTCGCAGATGCTGTAGACGATGGGGCGGCCGGTCGCCGCCAGCGCGTCACGCATCGTCGTATAGCGCTTCTTCGCGTCGACTCCCTGATTGTTGCAGTTGTCGTACTTGAGGTAGTCGATGCCCCAATCCGCGAACTGCCGCGCATCGCTGTACTCATGGCCGAGCGCACCTGGAAGCCCCACGCTGTCGCAGGTCTTGGTGCCGGCACTGGTGTAGATGCCGATTTTCAGGCCCTTGGAGTGGACATAGTCGGCGACGGCCTTGATGCCGTTCGGGAAGCGCTGCGGATCGGCCTCCAGTTCGCCGTCCGCATTGCGCTGCGGCTTCGCCCAGCAGTCGTCGAGATTGACGTACTGATAGCCGGCGTCCTTGAGGCCCTTCTCGACAAAGATGTCGGCGATGCCCTTGACCATCGATTCGTTGAACTCGGCGCGGCAGTGCGTCGAGTTCCAATTGTTGAACCCCATCGGAGGTGTGAGCGCGAGCCCGTTGTCAGCCTGCGGGGCCGGTGCGGGCGCGGGGGCGGGCGAGTCGGCGGCTGCGGGAACGGTGGCTCCCGCGGCGCAGAGCAGTCCGGTCAGCAGCGCTCCGATGACTTTGTGATGGCTGATTCGGGTTGTACGGGTTGGAAGATGACGCATCGTTACGTTCCTCCATACTCGTGCATGATCGGATGACGGCATGCGCACGCCAATGCGTGCGATTACGTTAGGCCGTGTTGAAGTCTGTTGGAAGGGCGAGGGTGCCGGTTGTCCGGTATCTCGTCAAAACCCTTGACGGCATCATCACTTGGGGGTGAGATCCAATCGCACGTTCGGTTGTGTTGGGTTGCATCCCAGGGGAGTTGGGCATGGCGCAGTCTGATGACGACAGGTCAAGTGTGCCGGGCAGCGTCGCAGGACATCGGATGTCCCGACGAAGTCTGTTGCGTGGTGCTGCAGTGGGCGCGGGAGCCGTCGCCCTTCCCTCGCTGCTCACCGCCTGCGGGAGCGGCCCCGGTGGTGACGGAAAGACGATCACCCTGGGTTCGAATTCGTCCGACCCGATTCCGAAGAAGGCCTTCGCCGACGCTTTCGCCGCGTACGAGGCACAGTCGGGCGGGCGGAAGGTGAAGGTCAACACCGTCGACCACAACACCTTTCAGGAGAACATCAACCGGTATCTGCAGGGCAAACCGGACGATGTCTTCATGTGGTTCGCCGGTTACCGGATGCAGTTCTTCGCCGAGAAGGGCCTGCTGCACGACATCAGTGACAACTGGCAGGACTACAAGGGCTTCTCGGACGCGCTGAAAGCCCAGTCCACCGGTGCGGACGGCAAGCAGTACCTCACGCCCTACTACTACTATCCGTGGGCCGTCTTCCACCGCAAGAGCCTGTTCGCCGACCGCGGCTATCAAGCCCCGAAGACGCTCGACGAGTACGTGGCGCTCGCCAAGCAGATGAAGAAGGACAAGCTCGACCCCATCGCCTTCTGCGACAAGGACGGCTGGCCCGCCATGGGCACCTTCGACTACATCGACATGCGGACCAACGGCTATGAGTTCCACAAGAGCCTGATGGCCGGCGAGGTCGCCTGGACCGACAAACGGGTCAAGGAGGTCTTCGACACCTGGCGCAGGCTCCTGCCGTACTGCCAGCAGGGGGCCAACGGGCGTACCTGGCAGGAAGCCGCCACCAGCCTCCAGAAGAAGGAGGCCGGCATGGCCGTGTTCGGCCTGCCGCACCCCGGCGCACAGTTCCCCAAGGGCGAACAGGGCGACATCGACTTCTTCCCCTTCCCCGTCATCAACCCGGAACACGGGCAGGAGGCGGTCGAGGCACCCATCGACGGATTCCTGCTGGCGAAGAAGTCGAAGAACCTGAAGAACAAGAAGTCCCTGGAGAGCGCCAAGGACCTGGTCAAGTGGCTGGCCACCGGGAAGGCCGAGGACATCTACCTGAAGAGCGACCCGAACAACATCGCGGTCAGCGACCAGGCGGACATCTCCGCGTACTCACCGCTCCAGAAGAAGGCCGTGGAACTGGTCTCCGGGGCGAAGCAGATCTCCCAGTTCCTGGACCGGGACACCCGGCCGGACTTCTCCTCCACAGTCATGATCCCGGCGATCCAGAGGTTCATCAGCAACCCGAACGACGTGGACGGTCTGGTCAACGACATCGAGCGGCAGAAGAAGACCATCTTCGCCGCCGACTGACCGAGGACGTCCCCGATGGAATCCGACCGAACCTGGAGTACCGACCGTGTCGCTCATCTCGGCGCGGCGCACCGGACGGCGGGTCACGCGGCGGTTCACCAACCGCGACCTCGTCGTACTCGGTGTGCTGCTCGGCATACCCGTCCTGCTCGACATCGCCGTCGTGTGGGGGCCGACCCTCGCCTCCGTCGTGCTCTCCTTCACCAGCTGGGACGGCATCGGTGAGATCAAGTGGGTCGGTACGCGGAACTACGAGAACCTCTTCACCAACTACCCGCAGTTCTGGCCCGCCGCCCGGCACAATCTGCTCTGGCTCGGCTTCCTCGGTCTGGTGGCCGCGCCGTTCGGACTGCTGCTCGCCGTACTCATCGACAGGGGCGTGCGTTTCAGCCGTTTCTACCAGTCGACCCTCTACATGCCCGTCGTGCTGTCCCTCGCCGTGGTCGGTTTCATCGCCCAACTGGTCTTCTCCCGTGACCAGGGTGCCCTCAACGCGGTCATCGGGGACACGAGGTCGCCGACCGACTGGCTCGGCGATCCGGACCTCAACATCTGGATGGTCCTGCTGGCCGCGGCCTGGCGGCACACCGGCTATGTGATGATCCTCTACCTTGCCGGACTCAAGGCCGTCGACCCCTCGCTGAAGGAGGCCGCGGCGATCGACGGGGCCGGCGAGGCCCAGACCTTCTTCCGTGTCGTCTTTCCCACGCTTCGGCCGGTCAACGTCATCGTCGGCGTCATCACGGTCATCGAGTCCCTGCGCGCCTTCGACATCGTGTATGCCGTCAACCACGGCCGCAACGGACTCGAACTCCTCTCCGTGCTCGTCACCGACAACATCATCGGTGAGGCCAGCCGTATCGGATTCGGCTCCGCCATCGCCGTCGTCCTGCTGGCCGTCTCCCTGGGATTCGTCGCGACGTACCTGGTCCAGGAACTCCGAGGGGAGAAGAACCGTTGACCGTCCACACCGCCCCCGCGCGCCCCGGCGCCCCGGCGGCGCCACCGGCCCCGGCCGTCCGGCGCCGCGTCCGCCCCGGCAGGATCGGCGTCCACGCCTTCCTGATGGCGGTCTCCCTCGCCTTCCTCGCCCCGCTGCTGCTCGCGGTGTACGCCTCGCTGCGGCCGTACGACGAGACCTCGGCGCACGGCTACTTCTCGCTGCCGCGCCACCTCTCCCTGGACTACTACCGCCAGGCGTTCTCCGATTCCGGTATGACGAAGTACTTCGTCAACACCATGATCATCGCGGTTCCGGGAGTACTCGTCACCCTCTTCCTCGCCTCCTTCGTGGCCTTCGCGCTGGCTCGCCTGAAGCTGCGCGGCGGGCTCGTCCTGCTCATGCTCTTCACCGCCGGGAACCTGCTGCCGCAGCAGGTGATCGTCACACCGCTGTACGTCGTGTTCAACCGCATCCCGCTGCCCTACTGGATGTCCGACTCGATGACGATGTTCGACTCGTACTGGGCCGTCGTCACCGTCCAGGTCGGCTTCCAGATCGGCTTCTGCGTCTTCGTGCTGGCCAACTTCATGCGCACCCTGCCACGCGAGATCCTGGAGGCCGCGGTCGTCGACGGCGCGGGCGTCTGGGCCCGGTACTGGCGGATCACCCTGCCACTGTGCCGCCCGGCCCTGGCCGCTCTCGGCACCCTCCAGTTCACCTGGATGTACAACGACTTCCTGTGGGCCCTGGTCTTCATGTCCGACGGCGACAAGCTCCCCATCACCTCGGCGCTCAACAATCTTCGCGGCCAGTTCTTCACGGACTACAACCTGCTCGCCGCCGGTTCGGTCATCGTCGCCCTGCCGACGCTCGTGGTCTTCCTGTTGCTTCAGCGCCACTTCATCGCGGGCCTCACGCTGGGTTCGAGCAAGGGGTAGTCCGGCCGTCGGCGGCCCCGGTCCGCCGACAGCCGGACCCGTACGGAGGGACACCGCCGGCCCGGGACAGGGAACCTGGTGCGGGGGACTGAAAAACGTTCGGTGTAACTCCCGATCATGGAGGATGCATCGATGACCAGCGACAACGTGACCGAGGCCGAACCCGTCGAGCCGTCCGAGGCAGCGTCAGCGAAGTCTGTGGACGACCGGCTGATTGACGAGCTGGTGGGCCGGGCTCAGGCCGAGGGCTTGCAGCTGACCGGCGAAGGCGGGCTGCTCCAGCGGCTGACCAAGCGGCTCCTGGAGTCGGCCCTCGAGGGTGAGATCAAGCGTGCCGCCCCACTGCGTTGCGACCGTGCCTGTCACGGGTTGATCGGTTCGTGCATGGGGGTAGTGAGCGTGCATGAATGAGATCCTGGTGGAAGAGAACTTCGCGCGTATAGATGGCCGCGACATGAACGTCATCCTCGACCTCCTCGGCGGGCTGAACCTTGAGGCCGAGCCCACTGCGCCACGCAGCAGCGGCAGGGGCCGCCACTGGGAGCTGACCATGTACTGGCAGCCGACGGGACCGATCCCGGAGAGTACCGAGGCGGGATTGCCCGACACGGTCGCCAGGATCAGGGACCACTTCGTCGCCGCCGGGAAGCAGCCGCCATGGAGGGTCGCCGTCTATCGTCGGGATGGGTTGGTGCTCTGGACCTTCCAGCTGGACGCCGGGTAGGTGACCACCACGGGACGGAGCGTTCCGGCGCGTCGGATATGAAGCCGCGCGCCAGGGGGCAGCCACACTGTGGCGCGCAGAAGCACTTCGGCCATGACTCTGATGCCCGTTCACCTCGCGCGACGTCGCCCGCCCTTCTCCAATGATCTGGTCCGTCACGTGAAGATCCCGTCGGTCGACCCACGGGCGGGCGGCGCGTGGAGCCCTGCCCCAGGAACGCTCGTACGCACGCTGCTACCTGCGACTTCCTCTCCAGGGGAACGATGTACGCGCCTCCTGGTGAGGGGCGCTGTTGACCACCGAGCTTGTTCTGCGCCTGCAGAACAAGTCGGTAGTACTAGACGAGTCATTCCGATGTGATCAGTGGTCATAAGCGATCAAAGATCGTATGACGGGCTGGCCGGTCTTGTGGTTGTGCCAGATCGCGGCGGCCATCGCGAGGATGCGTTGGGCGACGCGGACGGCGACACCTTCGAAGGTCCGGCCACCGTGCTGTTCCAGGTCGAGCTGGTCTTTGAGGGTGTCGTTGACCGACTCGATCAGCTGCCGCACCGACTTCAGAAGGCTCTCGCCCTGGCGCTTCTTCTCGCGCTTGAAGGAAGGACGCAGCAACTCCGCGCCCCGGAAGGCCAGATCGGCCTCGAACTCCTTGGAGGCGAAGCCCTTGTCCGCGATCACCAGCAGGCTCGGCCGGTCCGTGACCAGGTGCGGTTCGCGGTCCAGCATCGCCGACAGCACCTCCCGCTCGTCCAGCTTCGGGTTCGCCGGTGCCCACAGGATGGGCATCCCGGTCGGGGTGCACACCAGGAACAGGCGCAGGCCCCAGAAGAACCGGGAGTGCGAGGCGCAGTACCCGTATCCGGCCCAGCCGGCCATGTCCGACCGCTTCACCGTCGGACGCGAGCGGCCACACTCCACCGGCGTCGGTGATCCAGTGGTTGTCGAACCAGAAGTCCGTATCGACGGCCAGTAGCCGTATTGCCTTCTTGACCAGCGGCAACGCTGCCCGCAGCCGCTTGTTCCAGCCTGGCTGCTTGGGCACGTACGGGAACATCGCTCCCAGCCGGGAGTCCACGAACCGCAGCCAGCGCGACTCCGAGGTGAAGCCCAGCAGAGCCTGCGCCACGGCAAGGGTGACCAGCTCGGAATCCGTCAGCTGCGGCGGTCGGCCAAGCCACCGGGTACCTCCGATCTCGTCGTCGATCTTCACGTACAGTGCGGTCAGCAGGGCGTCCAGGTTGTTCGTCACACAACGATCTTGGACGCCCCTGTCTGCGTTCCCGGACACACCGTCAGCATTCGGAATGACTCGTCTAGGGATACCGACGTCCTACCGGGCACCGCTCCGAGCAGGAAGAACACCCGATCCGTGAATGGGCGTTTCCCCTGGAGGGGAACGATGTATCGCTGTGGCTTCTGCGCGACCAGCAGCAAAGGTCAGCCAGCAAGCACGGCGGAGGCCTTGAAACCTGCCAGGTATGGCTGTCTCCCTGCGGTTTCCCGCCTGGGGGAACGATGTATCGCCCTGGGCTGCGGGCACGAGAAAGGCCCTGCACCGTGGGGTGCAGCGCCGTGGTGTCCGGCCGGGCGGGCGGCCGGGCGGCCGGGTCAGGAAGCGTGGAGGCGCCGGACGGTCGCCAGAGGCGCGTCGACATCGCCCTCGGGCTCAGCGTTGGTTCTAGTGGTCGCAACTCCCCAGGTGAAGGGGGGCGATGGACTTCGAGATCCAGAAGGACCGGATGCCGGGTGGGAAGAGGCTGGTCCGGGAGCGGGCCCCGGGCGCAGCGCTGTACTCTCTTGGATCGCAACTAACAATCGTAGTTGAGGAGTTCGGGTGTCTTCGGCGTCGCCTTCTCAGAACAACAATCCGAGCCCGACGCCCAACCCGGGCTCCGGCCCACAGCCATCACCCCCACCGTCTCGACGGTCAGCTCTGCGCCGCGTCCGGGATTGGTTCGTGGGACTGAGTGAAGGCGGCAAGGTCACCCTCATCGGAGCTGTGATCACGACCCTTGGCGCTGGCGTCTTCGGCTTGATCACCGCTCTCGCCCCTGCTGTCCTGACCAGCGCCAGCAAGGACGATAAGCCATCGGTACAGGCCTCCGAGACGCCAGGCAGGACCGTGTCACCAGAGACTGCTACTCCGCCGACCAATCAGCCCACTGAGCCTGGTTCGTCGGACGCCCCTGCACCAAGCGTGAGTCTGAGCTCTGAATCGAAAGTGATCCAGTACACAGGGCCTGTGCGTATCGCGAACGCAGGGCCGGACCTCGACGTCGTCCCTCCGAAAATCGGCATCGCCGACCCTGCCCCAGACATTGTCATCGCCCCGTTTGACCCGTCGCATATAGACGCTTACAGCGTGGTGAACGAGCCCCGATTGGCACTCTGGACAGGCTCGACAATGCCCAACAGGCGCAACTGTTCCGACCTGCTCTCCACCCAGGGGGGGACAAGAGTGGAGGTGAAGAAAGGAACGGTGGTCTGCGTCCGGACTGACGCCGGGCGCATCGCCGTGCTGACGGTCACTTCGACGAGCCATGACTCCGACACCGGTGACACGGCACAGGTGACTGTGTGGTCTGAGGTTTCCGACTAGAACCTTCGCGGCCGACGCCCCCGGCAAGGCATCCTGCCTGCCGACTTGGAGGGTGTTCAAGAACCGACCGACGCGGTACGCGTCTGGCCGTGAAGCCTCCACGGTAGGGCACATCGCTTACCTTGTCCTACCTTCCAAGCGTGGGTCTGAGCCGGTCATTCGTAAGATCGGCTGACCAGAGGGTTCTGGGTATGGCTGTGAGCTTGTCTGAGTCGTTCCTGGTGGTCCTTCAGCGAGTGGACGCACTCAGTGGGGAGTGCGATGCGTCGTTCGGACACGCGGGTCTTGGTGGGCAGGGTCACCAGGCCGCCCCGCGTGCGATGAAGGGAGCGGCGGATACTGGCAGTACCGCCGCCGAGATCGAGGTCTTCCCAGCGGCTGAGGAGTTCGCCTTTGCGGAGTCCGGTGCGCAGGGCAAGTTCGTACAGTGCGTGCAGCCGGTCGGTCTTGGCCGCTTGGAGGAGCTGTCGGGCCTCGGCAGCCGTGAGCGGGGCGAAGCGGCGGGGCCGGGGCGTGGCGGTCTTGACGTTCCGGGCGACGTTGCGCGGCAGCTCGTCCTCACGGACGGCGAGTTCCAGGGCCGACTTGAGGACCGAATGCACGTACGTCACGGTCAGCGGCGAGAGCCGCTTCTCGCAGCACTGGCCGATGGCACAGCAGCGCCGCTCGGCGTCATCGAGTCCCTGAGCGCAGCACTGGCAGGTGGCACGGAGCCGGTCGAGGAATGTGCGTACGTCCTTGGCGGTGTGCCGGGCGAGCTTCTTGGCTCCCAGGCCCGGCTTGAGGTAGAGGCGGATGCAGGTGGCGTAGCGGGTGTGGGTGTTCTCGCGCAGTCGGTGGATGGCGACGCTGTTCAGCCAGTAGGTCAGGTAGTCGCCGATGGTGCTGTCGGCGGTGGCGACGGGGAGGCCGCGGTTGCTGTCGGCGATCTTGCTTGTCGGCCGCCTCTCTCCGCGTGCTGCCATATACGCGGACGCGTTTGCTGCCGTCGGCGGCGAGGACGTAGCCGGCGGCTTCCCAGCGGCCGTCCTTGCGCTGGTAGATGGTGCCTTCGCCGTTGGCGCGGGCCTTCTTGCGCCTGGGTGCGGTCACCTGGCGGCCTCTTCCAGGTGGCGCTGGACGTAGTCAGCGAGGGCGTGGGCGGGGATGCGACGGGCGCGGCCGAGGGCGATCGAGACGAGCTGACCGGTGCGGAGCAGGTTGTAGACGGCGGAGCGGCCGAGCTGGAGGCGGCCCATGACCTGGGGGACCGTCAGCAGCTCTTCCGGCGTACTGAGTCCCCGCCGGGTCGGGGCGGGTTCCAGCGCGTTCATCCGCAGCCCCCTTCCGCGATGAACCGGCGTTCCAGTTCCCGGCGGTGCCAGACGGCGGCTGCGAGGAGCGTGGCGCCGGGGCTGTAGCCCGAGCCGAGGTAGTCCCAGTGGCCGAGAACGAGCATGGTGTCCGGGTCGTGCTCGGACAGGCCGGCGTGGACGCGGGCCTGTTCGGTACGCCAGGCGCGGCGGGCGTCGCGCAGCGCGCCGAGGGTGGTGGAGTAGGAGCGGGACTTGGTAGAGAAGTGGCCGCGGAAGCGGAGCATGTGGGCCCACTTCCACAGCTTCAGATTGGCGAGCTCCGGCAGGATGCCCAGCTCCCAGCAGGTGCGGACCATCTGCCGCACATGGGGTGCGATGGCGAGCCGAGTGGCTGCGCCTGTCCGGTTCCGTCGCAGGCGGTGCAGGGGAGCGGGGTGCCGTGGGGCAGGAGGGTGGCGCCGCGTCCCTCGCAGGGGCGGCAGAACAGGGCGCGGTCGAGGGTGCCGGAGGCGTCGGCAGACTTGGTGGCGTACTTGGCGACGTAGGCGACGACCGTCTGGTCGGTGAGTTCGGTTTCGGTGCCGAAGGCGGCGATCTCGCTTACGTCGAGCTGCTGGCCCCCGAGTTCGCGCTCCCCGACCGCGTCCGACTCTGACGTGGACCCGTGCGGCGGCGGCGCGTACGGCGTCGGTGAGCACGGTGACGGTGGCGTACGGAGGTGGGGGCTGGCTGTTGCTCTCGGGGCCGTCGAGTCGGATGACGGCGTGGAAGTGGACCAGGCCGCGCTGCTGCTACTCGGCGACTTTGGCGAAGGAGATCCGCAGGACCTGGTGGGCGGCTTTGTGGGTCGCCGCGAGGGCGGTAAGGGTGGCGAAGACGCGGGAGTGAGCGCGCCGAGCGATCTTCCCAGCGGACGCCGCAGCCTTCGCCACGTCGTGTGCCCCGGAAGGTGATGAGCTGGGCGCGGCCCGCGATGCCGGCGGTCTCGGAGATGGCCGGGCAGGACATCTACCGGTTGCGGAACTGGCACAAGGCGAAGCTGGACGAGCCGGGTGACATTCCGCGCGTGGCGGTGGAGGCCCGGATGGGGCATGAGCTTCCGGGTGTGGAGGGTGTGTACAGCGAGGTGACGGTTGCGATGGAGGAGGGAATCGGGGAGTACCTTCAGCGCGTATGGGAGAAAGAAGTAGTGGGTGCGGGGTTGTGGACGCCTCCTTTTCCCATGCCGCTCCCAGATGGCCTGTGCAATGCTGCTCCGTCCTTGTTCAGCGGCCTTCCAGTCTTGGAGTACGAATGATCGTCTGGGTCAACGGTGCGTTCAGCGCGGGCAAGACGAGCGCCGCGCGCGAGCTTGTCGATCTGATCCCGAACAGCACCTTCTACGACCCCGAGCTGATCGGCGCGGGGCTGCGGTACCTGCTGCCCCAGAAGCGACTTGCCGAGGTGACGGACTTCCAGGACCTGCCGATCTGGCGGCGACTGGTGGTGGACACCGCGGCGGCCCTGCTCGCCGAGATGCCCGGGGTGCTGGTGGTGCCGATGACGCTGCTGCGACAGGAGTATCGCGATGAGATCTTCGGGGGGCTCGCCTCCCGGCGCATTCCGGTGCGCCATGTCCTGCTCTCACCTGAGGAAACGATCCTGCGCAAACGGATCGCCGGCCGAGTGGAGTTCGTCGACGACCCGGAGCACAGCGAACGGATCCGGCAGTGGGCCTACGAACACATCGAGCCCTATCGGGCGGCGCTCGGCTGGCTCACCCGGGACGCACACACCATCGACACCAGCGCTCTCTCCCCGTACGAGACGGCCGAGCACATAGCCGAGGCGGTCCGCACCGGAACGGCCGCCGCATGCGAGATCGTGCAGACCCCCGAGCCGACCGCGGAGACCGTCGCGGCCGGTGTGCTGCTCTTCGACGAACACGACCGGGTCCTGCTCGTCGACCCGACGTACAAGCCCGGCTGGGAGTTCCCCGGCGGAGTGGTCGAGGCCGGCGAGGCACCGGCGCAGGCCGGGATCCGTGAAGTGGCCGAGGAGATAGGCATCCATCTCGACCGGGTGCCGAAACTCCTCGTCGTCGACTGGGAGGCACCCGAACCCCCCGGCTATGGGGGGCTGCGCATGCTCTTCGACGGCGGCCCGCTGCCCCGTGCCGACGCCGAACGGCTGCTGCTGCCCGGTTCCGAACTGCGCGGCTGGCGCTTCGTCACCGAGTCGGAGGCGGCCACCATGCTGCCCCCCACCCGGTACGAACGGCTGCGCTGGGCGCTGCGCGCCCGGGAGCGGTCAACCGTGCTCAACCTGGAGGCCGGAGTCCCGGTCGGCTGACGCACGCAGCACCGCGGCGGCGTCGACGGTGAGCGGATCGCCGTGCCCGAAACAGACCGTGGACGGTTCCAGCGCGGCCAGCCGCAGGAACGATGCCACGGCCCGCCGCCGGTCGATGTTGAAGACGCCCAGCATCACCCGGCCGACCCCGGCCACGCAGTCGCCGGTGAACAGCACACCGTGGTGCGGCAGATGGATCCCGATGGAGCCGGGGGTGTGACCGGGGGCGTGGACCACCCGGGCCCCCGAACCGAACGCGATCTCGTCGCCGTCGGCCAGTTCGCGGTCCACGTGGGTCGGTGGCGCCGGAGGAACGGTCAGCGCGTGCTCGTACAGCGGGCGTTCCCAGTCCAGCAGGACGGGGTCGGCGATCTCTGCCCGGCCGCGGATCACCGGCGCGTCCAGCCGATGGGCCAGGATCTCGGCGCCGTGGCGGTCGGCGAGCTCCTGGGCCGCGCCGTAGTGGTCGCGATGCCCGTGGGTGACGACGATCCGGCCGATGCGGCCCGGCTCCAGGCCGAGGCCGCGCACCGCGTCCTCGATCGCGGGCGCGGCATCGATGTCGCCCGCGTCGATCAGAGTCAGGTCCGCGCCGTCGCGCCACAGATACGCCTGGCCGATGGGGAAGCGGAACATGTGCAGTTGAGGAAGTACCTCGACGAGATCCATACGCCGAACGTACGTGGCCGTGCTTGCTCGGCGACCGGATCTACGCTCTGGGCGAGCTTCGCTCAGCGCGTAGACCGGCAGCGCGGCAGACCCGGCACCCCGCGGGCCGGCCGTGTGCCGTAGTCCGCGGGGCCGGACATGGGTGACCTGTGCTCAGATTCGCTTCGAATCGGCGTAGTTCCGAAGGAACAGGGCCTCGGCGAGCGACAGCCGCTCCAGTTCCTCGGGCGACACGCTCTCGTTCACCGCGTGGATCTGCGCCTCCGGCTCGCTCAGGCCGATCAGCAGGATCTCGGCCGCCGGGTAGAGGGCGGCGAGCGTGTTGCAGAGCGGGATCGAGCCGCCCATCCCGGACGTCTGCATCTTCTCGCCGGGGTACGCGGCCTCCATCGCCTGCGCCATCGACGTGTACGCCGGGCTGGAGGTGTCCGCGCGGAACGGCTGGCCCTGGCCCACCTGTTCCACCGAGACCCTGGCTCCCCAGGGGGCGTGCGCCTTCAGGTGGGCGGTCAGCAGCTCCGTCGCCGCGGCGGTGTCCTGGCCCGGCGGCACCCGCAGGCTGATCTGAGCCCGCGCGCTAGCCTGGAGCGAGGGAGTCGCGCCGACCACGGGCGGGCAGTCGATGCCGATGACGGTGACGGCGGGCCGGGCCCAGATCCGGTCGGCGACCGTACCCGTCCCGATGAGTCCGACACCGTCGAGAACCTTCGCGTCCTTGCGGAAGTCGGCCTCCGAGTACTGCAGTCCGTCCCAGTCGGCGTCCGTGGCGAGCCCGTCGACGGTCGTGGTGCCGTCCTCGGCGCGCAGCGAGGCCAGCAGCTGGATCATCGCGGCCAGCGCGTCCGGAGCGGCGCCGCCGAACTGGCCGGAGTGCAGGTTCCCTTCGAGGGTGTCGAGCGTGACCCGCAGCATCGTCATACCGCGCAGCGTCGCGGTGACCGTCGGCAGCCCGAGCCGGAAGTTGCCGGTGTCGCCGATGACGATCGTGTCGGCGGCCAGCAGCTCGGGGTGCGCCTCGGCGTACCGCTCCAGACCCCCGGTGCCCTGCTCCTCGGAACCCTCGGCGATCACCTTGACGGAGACCGGGACGCCGCCGTGCGCCTTCAGTGCGCGCAGGGCGAGGAGGTGCATGATGAAGCCGCCCTTGCAGTCCGCCGCTCCGCGGCCGAACCAGCGGCCGTCTCGCTCCGTCAGCTCGAACGGCGGGGAGAGCCAGCCGGACTCGTCGAGCGGCGGCTGCACGTCGTAATGCGCGTAGAGCAGCACGGTCGGGGCGCCTGCCGGGCCCGGCAGGAAGCCGTACACCGACCGGGTCCCGTCGGGGGTGTCGAGAAGGGCGACGTCCTGGAAGTCCTCGGCGCGCAGCGCGTCGGCGACCCAGTCGGCGGCCGCCTCGCACTCGCTCCTCGGGAACTGCGCGGGATCCGCCACCGACTGGAAGGCCACCAGCTCGGTCAGCTCTGCCTTGGCACGGGGCATCAGCGAGGCAATGGTCTCGGAGATCGGACGGGCGGTCATGGGCACGCTCCTCGTGGGTGCGACGTTATGGGTACGAATCCGGGCGCATGCATACCGAGTGGGCGGCGTTGCATGGAGGATGAACCTACAGTCGATCCTCCCACAGAGGGGGCCGGGCCGGGCGCGCCGTAGGATGCCGTGAGCAGCATGGGCCACTGGTGGGATCGGGAGCAGAAGCACATCGTGAGCAGCGAGAACGCAGACGCCGGGCATGAGCACGAAGAGTCGTCCGTGTGGGACGTCGTCGTAGTGGGCGGCGGACCGGCCGGAGCCTCCGCGGCATACGCGGCGGCGGTGGCCGGCCGACGAGTACTGCTCCTGGAAAAGGCGGAGCTGCCCCGCTACAAGACGTGCGGTGGCGGCATCATCGGTTTTTCGCGTGATTCGTTGCCGCCCGGATTCGAACTGCCCCTGCGGGACAGGATCCACGCGGTCACGTTCTCGCTCAACGGCAGGCTGGCGCGAACCCGCCGCTCCAAGCGGATGCTCTTCGGGCTCATCAACCGCCCCGAGTTCGACGCGGGGCTGGTCGAGGAGGCGCAGAAGGCGGGCGCCGAACTCCGTACCGGAACGACGGTGACGAGGGTCGAGCAGCACGGTGCCGCGGTGCCGGATCGGCGCACGGTCGCCGTGGTGCTCTCCGGGGGCGAGACGGTCCTGGCCCGCGCGGTCGTCGGCGCGGACGGCAGCGCGGGGCGGATAGGAGCCCATGTCGGGGTGAAACTCGACCAGGTGGACCTCGGCCTGGAGGCGGAGATCCCGGTTCCGCAGACCGTGGCGGAGGACTGGGCCGGTCGGGTGCTGATCGACTGGGGCCCCATGCCCGGCAGTTACGGCTGGGTGTTCCCCAAGGGGGACACTCTCACCGTCGGTGTGATCTCGGCGCGGGGCGACGGAGCGGGGACCAAGCGGTACTTGGAGGACTTCATCGCCCGGCTCGGTCTGGCCGGCTTCGAGCCGAAGATCTCCTCCGGGCATCTGACGCGCTGTCGCAGTGACGACTCGCCGTTGTCGCGCGGGCGGGTGCTGGTGTGTGGCGACGCGGCGGGGCTGCTGGAGCCGTGGACCCGCGAAGGCATCTCCTTCGCGTTGCGCTCGGGGCGGCTCGCCGGTGAGTGGGCGGTCCGGATCGCGGAGTCGCACGACGCGGTGGACGCCCGGCGCCAGGCGCTGAACTACGCCTTCGCCATCAAGGCGGGCCTGGGTGTCGAGATGGGGGTCGGGCGGCGCATGCTCAAGCTGTTCGAGCGCCGCCCGGGGGTGCTTCACGCGGTGCTGACGGGGTTCCGTCCGGCCTGGAACGCGTTCGCCGGGATCACCCGCGGAACGACTTCCCTGGCCGAACTGGTCCGTACGCATCCGCTGGCGCAGCGGGCCCTGTCCGCGATGGACCGATAGGGCCTCTCGTTCGGATCGCCAGGGCCTCTCGTTCGGATCAGGCCCGATCCGAACGGAAGATCCTGGGACGCGTCGTCGAACCGGCGTTTCGGCCGGAGGCCGGGCCGTGCGGCGTCCGGTGCGGCGCAGGGCGCGGAGGATCGCCCTCGTGCCGGGCGCACTCGGGTGACGCGGCAACGCGTCGAGGCGCCGTGCCGGACGCCGCGAGCCGGTGAACCCCCGGTCACGTCGGCAGGTCGTGACGCCGAGGGCGGGCCGGGCCGCACGGTCAGCCCTCGACGGTGATGCGGAAGACGGGGTGGTCGGGGCAGGCGGCCAGGAGCTCGGAGTCCGTGGACTTCGAGGTGATGCCCTGGAAGTACTGGTTGACCTCCCAGCCCCACCGCTCCAGATAGGCGCGGACGACCCGCACCTTCTGCGCGTCGTCCGTGATCTCCACGGCCGTGAAGGCGCGGATCTTCCGGCCCACCCTCAGCTCGCCGCCACCGGCTACCCGCATGTTGCGTACCCACTGGGAGTGGCCCCGCGCGGAGACCAGATACTGCGCGCCGTCGTAGGTGTGGGTGTTCACCGGGATGCGCTGCAGTTGTCCGCTCGTGCGGCCGCGCACCGACAGCTCGGCCGAGCCGAGCAGGCTGACGCCGTGCCGGGCGAGCCAGCCGATGACGCTGTTCATTCGGACGGTGAAGGCGTTGCCCTGAAGGTAGTACGGCTGAGACATGGTGATTCCCTCACATATTGAGAGCAGTGCTCTCGCTTGAGATCAGTGTGCACAGAATCGGCGCTCCAAAGCAAGAGCGGTGCTCTCGTTGTTGGTCGGTGCTCTTCTCCATGGCAGACTGAGAAACATGAGTGCTGTCCGAGGAGCCAGGGAACGGGCCCGTATCGAGATCACTGCCGCCATCAAGGAGGAGGCGAGGAAGCAGCTCGCGGCCGAAGGTGCCGCGAAGCTCTCGCTGCGTGCGGTCGCCCGGGAACTCGGGATGGCGTCCTCCGCGCTCTACCGCTACTTCCCCAGCCGGGACGAACTGCTCACGGCCCTGATCATCGATGCGTACGACTCCGTCGGCGAGAGCGCCGAGGCCGCCCACCGGGCCGCCCGTGCCGATGCCGCCCCCCACCTCGCGCGCTGGACGGCGGTCGCCCACGCCGTTCGCGACTGGGCCCTCGCCCATCCGCATGAGTACGCCCTGATCTATGGCTCGCCGGTGCCCGGCTACCACGCGCCGCAGGCGACGATCGGCCCCGCCTCCCGTGTCGGCCTCGTCCTGATCGCCGTCGTCGGCGAGGCCTTTCGCACCGACGGTCTCGCCGTGCCGCCGCTCGCCGACGAGCTGCGCACCGAGGCCGAGCGGATGGTCGCCGAATTCGCCCCCGGCCTGCCTCCCGGAGTGGTCGCCCCGCTGATCGCCGCCTGGTCGCAGCTGTTCGGGCTGATCTCCTTCGAGATCTTCGGCCAGTTCCAGCGAGTGGTCGAGGCCCGGGAGATCTTCTTCCGGGAGGCCGTCACCGAACTGGCCCGCACGGTCGGTCTGCTCGGCCCACCGCAGCTGACGACCTCGGGCGCAACAGCTGACGACCTCGCGCGCGGTCGCAGCCGACAGCCGGCCCGGCGGTGAGCCGTGTGCGAAGAGGTCGGAGACAGGATCCGCCGGGCGGACCCGGGTCGCGTGTTCCGGACTGTCCCTGGACGCGGCACTCCTCGCCCGCCGCACGCCCCGTACGACGTACTCCCCAGGGAGTACGGGTGATCACCGCGCCCGGCTGACGACCCCGCCACGGCCCGCGGTCTAGCGTGGCGGACATGGAAGAGCGACACCCCCACCGGCTGCACGGCGAGCCTCCGCGATGGCTGACGGAGGCACCGGGGGAGTACTCCTCCCGGCTGCCCTGGCCGTCGACGATCGTGCTCGGCGCCGTCGTCATGATCGGTTCGACCATCGCGGCCCGTGGACAGATGGACGAGCGGGCGCCGCTGGACGTCTTCGCGCGGCTGCTGCTCCTCCTGGCCGTCGCCGTGCTCCTGCTGCGCCACCGCCACCCCGTGGTGGCCGTCTTCGGGAGTTCGACCGCCGCGATGGTCTACCTGGCGGCCGGCTATCCGTACGGACCGGTCTTCCTGGCCGTCGCCGTGGGCTGCTTCAGCGCGGTCGTCGCCGGGCACCGGCGGGCCGCCTGGTCGGCCGTCGGAATGGTGTGGCTGGGTCATGTTTTGGTGGCCCACTGGCTCTACCACTGGCTGCCGCCCTCCGAGGACCACGTCCCGCCCTGGGGGCAGGAACTGGGCGTCGCCGCCTGGGTGGTGGCCATCATCGCCGCAGCCGAGTTCGTCCGCGTACGCCGTGAGCAGTGGGCGGACCGGCGCGCGGAGCGGGAGGCCGCGGAACAGCGCCGGGCCGACGAGGAGCGGTTGCGGATGGCCCGCGAGCTCCATGACGTCCTCGCCCACAGCATCTCCGTGATCAATGTGCAGTCGAGCGTCGGACTCGCGTTGCTGGACTCCGACCCCGAGCAGGCCCGCACCGCCCTCACCACCATCAAGGCCGCCAGCAAGGAGGCGCTGGGCGAGGTCCGCCAGGTCCTGGACACCCTGCGCACCCCGGGAGACGCCCCCCGGACCCCGGCCCCCGGACTGGACCGGCTTCCCGAACTCGTCGAACAGGCGGCGAGCACCGGACTCACCGTCACCGTCGAGACCGAGGGAGTGCGCGGCGCCGTCCCGCCCGGGGCGGATCTCGCCGCCTTCCGGATCGTGCAGGAGGCGCTGACGAATGTGGTCCGGCACTCCGGATCGCGCACCGCGCAGGTCCGGATCGGCTACGAACCCGGCCGGATCGGGCTCCGGATCGACGACGGGGGACCCGCCACCGGCAACGATGCCGGAGGCAGCGGCAACGGGCTGGCGGGCATGCGGGAGCGGGCCGCCGCGCTGGGTGGCACGATCGAGGCGGGGCCCCGGAGCGACGGCGGCTTCCGGGTGCGGGCCGAGCTTCCGCTGCCCTCCGACACACCTGGCGCGGCGGCGCGCAAGGAGGAGACGACGTGATCCGCGTACTGCTCGCCGACGACCAGCTGCTCGTCCGGGCCGGTTTCCGGGCCCTGCTGGACGCCCAGCCCGACATCGAGGTGGCGGGGGAGGCGGCCGACGGCGAGGAGGCCGTACGCCTGGTACGCGAACTGCGGCCGGACACCGTGCTGATGGACATCCGGATGCCGCGTCTCGACGGCCTCGCCGCGACCCGCGCCATCACGGAGGACCCCGAACTGAGCGACGTCAAGGTGGTCATGCTCACCACCTTCGAGCTCGACGAGTACGTCTTCGAGGCGATCCGCTCCGGGGCCTCCGGTTTTCTCGTCAAGGACACCGAACCGGACGAGCTGCTGCGGGCGGTACGCGCCGTGGTCGGGGGCGACGCCCTGCTCTCACCCGGGGTCACCCGCCGTCTGATCGCCGAGTTCGCGGCCCGTTCCAAGGAGCCCGCCGCGACGGCCGGGCTGAGTGAACTCACCGAACGGGAAAGGGAGGTGATGGCGCTCGTCGGCATCGGGCTCTCCAACGAGGAGATCGCCAGACGGCTGGTCGTCAGTCCGCTCACCGCCAAGACCCATGTCAGCCGGACGATGGTGAAGCTCGGCGCCCGCGACCGGGCCCAACTCGTCGTGCTCGCCTACGAATCGGGTCTCGTGCGCCCCGGCTGGCTCGGCTGACGCCTCCCGCTGTGAAGCGTCGGATGCGCGGTGGCCGACAGGGCGAATCCTCGTCGGCCACCGCACGTTCCCCCTCGCGGGACGGTCAGTCCCGCACGGACACCTTGTGGGCGGCTGCCGCCTCGACCGCGGCGGCCCGGTCCTCGGACGAAGCGACCAGTACGCTGCGCTGGACGGGCCGGCTGCGCCGCAGCCCGGTCAGTGTGACCAGCAGCCCGGCCAGCGCGACCAGCGGGCCTCTCCGGGGCAGGGGCTGCCGGACACAGCCTCGACCCGTGCCGCGCTCAGGACCAGGTCACCCCGGAGTTCTCGCGCCAGATCCGGGCCGGTTCGCCCTCGCCCGTCACGGTGATCGCGGTGAGCGGCAGCCGGTTCCAGAGCGCCAGATAGAGCTCACCAGCCGTCGCGCTCAACTCGCAGTCCGCCGAGCCCTCTTCGGGAGCCGCTTCATGCCGTACGGTCTGGGGCGGTTCCGGTGAGAGCCGTACGGTCCACGTGGTGCCCGCGTCGGTGGCCCGCACCCGCAGGGTGCGAGGTGTGCGGGTGCGCACTCTGCTCTTGGCGCGCGCATGGAATCCGCGCAGCAACTCGTCGATCCCGTCGACCGCGTGATCGGCCGTCACCGGCGACAGCCGCCCGCCGCGTGCCGACTCCGCGTCCACCCGGTGAATCGTGGTCTCGTGCGTCTGCCGTCGCGCCCAGAAGGCCAGTGGCGACGGTGCGGGCATGAAGGTCCAGCACTCCAGTCCGGCGGGCGCGGCCCGCAGCGCGTCGACCAGGAGGCGGTGGCCCTCGCGGAACCAGCCGAGCAACTCGGTCCCGTCCAGATCGGGTTCCCCGTCGGCGGGCCGGTACGCGGTGTGTCCCCCGACGACCAGGGCGGTTGCCCAGCGATGCACCATCCCCGTGTGCCGGACCAGATCACGCACCTGCCAGCCCGGACAGGTGGGCACCGGTGTCCCCGTGCCCGCCTCCTGCGCGGCGGTTGCCAGCATCCGTCCCTCGTCGGCCAGGGACTCGATGTGGTCCGTGATCTCCATGGCTTCGATTGTGTCAGTGGTCCGGCCTGCCCGGAGGGGTGGTTCCGGCCGTCCCACGCGGTGCGGCCGGTCTCTCAGGCGTGTGCGGCGTTGCGCGCTCCGTACCCCAGCGCGGCTGCCGCGGTGGCCAGCAGCGCCACCGTGGTGAGGGCCGCCGGGAGGGAGGCCCAGTCGGCCAGGAAGCCGATCGCGGGCGGTCCGAGCAGCATTCCTCCGTAGCCGAGCGTCGACGCGGCGGCCACTCCACCCGGCCCGGCCAGCTCGCCGGCCCGGCCGACCGCGACGGGAAAGATGTTGGCCAGACCGAGGCCGGTGACGGCGAAACCGATGAGCGCCGCCCAGACGGTCGGGGCCAGTGAGCCGAGCAGCATTCCGGCGGCGGCCGTGACTCCGCCCACGACCAGGGTCCGAGTCTGGCCGAGCCGTTCGAGCAGTGCTGTGCCGCTGAGCCGGCCGGCCGTCATGGCCAGTGCGAACAGGGAGTACCCGGCGGCGGCGGTGCCCGGGTGGGCGTCCAGATCCTGTTCCAGATGAAGGGCGCCCCAGTCGGCCAGCGCCCCTTCGCCGTACGCGGTGCACAGCGCGATCACTCCGAAGAGGAGCACCAGGCGGCGGGCCCGCCCGTCCAGTCGCCGCGGCTTTCGCGCCCCGCCGGCGGCGGGTGCGGATTTCGGTGCCCGGTGGCGCAGCAGCGCCGGTCCGGCCGCCGCGGTGACGAGGAGTCCGACCCCGGTGAGGACCAAGAGGTGCGCGGCGGGGGAGAGGCCGCCCGCGACCAGTGCGCCGAGCCCGGCACCGACCATTCCGCCGAGGCTGAACGCGGCGTGGAAGCTCGGCATCACCGGGCGCCGCAGCGCGGCCACCAGATCGACCGCCGCGCTGTTCATCGCCACGTTCATCCCGCCGTACGCGGCCCCGAAGACCAACAGCACCGAGCCGAGCGCAAGGGCCGAATGCGTCTGTGCGGGCAGGGCGATGCTCAGCGAGAGAAGGACGCTGCAGACCACGGTGACCGGGTGGCTGCCGAGGCGACGGCACAGCCGGCCGGTGAGCATCATGGTCACCACGGCCCCGGCGGATACGCCGAGCAGAGCGAGCCCCAGGGCGGAGGCCGAAGCACCGGTCTGGTGCTTGATCGCAGGGATGCGGACCACCCAGCCGGCGAAGAGGAAGCCGTCGAGGGCGAAGAACACGGTCAGCGCGGTACGGAGGCTGGTCGTCGAAGGTGGGGCGGTGTCTCCGCCCGGTCCCCCCGGCAGGGCCGTCCGCAGTTTGTTTAGTTGCGGCACAAACTCAGCATAGGGGCGTCCGGACAACGGGCGCAAGACGGCCGCCCGCGGCGGCCGCAAGGGGCACAACTGAGCCACCAGGGCGTCGGCGGCACCTCCGGATCATGGGAGACTCGCCCCCATGAACGGCAAGGTGACCACCACCCGGACAAAATTGGAGAGGGGCCGCAGCGCGCTCGGACCCGCGCTGGAACTGGTCCACACCGGACGCGCGCCCACCCGCGCCGTCCTCACCTCCGAACTCGGCGTCACCCGGGCGACGGCCGGCGCGGTCGCCGCGGAACTGGAGGCGCTCGGCCTGATCCGGGTCGACTCCCGTCCGGGCTCCGCCGCCGGATCGCAGGGGCGCCCCTCGCACCGGCTGGCCATCCGTGAGTCGGGGCCCGTCGCGATCGCCGCGCAGGTGCACGCCGACGGGTTCCGGGCCGCGCTCGTCGGGCTCGGCGGACGGCTCGTCGCCACCGCCCCCGGCTGCGTCACCGTCACGGCGGACCCGGCGCAGGTCATCGGCGAAGTGGTCGACGACTGCGCCCGGCTGCTCCGCGACAGCGGGCTGCGCTGCGTCGGGGCGGGCCTCGCGGTGCCGTCCGCGGTCGCCGAGCCGGAGGGCACCGCGCTCAACCCGCTGCACATCGCCTGGCCGGCGGGGGCACCGGTGCGTGAGATCTTCGCTGCCTGCGTACGGGAAGCGGGCATCCCCGGACCGGCGTTCACCGGGAACGACGTCAATCTCGCCGCGCTCGCCGAACACCGGCACGGTGCTGGGCGCGGTGCCCAGCATCTGCTCTGTGTGGCCACCGGGCACCGGGGAGTGGGCGGTGCTCTGGTCCTCGACGGCCGTCTGCACACCGGGAGTTCGGGACTGGCGCTGGAGGTCGGGCATCTCACGGTGAACCCGGAGGGCCGCCCGTGCCACTGCGGTGGCCGGGGCTGCCTGGACGTCGAGACCGACCCGCTGGCCTTCCTCGTCGCCGCCCACCGCGAACCCGGTCCGGAGGAGTCGCTGCTCAAGCAGGCCGGCGATCTGCTGCGCACGGAGTACGAGGACGCGGCGGTGCGGGGCGCGGCCGAGGAGCTGATCGACCGGCTCGGCCTCGGGCTCGCGGGACTGGTCAACATCCTCAACCCCGACCGCATCATCCTCGGCGGCCTGCACCGGGCCCTGCTCGACGCGGATCCGGAACGGCTGCGCGCGGTGGTGGCCGACCGCAGCCTGTGGGGGCGCAGCGGCAGTGTGCCGATCCTGCCGTGCACGCTCGACCACAACAGCCTGGTGGGCGCGGCGGAACTGGCCTGGCAGCCGGTGCTGGACGATCCGCTGGCCGCGCTAGCGTGACGGGGACGGCCGTGCTCGGCCGCCGTTTCGCGGCCGGAGAGATCGAGGAGGACGAGTACTGGCGCAGGATCTCCGTCCTCGACGAACAGTTCGGCCGCGGCAGCAAGGCAGGACCGGCATGACCACCACCGTCCCCACCTCCGAGTCCGCCCCCACCTCCGACGCCGCAGCCCGGGTCGTGGACGCCGTGAAGCTCTACGGCAGCGGCGACACCCGGGTCAGGGCACTGGACGGGGTGAGCGTCGACTTCCCGGCGGGCCGCTTCACCGCCATCATGGGCCCCTCCGGCTCCGGCAAATCCACCCTGACGCACTGCGCGGCCGGACTCGACACCCTCACCTCCGGCTCGGCCTTCATCGGCGACACCGATCTCAGCACCCTCGACGACCGCAGGCTCACCCTCTTGCGCCGCCGACGCATCGGTTTCGTCTTCCAGTCCTTCAACCTCCTGCCGACGCTCACCGTCGCCGAGAACATCACCCTGCCCCTGGACCTCGCGGGGGAGCGGCCCGACCCGGAGTGGCTCGACGCGCTCGTCGACGCCGTCGGACTGCGGGACCGGCTGCACCACCGACCCGGTGAACTCTCCGGCGGACAGCAGCAACGCGTGGCGGTCGCGCGGGCCTTCGCAGGCAGCCCCGACGTCGTCTTCGCCGACGAACCGACCGGCAACCTCGACTCCCGCTCCGGCCAGGAGGTGCTCCGGCTGCTCGGCCGCACCGTCCGGCAGACCGCCCGCACCGTCGTCATGGTGACCCATGACCCGGTTGCCGCGGCCCATGCCGACGAGGTCGTCTTCCTCGCCGACGGCAGGCTCGTCGACCGAATGCCCGACCCCACGGCGGAGCGCGTGCTCGACCGCTTCAAGTCCTTCGCCCCGCCCCACCCACAGGCGGTGACGAGATGACCGGCACCCGTACCTCCGTACGCCTGAGCATCTCCTCGCTCCGTGCCCACAAGCGCCGGTTCGCAGGCACATGCGTCGCCGTCCTGCTCGGCGTCGCGTTCCTCACCGGGACGCTCGTCATGGGCGACACCCTGCGCGCGAGCTTCGACACCATGTTCGGCAACGCGACCGCCGGTACCGACGCCGTGGTGCGCGGCTCCAATGTCGTCACCGTCGCCGGTGAGTCCCAGGGCGCCCGGCAACCGGTGAACACCGCACTCGTGCAGAGGATCGAGCGGATCCCCGGGGTCGCCGCGGCGGCGCCCGACATCCAGGGCGCCGGTCAGCTCATCGGCTCCGACGGCACACCCGTCGGAGGCCAGGGGCCGCCCACCCTGGCCGGTAACTGGATCGACGACCCGAAGCTCAACCCGTACCGCCTCGCCGCCGGGCGCGCTCCGTCCGCGCCCGGTGAAGCCGTGGTCAATCGCGGCACCGCCGCCCAGGGCGGGCTCAGGATCGGCGACACGACCGTGCTGCGCACCCCCGACCCCGTACACGTCAGGATCGTCGGTCTGGCCACCTTCGGCGGCCAGGACGGCATGGGGCAGGTCACCTACACCGCGCTGACGCAGGCTGATGCGGAGAAGTACCTCACGCCGAAACCCGGCGAGGCATCGGCCATCCAGGTGCGTGCGGCCCCGGGCACCAGCCAGCAGGAACTCGTCGACACGCTGCGCCCCGTACTGCCCGGGGGAGTCGAGGCCATCACCGGACAGGCCTCGGCCGCCGAGAACCGGGACCTGATCTCCGGGGCGTTCCTCAGTGTGTTCACCACGCTGCTGCTGGTGTTCTCCGGGATCGTGCTGCTCGTCGCCTCCTTCTCCATCCACAACACCTTCGCGATCGTCGTCGCCCAGCGAACCCGCGAGAACGCGCTGTTGCGCGCCCTCGGGGCTGCCCGTCGGCAGGTCGTGGGCGCGACACTCGTCGAGGCGACAGTGGTCGGCGTGATCGTCTCCGCGGCCGGCCTGGCCGGTGGCATCGGCATCGCCGCCGGACTGCGGGCGCTCTTTCCCGCCGTCGGATTCCCGTTCCCCGAGGGCGCGCTGGTGATCGGCGCGGTGTCCCTGCTGCTGCCGCTCGCCGTCGGCGTCCTCGTCTGTCTCGGCTCCGCCCTCCTGCCCGCGGTCCGGGCCGGACGCACCGCCCCCCTCGCCGCCCTGCGCGAGAGCGCCGTCGACGACTCCGCGGCCTCCCGGACGCGCGCCCTCGCCGGGTCCGTGCTCCTGCTGACTTCCGTCGGCACCATCCTGACCGGTGTGTCGGGCGATCCGTCCGTCCGGCCGACGGCCATCGGCGCGGTGCTGGCAGTCGCCGCGTTCGTGGTGCTCGGACCCGTCGCCTCCTCGTACGCCGTACGGTTCCTCGGCGCCCCGCTCGACCGGCTGCGCGGCGTCGCGGGCCGACTGGCCGTGCGCAACGCCCTGCGCAACCCCCGGCGGACCGCCTCCACCGCGACCGCGCTGATGATCGGCGTCGCCGTGGTCTGTCTCTTCACCGTCTTCGGCGCCTCGCTGAAGGCGACCATGAACCGGACGGTGGACCGGTCCTTCGCGGGCGACGTCGCCGTCAGCGCCCCCGCCTTCGGCGCGGGCGGCAGCGGCCTCAGCCCCCGGCTCGCCCCGGCGGTCGCCCGGCTGCCGCAGGTCGCGACCGCCGTCGGCCTCGGCAAAGGGGTCGCCGAGGCCGACGGCGCGGGACGTGCCCTGACCGTCACCGACCCGGCCGCGCTCGGCAGGGTCTTCGACCTCGGACGGGTCGACGGGTCCCTGAAGGACCTGGGCGCGCACGGGATCGCCGTGTCCGGCACCGAGGCGGCCGAGCGCGGACTGCGCACCGGCTCCTCCGTACGGCTCGCCTTCCCCGACGGCACGCAGCGGAACTTCACGGTCCGCGCCGTCTACGCACGGTCGGAACTCGCGGGCGACTACGTCATCACCCGTCAGGCCTGGGCCCCGCACCGCGCGCAGGACTCCGACTTGCTGATCGCCGTCTCCTTCGAGCCCGGTGTGTCCACCGCCGAGGGCAAGGCGGCGGTCGTCAGGACCGCGGCGGCGTACGGCAACCCGGACGTACAGACCCGCAGCGAGTACGCGCAGTCCTCGGCGGGCGGCATCGACATGATGCTCACCCTGGTCTACGCCCTGCTGGCGCTCGCCGTGCTGATCGCCCTGCTGGGCATCGCCAACACACTCACCTTGGCCCTGCACGAACGCACCAGGGAACTGGGCCTGTTGCGGGCCGTCGGGCAGACTCGGAGCCAACTGCGGTCCATGGTCCGCTGGGAGTCCGTCCTGGTCGCGGCGTTCGGTACGGCGGGCGGTCTGCTGCTCGGCGGCTTCCTCGGCTGGGTGCTGGTCAAGGCGTCCGCGTCCACGGGCGGCACTTCCCTCGCCTTCACGCTCCCGCCGCTACGGCTCCTGGCGGTCGCCCTCGTCGGGACCACGGCCGGGGCGCTGGCGGGCCGACGGCCGGCCCGCCGGGCAGCCCGGCTGGACGTGCTCCGAGCGGTCGCCGCCGAGTAGCGCACAGCGGAATCCGCCGCGGGAGCGGCACGGCGGGAGGAGTGCGGAAGGAGGAGCGGGGCGTCGGCCGACGCCCGCTCCTCCTTGCGTCCGCTACCCGACCACCGCCGACCGGGCGGCGGACGGCGTGGCGCTCTCCAGGTACACGACGGCGTCAGGCTCGAACGGTCCGTCAGTCGTCGCCCCGTACACCAGGTGGGGCGGCTGTGCGGCGAACAGGGGAGGTGCCGGAAGCGTGAACCAGACGACCTTCCCGGCCCCGCCCCTCGGGCACACCCCCCAGCTCTCGCTGACCGCGGCGATCAGGGCGAGCCCACGCCCCGACGTGCTGGACGCGGTGGCCTCGCGCACGGTCGGCAGGCGGGGGTCGTGATCGTGGACGGACACCGTCAGCCGTTCGAGCAGCAACTCGATCTCGACGGTGCATGACTTGTCCGGCTGGGCATGCCGGTGGACATTGGTCAGCAGTTCGGTGACGCCGAGCGCCGCAGGGTCGATCAAAGGATCGAGGTGCCAGTAGCGCAGCTGCGCCGAAACGATTCTGCGGACCTGACCGATCCGCGACGGCAGGGCCTGGAGCTCCACCGTGCAGTGCCTGCTTGGCTCGCTGATCACGGCTGCGACTCCCCGAAATAGGTCCGGAAGAAGACGGAGGAACGGAGCCAGCGGACATCCAGCCGCTGAGTCCGGCCCGACGGTGCGGATCCGAGTGTCACCGCCGGTGAACCATGAGTGACTGTGACCAATGTCGCTCAGGGGTCACGGGTCCGCAACTCACGGTGCCCCTCCCGGCGGCACCGCCCCGTCAGATCATCCGGCCGCCCGCACTGCGCAGCGTTTCGAGGAACCTGCGCGTGGGCCCCGCCGTGTCCGGACCGTGATTGCGCTGCCCCATCGTCAGCCGGTACCGCGTCCCGTTGAGACGTGCCACGGTCGCACCGGCCCCGGCGAACCACGGCCTGCCCGCGCTGACCGCCACCACGGGGGCGCTGTCGATCTCCCGCCCGTAGCTGGTCAGCAGGGCCAGCCTGCCGTCCTTGACGATCACCTGCCCGGCCGTGGTGAGCGAGCGGGCCCACCGCTCGATCCGTACCCCCGTCGCGCTGAACTCCGTTTCCGGCATGGCCGCTTCGCCCCCTTCGTGGTGTCTCTGATGGGCAGTCTGCACAACCCGGGAGCGACGCGCCAGGCCGCGTCACGGCGCAATGTCACGGCCGCCCGGTCCGTCGAGGCCAAGGCGGGGCTATGGGACATCAAAGTGAACGTTTCTGCAGGTAGGGGGAATATCGTTGGCGGGCAGAGTCCGGTGACACGAGGAGGAACGCGCTGATGGGCACCAGTGAGCACACACATGACGGCCGGGCCGCGGCGACCATTGACATCGACCGTTCCGACCCCGAGTACCGGGCCTGGCTGAATGAGGCCGTGCGCAAGGTCCAGGCCGACGCCAACCGCTCCGCGGACACTCATCTGCTGCGATTCCCGCTCCCCGAGGCATGGGGCATCGACCTCTACCTCAAGGACGAGTCGACGCACCCCACCGGCAGCCTCAAGCACAGACTGGCCCGCTCGCTCTTCCTCTACGGGCTCTGCAACGGCTGGATCCGGCCCGGCAAGCCGGTGATCGAGGCGTCCAGCGGATCGACGGCCGTCTCGGAGGCGTACTTCGCCAAGCTGATCGGTGTGCCGTTCATCGCCGTGATGCCCCGCACCACCAGCCCCGAGAAATGCCGACTGATCGAATTCCACGGCGGCCGCTGCCACTTCGTCGACGATTCGCGAAGGCTGTACGAGGAGTCGGCGACGCTGGCCGCCGACACCGGCGGCCACTACATGGACCAGTTCACCTACGCCGAACGGGCCACCGACTGGCGCGGCAACAACAACATCGCCGAGTCGATCTACCAGCAGTTGAGACTGGAGCGGTACCCGGAGCCGACGTGGATCGTGGCCACGGCCGGAACCGGGGGCACCTCGGCGACCATCGCCCGCTATGTGCACTACATGCAGTTCGACACCAGGATCTGTGTGCCCGACCCGGAGAACTCCTGTTTCTTCGACGGCTGGACCCATCACGACCCCCTCGCCACCAGCGACTGCGGCTCCCGGATCGAGGGCATCGGCAGACCTCGGATGGAGCCGAGCTTCGTGCCCGGGGCCATCGACCGGATGATGAAGGTGCCCGACGCGGCCAGCGTCGCCGCCGTACGTGCCCTGGAGAAGGCCATCGGCCGGAAGGCGGGCGGCTCCACCGGCACCGGGCTGTGGAGTGCGTTCAAACTGGTCGCGGAAATGGTCGGGGAAGGTGCCACCGGCAGCATCGTCACCCTGATCTGTGACCCCGGCGACCGCTACCTCGACAAGTACTACTCCGACAGCTGGCTCGCCGCACAGGGCCTGGACATCGCCCCGTACACCGAGACCATCGACTCCTTCCTGCACAGCGGTGACTGGCCCGGATAGCCGACGGAACGGGGTCCGCGCGGTCCACGGCCGCTTTCAGGCCGTGGGCCCGGTCAGCCGTCCGTCGAGCATGCGCACCGCGTCCCGGAACGCCCGTCCCACCCCCGACCGGCCCAGCCGCAGCGCGAACCGGAAGACTGCGGAACCGTCCGCGGCGAACGTCCACCGCACCCGCGTCCCGGTCCCGGCGGGGGTGAGCCGCCACTCCTCCAGCAGCGCCCGAGCGCCAGGCGCGTTGGACTCGTCGACCCGGTAGGCGTACCGCTCTCCCGGCTCCGTCGCGAGGATCGTCTCGCGCAGTACCGTGCCCCCCTTGAGGCGGACCTCGCGCCCCGTGCCGGCCCGGGTGGGCCGGGCCGCCGTCACCGAGGTGAACCAGTCCGGCCAGCCCGCCACATCGTCCGCGAGCGCACGGTAGACCTCCTGCGGCGGCGCGGAGACCTCGGCGGCGAAGATCAGTCGCAGCGGAGCGGACTCGACGAAGTCGAGTTCCACGGAACGGAGTCGACGGAACACGGATCGCACCTCCCGTGCGGTCGGCGGCGGACGGTTCGCGCACACCATAGCTGACGTATCGTCAGATGTCCTTGCCTGTAGGTGAGTTACCTGGACCATCACTACGGGACCGCACGCGCGGCCGCGGTGATGTTGCGGGCCATCCCGCCGAACACCACCGAGTGGAACGGCCATACGCTCCACCAGTAGGCGTGGCCGAGCAGTCCGCGCGGATGGAACAGAGCCCGCTGCCGGTAGACCGTCCGCCCCTGTTCGTTCCGGTCCACCGACAGTTCGAGCCAGGCCGGACCGGGCAGCCGCATCTCCGCGCGCAGCCGCAGCAGCTCACCGGGAACGATCTCCTCCACGCGCCAGAAGTCCAAGGAGTCGCCCACCCGCAGCCGCTGCGCGTCCCGCCGCCCGCGCCGCAGCCCGACACCGCCGACGATCCGGTCGAGCCAGCCCCGCACGGCCCAGGCGAGCGGGAAGGAGTACCAGCCGTTCTCGCCGCCGATGCCCTCGATCACCCGCCAGAGCGCGTCCGGCGCCACCGGCACGGTCAGTTCCCGTTCGTCGTGGTAGAGACTGCCGCCGGACCAGTCGGGGTCGGTGGGCAAGGGGTCACTGGGCGCACCGGGCACCGCAGCGGACGACCAGCGGGTGTCGACCCGGGCGTCCTTGATCCGTTGGAGCGCCAGCCGCAGCGCCCGCTCGAAGCCGATGGATCCGCCGGGCGGGTCGGGCACATACCGGACGATGTCGTGCTCGCGACAGACCACCTCGTGGCGCAGCGATTCCGCGAGCGGCCGGGCGATGGAGGGCGGCACCGGTGTCACCAGACCGATCCAGAGACTGGAGAGTCCCGGCGTGAGCACGGGTACGGGAAGGATCACCCGATGCGGCAGACCGGCGATCTCGGCGTACCGCCGCATCATGTCGCGGTACGTCATGACGTCCGGGCCACCGATGTCGAACGTGCGGTTCACCTCGGTCGGCAGACGCGCGCAGCCGACGAGATACCGCACGACGTCCCGTACCGCGATCGGCTGGATCGACGTGCGCACCCAGCTCGGGGTGATCATCACCGGCAGCCGTTCGGTGAGATGGCGCAGAATCTCGAACGAGGCCGAGCCCGATCCGATGACGACCGCGGCCCGCAGCACGGCCGTCGGCACCCCGGAATCCAGCAGGATGCGCCCCACCTCGGCCCGCGACCGCAGATGCGGTGACAGTTCCCGCCCGGGCACCCCGGTCGGGGTGAGTCCGCCGAGGTACACGATCCGGCCGACCCCCGCGGCCCGCGCCTGCTCGCCGAAGATCCGGGCCGCCTTTCGGTCCTTCTCCTCGAACCCCGGGCCGGAGCCGAGCGCGTGCACCAGATAGTAGGCCACGTCCATGTCCCGCATCGCCGCGCGCACAGAAGCGGCGTCGAAGACATCCCCCTCGGTCACCTCGACGCTGTCCGCCCACGGGTGGTCACGCAGCTTCCGCGGGGCCCTGGCCAATACGCGCACCCGGTGACCGGTGTCCAGGAGTGCGGGCACCAGCCGGCCGCCGATGTACCCCGAGGCACCGGTCACCAGGCAACGCAGCGGCGTGTCACCGGAGGATTCGCTCACCCGGCCGAGTCTTCCACCGGGTCGCCGCACGGGGCCCGGTGGATCACTCCGAACGGCGGCACACGGGTCACCCGACCATGCCGGGACGCGGAAACGGACCGGCCGGACGGTCAAGCATGCCGTCGAGCACCCGGCCGAAGACCCGGCGGCCCGCCGCGGCGATCAACGGATCGACCCACCGCGGCAGCAGCCGGACACTCAGCTCCTCCACCCACACCACATGGGACCCGGAGTCCGTCGGATACACGTCGATCGACGCCCGCCCCAGCACCAGCGAACCGCGCTTCGCCAGCCGGCACAGCCCCGCCCGCCCGGCGGCGGGCGGCGTCCACCGCACCACTTCCATGGGGTCATCGAACCCGAGTGCACCCACACCCGTACGCGCCACGAAGACGGTCCCCGTCCCGGTCGGCGGCCCCGTGCGGACGGTGATCGTGGTCAGCGGGACGTGCGCCGCGTGCCGTTCCCAGTCGGTCACCCGGCGCCACGCCTCGGCCGTGGGAAGATGCGTGAAGCGCTCGATCCGGAAGACGGCCACAGCACGATCTTAGGCCGTGCGCCGTCCGGTCCAGGAAGAGCGGAAGCGACACACCGCCCGGCGCCTCAGGAGTCGCCGTCCTCGATGCCGCCCGTCACGAGCAGGCCCGGCAGATGCTCCTCGATCTCCTCGCGGGCAGCGGCCGACAGACCCGCGTCCGTCACGAACGTGTCCACCTGAGCCAGGGTGGCGAACGAACTCAGGCCCACCGTGCCCCATTTGGTGTGGTCGGCGACCACCACCACACGACGCGCCGACTGCACGAAACGGCGGTTGGTCTCGGCCTCCGCCAGATTCGGCGTCGAAAGCCCCGCCTCCACCGAGATCCCGTGCACCCCGAGGAACAGCACATCGAAGTGGAGCGAGGCGATCGCCTGATCGGCGACCGGACCGACGAGCGAGTCCGACGGAGTCCGTACCCCGCCGGTGAGCACCACAGTGGCGGCCCCGCTCCGCACTCCGCCCGCGGCCCCGGAACGCTGCGCGGAGTGGAACACATCCGCTACCCGCACCGAGTTGGTCACCACGGTCAGATCCGGTACGTCCAGCAACTGTTGGGCGAGCGCGTACGTCGTCGTACCGCCGGAGAGCGCGATGGCGCTGCCGGGCACGGCCATCGCCGCGGCCGCCCGCGCGATGTCCTCCTTGGCGGTCAGCTCCAGAGCCGACTTGGCCTCGAAGCCGGGCTCGTGCGTACTGGCCTCGACCACCGGAACGGCCCCGCCGTGGACCTTCTCGATCAGCCCCTGGCGGGCCAGCGCGTCCAGATCCCGGCGGATGGTCATGTCGGAGACGCTCAGCTTGCGGGTCAGCTCATTGACCCGTACCCCGCCACGCCTGCGCACCTCGTCGAGGATCAGGGCACGCCGCTGCTCCGCGAGCAGGTTCTGATTCTCGCTCAACGCCGGTCCTTCCCTCTGGCCGCGCGACAGTCTCTCTTCGGACGGGGTCATCCTGCCACGCGGTGTCGTAGGCCGTCGCACTGGGGAGATTCCGTGAGAGCGATGCGTGCACCGGTCCGCTTCCGTGATTCTGGTGACCGTGCATCAGCACGCCCCCCACGACCGAGAGAGCGAGTCACTCCAGTGCCATCTGACACCCAGGCCCCGCAGAGTCCGGGGCCCGCGCTGGAACTTCTGGTCCACGGCGTGGGCGGTGCCACCCCTCAGGAGATGCTCGACGATCCGCGTACGGTCCGGGTCACCGGCGACGCGACCGCCGCCATCTACCGGCGGGCCGAGGACATGGACGCCGAGCAGCACCCGGAGCGGTACCGCGACCGGCCCATCGCCGAGGCCTACTGCTGGTCCAACCTCACCTCCGGCAACGGCTCCCGCGCCCTGTGGCTGCTGCTGCTTCCGTTCATGGTCGTCAACCTCGCCCACTGGATGCGTCCCACCGCCCGCGCCCGAACCCGCGCGGTACGCCTGTACGGCGTCGTCGTCCGGCTCGTCGCGCTCAGCCTCACGGTCCTGCTGACCGCGGCGGCCTGCGAAGTGGCGCTCGATCTGACGGCCTGGCAGTGCGCGGGCGTGCCGGACTGCTCGAACCAGCGGTCCTGGCTGGGCTTCCTGTCGACCGCCCAGGGCGGCTGGTGGTCCCAACCGGGCCGGCGGCTCGCCCTCGCCTCGCTGGTGCCCACGGCCGTGGTGGGGCTGCTCTGGTTCCTGTCGAACCGGACCTGGAGCGCATACGAGTCACAGCGCCCGCTCACCGGGTCCGAACCGGACGACGCCGACCCGGAGACCGGACACGACCTGAGCACCCCCGGCACCGTCCCCGGTGGGCGGCCGGCGCTCGGCCGGCCCGGATTCTGGTACGGCCGCCGTCTGGTCGCCCGGCTGCGCGCCGCCCACACCGCCGCCGGATTCCTGACCGTCGCCGCGTCGGTCGCGGGCGCCGCGGCCCGCCACGACCGCGCCGTCAGCGGCCCCGTGCCAGGGCTCCTCGGCCGGCTGATCGAGGCGGCACTGGTCCTGGGCGCGCTCGTGGTGCTCTGGGTCGTCTGCCGCCGCGGCCGGAGCGAACGGCGCCTCGACAACCGGCTCGACCGGGCCCTCATCACCTATCTGCCCGGCGCAGCGCTCGCCCTGCTCGTCCTCGCCGCGGTGTACGCGTCGTGGTCGCGCCCCGCCTGGGTGTCGGCGGGCGCCCTGCCGGGCGACGTCGCCTTCAGCGTCGTCACCCTCGGCCAAGGAGTGCTCGTCGTCGTCCTCGCGGTGGTCTCACTGAGCCTGTACCGCCGTACCCCCGAACCCCGCACCGTCATGCACGGACTCGGCGGACCGGTCGTCGCCATGCTCGCGTGCGCCCTCGGCGGCGTCATGACCGGCGGGGTCGCCCAGCGCGTCGCCGACTGGCTCGACGGATCCGGTACCCCGGGCATGGGCAGGGGTTCCGCCATCGAGGGGCCGCCGGTGCTGCTCAGCTGGCAGGCCTCGGTCATTCCCGTGCTCCTGGTGCTCCTGGCGATTCCCGCCCTCCTGCTGCTGGCGCGCACCTGGCTCGCCGCCCGCGCCCTGGAACCCGACGTCGACCAGGAGTACGGGCAGGAGCGGCCGGACCCCGCCAGGACCCGGCAGATCGCCCGGGTCCGGGCCACGGCGGCCCTGACCGACTCCGCGCCCTGGATCCTCGGCCCGGTCTCCGGAGCCACGCTGCTGCTCGGCGCGGCGGCGGTCGGCGGGGCCTGGGTGAGCGGTGAGGTGCCCGGTCTGGCGCTCAAGGGCAGCGGCCCGTTCGCCGAGGCCGTGGCCGAAGCGGCCCAGTCCACCGGCTCCTGGATGATCGGATTCGGTTTCATACTCTTCGTCACCTGGGGGCGGCGCGCCTACCGCGACGCCTCCGCTCGGCGCACCATCGGCATCCTCTGGGACGTCGGCACGTTCTGGCCGCGCGCCGCACACCCCTTCGCACCGCCCTGCTATGCCGAGCGCGCCGTCCCCGATCTGGCGTCACGGATGTCCGGCTGGACCGGACTGACCCGTGGCAGGCTCGTCATCTCCGGCCACTCACAGGGCAGCGTCCTCGCGGCCTCCGCGGTCTGGCAACTGCCCGCCGAAACCCGGAGCCGGGTCGCGCTGCTGACCTATGGATCGCCGATCGAGCGGTTGTACGGGCGCTGGTTCCCGGCCTACTTCGGCCCCGTACCGCTGCACGGACTCCACCGGTCCGTGCACTGCTGGCGCAACCTGTGGCGGGCCACCGACCCGATCGGCGGCATGGTCAGGCTCGACGAGGGACCGGGGCCCGAGGTGGACCGGGGGCCGCTGAAGGACCCGCTGGTCTACGGCCGGACCCCCGAACATCCACTGCCCGAACCCGTTCTGGGGCACTCGGACTACCAGGCGGACCCGGTCTTCGCGGAGGAACGCGCAGCACTGCTGGACCGGCTCGCACCGGTCCTGCCCCGCCAGGCCGACGGGGCACAGGCCCCGAAAGCCCCCGGTCTCAGGGGAGCTCCGGCAGATCCTCCGGGTAGAGCAGGGTGAGGTCGTCCGTGCTCGGCTCGGCGAGCTGGGCGACCCGGCCCGCGTGCCGCTCCACCATCGATTCGAAGGTCTGCCGGGCCGTGCGGCCATTGCCGAACGCCGGGCCCTTGGGCAGCTCGGTGAAGTACTTCAGCAGCGCCTCCCCGGTCCCGGGGGCCAGGCTGTACTCGTGCTCGTCGGCCTGTTGCTCCACGATCCGCAGCAGTTCGGCGGGCTCGTAGTCGCTGAAGGTGATGGTCCGTGAGAAACGAGATGCCACACCGGGGTTGATGGTGAGGAACCGCTCCATCTCATGGGTGTATCCGGCGACGATGACGACCACCGCGTCGCGGTGGTCCTCCATCAGCTTCACGAGCGTGTCGATCGCTTCCCGGCCGAAGTCCCGGCCGGAGTCCTCGGGCGACAGGGCGTACGCCTCGTCGACGAACAACACCCCGCCGCGCGCCCGGTCGAAGGCCTCCTGGGTACGGATCGCGGTCGAGCCGATGTGCTCACCGACCAGATCGACGCGGGACACCTCGATGAGATGGCCTCGCTCCAGCACCCCGAGCGAGGCGAGGATCTCGCCGTACAGCCGGGCCACGGTGGTCTTGCCGGTGCCGGGGGAGCCGGTGAAGACGAGATGGCGTCGGACCGAGGCGGCCTTGAGCCCCGCCTCCTGACGCCGGCGGCCGACCTCGATCATGTCGGTGAGGGCACGCACCTCCCGCTTGACGCTGTCCAGGCCCACCAGCGCGTCCAGCTCCCCGAGGACGGCGTCCGAGGCGCGTACCGGCTCGGCGGCGGGCACCTCGGCGGGGGAGGACTCGACTGCGCGCGGCCCGGGGACCGCGCCGAGCAGCCCGGAGGGCGACTGGGTCGCCGTCAGTACGGCCGGGGCGGGCGGAGCGGGGGCGCGCAGCGCGCTCTCGTCGCTCGTGCAGTCCTCCACGACGGGCCCCGATCCCTGACCGTCGCCGCCCTCGGCGAACTCGTAGCCACCACGGGCGCACCGCTCGGTACGGCAGCGGGTCAGCGTCGTACGGCAGCCGTCCATCACGTGGAAGCCGTAGCCCTCGCTGCCGGTGACCCGGCAGCTGTGGAAGGTGCCGCGTCCCTCGGCGGAGACGTAGAAACCGGCCTCGGCGGGCGAGGTGACCGTGCAGCGCTCGATCGTCGGGTCGGCGCCCTTGGTGACGATCACTCCGGTCTGTGCCGCGTCGACGGTGCAGTTGTTCAGCGTGCCTCCGCTGCCGTGGTCGCGGAACCAGGCGCCCGTGGACGCCTCGCGGATGCGGCAGTCGTCGAGCTGGGCGGTCGCCCCGTCGCTCACCGACACCGCGGTGTTGCGGATCTGGGAGAGATCGCTGTCCACCACGTCGGCGCGCGATCCCCGGTCGAGCACGAAGATGGCGTCGGGTACGTCGTGGACCCGGCAGGAGTCCAGTATCACGGTCGCCCCGTCGCTCACCCAGACCGCCGGGTAGTCGCCCGTACTGTCGTGGATCTCGCACTGGTTGGCGTCGACACGGGTGCCGGGATCCCAGACGGAGAGACCGTTGCGGCCGAACCGGCGGACCGTGGAGCGGGTGAGGGTGAGGACCGAACGGGAACGCAGGTCCACCGCGTTCTCCGGGATGTCGTGGATGTCGCAGTCGGCGAGCGTCAGCACGGCGTCGGTGTCGAGGGTGACGCCGTCCGCCGAAGTGCGGTGCACCGTGCAGTCGGTGAGGTGGGCGGCTCCGCGGGCGGTCACCTGTATTCCGCTGCCCTTGATCTCGTACACCTCGCAGCCGACGGCCTCCAGACCACTGCCCTCGCCGGTGATGCTCAGCCCCGCGCCCGACGCGTGGTGGACCCGGCACCGCTCCAGCCGCGGATGCGCACCGTCACGCACCGAGAAGCCGGCCTGGCCGGCCGATACGACCTCGCACTGCTCGAACACGCCGCCCGCACCGTCGAGTACGGCGATGCCGGCGCCGGCGGGGTTGTCGACCGTGCAGCGGCGCACGGTCGGCCGGGCCGCACCGCGCACCTCGATCCCGGCGGCCGAACGCGTCACGATCCGCAGATCCGCGAGCTCCGGGGCGCCGTCCTCGACGAGCAGCGCCGGAGCAGTGGAGTCCTGCCCTTCCACATGCAGGTCCGAGACGACCGCGGAGGCGCGGACGGTCAACGGCACGCCGTCGACCGGAGCGATCCGCACGGAGCCGACCGAACCCTCGGGACCGCGCAGGGTCACCGCGCGGTGCAGGACCAGATTCTCCCGGTAGGTGCCCGGAGCGACGGTGAGGACGTCACCGTCCGCCGCGGCCTCCAGGGCTGCGGTGAGGGAGGCGTATTCGCCTGTGCGGCGCCGCCACCGCGATGTGCCGGTGTGCGTCACCTGGACCGTGCCCTGTGCCATGGCGCTGTTGTGTCCCCGCCTCGTGCGTGTGTGATGCCCGGTCACCGGCCTTCAGGCAGCGGCGAACCCCGGGCCCGCCCGCCGAGTAAGGGGGCGGGCCGGTCCACCGTAGCGCGCGCGATGGGCGGGAGTTGACCCGATCAGCAGCCGATCAGCTGCCGGTCCCGGTTCTGCCCCAGTCGGGACCGGCAGCTGCCCAGGCCCGGTCGATCCGGTTGTAGCGCTTGCGCACCATGCGCCAGACGATCAGACGTCGGCCTCCCTCGACCAGTCCGACGGCGAGCAGCGTCACCCCGAACCCGGCCAGCGCCGCATGCGTTCGAGCCGTGGGCGCGTCCATGGGGCGCAGCGCCGGGCGGCCGTCGAGGTCGGTCCAGATCTCCACGACGGCACCGGGACGGGTCTTCCGGGAGAGCGTACTCACCGTACCGTGCCGGTTCGTGCCGTCCGGAGCCTTCCATCGCGCGACCACCAGGGTCTGCGGGGCGTGCTCCGAGGACACCTCGGGATCGGTGACGAAATGCGGCGCGTCCGGTGCCCGGCGCACCACGACCGCTGTCGTGGCGCGACGCTGTGCCTGCTGGATGCGCACCGATTCCTGCAGGGCGTCGTCGGTGAGCGACCCGCACACCCAGCCCAGCGCCGGCGCCACCAGCACCATGAGCAGCAGCGCTACAAGAGCCACCCACGCCTCGCGCCGGTCGGTGGCGCGGCGCAGAGGATTGCGCCGCCAGCGCCACACTCCCGCAACCGCTCGCACAGTCCCGCACCCCCTTCCGTATCCCTCTTAACCCGATACGGCACGCTTCGCACGCTGAAGCGACGAAGAGAGAGCAACATCACCCCGCCCAACGCACGGACCACCCCCGTGAGTTCCCCGTCGGCCATCGGGGCTGACGGTCCGTCCGGGGCGTGCGTGCGGCGAGGAGGGCCGTTCGGCCCGGTGCGGGTACATCGAGGTCGCCGACGAGTCCCCATGGCTCGACGACGACCTCGATGCGACCGTCCGTGATGACCGGCTCAGTACCCCCGGCCCTGGTACGGGCGGTTGTACGGGTCCTCGTAGGGAGAGGGGGCCGGGGCGGGCCGCGGTGACGCCGGGCGCATGGCCTCGTACCCGGTGCCCGGCGCGGGCCGCTGCTGCTGCTGCGGCGGCGGATAGGGCGCCTGGTACCCGCCGCGGGCCGCGGTCGGCTGCTGCGGGATGTACGGGGCCGGGGCGTGCTGCAACTGTGCGGGCTGCATCGGCGCGTAACCCTGCTGCGCAGGCTGCGGTTGCCCGTACGAGGGGTTGGGCTGGGAAGGGGCCGCGGGAAGAGCCGGCAGCGCCGCCGGGAGAGCCGGCAGATAGCTGTTGCCGGTGTCATAGGCGGCAGGCACTCGGATCGGAGCGATCTGAGGGGTGCCCCGCTCCGCGACCAGGGAGTCGTAGATCGGAGTGTCGGGGAACGACGGGGCGGCGTAGTAGCCGCCGCCGTAGGTGGAGCGAGGGGAGGTCATGGCACCTAAGTTAAGCCCACGATGTGCTGGTTGGGGAGTCCCAATCTCGGGGTCATCCGTTTTACGCTACTTCTGTCGGCCTGACCTGCTAAAACATCGTCAAGGCTTCCGATAACAGCGGGGGCATTTCCGTTGAAGGGCCCATGACCAACGGAAAGCGGTGGATGGGCTGCAGGGGCGACACCCGCGTGGCACTCCCCAGGATGGAGGCGGCGGCAACTCGACACCCCTGAGACCTTCTTGGCGAAAGTTGAGCCAGCACTGCGCGCTGGGGCCGGACTCACCCTGCGCCGAGATCCCATTTCGTCGCGCCCCTGCACGCTCTCACTCGCACTCGATTCTTCGGTGCCGTCTCCGACCCGCTACTCCTCTCGCCCCTCAAGCAGGTGCGTCGCTGCTTCACGGCGCCCAGGCTGCGTGGCGGCCGGCGACCGACCTGCCGGTTCGATCGGCCTCGGCCCGCAGCGCCGACTGGCGTTCACCATCGTCCTGGCCCATCGGCCCGACCTACGTTCTGGACGAACCGGCCTCCGGAGTCGACCCCCTGTCCCGGGCCGGCCTGTGGGACGCCATCCACCACCAGGCTGCATCCGGCGCCGCCGTCCTGGTCACCACCCACTACGTGCAAGAAGCCCAGCAGTGCGACCGCCTCCTACTCATGTTGCACGCCACCGCCGTGGCGGAGGGCAGCGAGGGCGACATCATCGGTGTCACCATGACCTGCGAGGTCGCCCCCCCCGCTGGGCAGCCGCCCTCGCCGCACTGAACACAGGGGCCCGGCAGGTCCTGGTCGTAGGCGTGGAGGTGGAGGCGGATCCCGCGTGCGGTGACGGCCTGCCACTGCCTCGGCAACAGGTTCTGCTCGTCGAACGTGGCGCAGGCCGCCGCCGGGGCATGAGGAGATCGCAGTTACGAGATGCCTTGCTGTTCTTGCCGGATGGAGTCCTGGCAAGCCCGGGCGTCGGAGTCTCAAGGCATCTCTCTGTTCCTGGGGGCCTTCCACCGCGACGATCCGCCTGCACCTATGCCCGTGCCCTGGCGTCTGCCTGATTCACCTGTCGGACGAGCTGCTCACGAAAGCGCGAGGTTAATATCATTTCGCATTCTTTGGCGGACGCTGATGCCTGACTGGCAGCGCCCGTGGCCTGACGCCCAACACGACACGACGACGTCCACCGCATGGCGATGGAGCCGCTCATCGAGGAGGAACGTTCATGCACGCCCGGAGGATCGGCGCGGTCGCCGCAACAGCATTGGCGCTGGTGGCCGCCCGCGACCTTGTCCAGAAGAGGCACGCACTGCTCCGGAACTTCCCGGTGATCGGACACGCCAGGTACCTGTTGGAGACGATCGGGCCGGAGCTGCGGCAGTACATCGTGACCTCCAACGAGGAAGAGCGTCCTTTCAGCCGCGACCAGCGCACCTGGATCTATGCCTCGGCGAAGGAGGAGAACAACTACTTCGGGTTCGGAACCGACGTGGATGTCGAGCACGTGCAGGGGCACGCCTACCTGAAGCAGCGCACGTTCGCCGACACTCTGCCCGACGTGCACGACCCGCAGGCCCCACTGCCCTCAGCCAAGGTGCTGGGCGGGCCGCGTGGGCGCGCCAAGGCGTTCCGACCGGCGAGCGTGGTGAACATCTCGGCGATGAGTTTCGGATCGCTCTCCGGCGCGGCCATCACGGCGCTCAACAAGGGGACGGCGCTGGCGGGCGCGATGCAGAATACGGGCGAGGGCGGCCTGTCGCCGTACCACCGCAACGGCGGCGACCTCGTGCTTCAGCTCGGTACGGCGTACTTCGGCTGCCGCAACGAGGACGGCAGTTTCAACCTGGACAAGCTCAAGCATGTGGTCGGCGGCGCCCCGGTCAAGGCGATAGAGATCAAGCTCTCCCAGGGAGCCAAGCCAGGGCTGGGCGGGATGCTGCCGGGTGCCAAGGTGACCTCGGAGATCGCCGGAATCCGCGGTATCCCGGTCGGCAAGGACTGCGCCTCCCCGTCGCGGCACACCGCGTTCAACGACGTCGACTCGATGCTCGACTTCGTCGAGCTGCTCGCCACCGAGACCGGTCTGCCGGTCGGGGTCAAGAGCGCGGTGGGAGAGATGGGCTTCTGGCAGGAGCTGGCCACGCTGATGGCGCGTGGCGACCGTGGTGTCGACTTCGTGACGATCGACGGCGGTGAGGGCGGCACCGGGGCGGCGCCGCTGATCTTCACCGACTCGGTGTCGCTACCGTTCCGGATGGGCTTCTCCCGGGTCTATGGCACTTTCGCAGAGCTGGGGCTGACCGATGACCTGACCTTCATCGGCTCCGGCAAGCTCGGCCTGCCCGAGAACGCCGCGGTCGCGTTCGCTCTGGGTGCCGACATGATCAACGTGGCCCGTGAGGCGATGCTGTCGATCGGCTGCATCCAGTCGCAGAAGTGCCACACCGACAAGTGCCCCACCGGCATCGCCACCCAGAACCCGTGGCTGGCCCGCGGCCTCGACCCGACCTCGAAGGCCACCAGAGCCGCTGTCTACCTGCGCACCCTGCGCAAGGAGCTGATGAAGGTCTCGGCGGCCGTCGGAGTCGCCCACCCGGCACTCATCACACCCAACGACATCGAGATCATGAACGGCGACTACGAGGCCCGCACTCTGGCCGGCGTCTACGGCTACAAGGACGGCTGGGGCGAGCTCGGCCCGCAGCTCGCCGATGAGATCACCGCACTGCTCGCCACCAAGCCGACCTCCGTTCAGAAGCCGGTCGTCTGACGCACCGACAGTCACAAGCACGGCGCTCTTCAGACTTCCGCCCATGTGAGAAAGGCAGAGGGCCCCTGCCGACTGCCTCCGGACGCTGTTGACCGATTCGAGCCCTGCGACTTCGCCCCGCCGGATCTGTCCGGCGGGGCGAAGCCGCGCGAAGTGGCAGGAGCGGATGCGGCCTGGGGTGTTTCGGTGAGGTGGGGGTCGATTCGGGCGAGGTTGATCGCGGCGCCGGTGAGTTGGTGCTGGAGATCGAGAACCACCGGCTCAAGGAGACCAACGCGGCCCTGAATCAGCAACTGGCCGCAAGCGGGCGATAGGGGGATGAATTACGTGAGTGGAATGCCTCCTGGGTAGAGTAAATGGTCAGTGAAGTCGGTTATGCGTGCAACAGGTATCCGATTATCGTTGATGCTCAGACCTTCTGGCGGCCAGCTGGGACGGGTTGAAATCATGTGATGTCGGTTGATCCGCAGTTGAAAGCGGAGTTCTCGGCTGCCTTGTTCTCGCTCATGTCATTGATGACTTGTTCGTGCCATCGGCCTGAAAGTATTCGTGCAATGGCCTGTTTCGGTATTGCGTTGGCCGAGACCTCCCTAGGCGCGTACCCCTTGAGGTAACCCGAGTCCTCCTCGTTCCGGGTGCCGGGCCGAGTGCCCCGGGGGTCGGGGATGAGGTCGATGCCGACGGCTCAGGCGGTCCGCATCGTCGATCTAACCGGTGATATCGCCAAATTTATCCGCCCCTGACGGCTGATATCACCTCCGCATGGTCTTCGTCGCCTCACGCCCCGCGTGCTGGGCGTGGTAGCCGAGGGTGGCGCGTGAGGATGTGCCCCCGCAGAGGGGCAGACGGATCTTCTCGTTTGCAATCTGTTCGCAACCATCACTGGTCCGGCATGATATGACGAATCGTCAACTTTATGACCCCTTGTCTCGCGGTCCGGGCGACGCCGCACTTTAGGATGTGCAGGCTGATATCGAGAGTGGTGAACGGGGTGACGGAATTCCATCAGCAAATCCTCGACCATTACCGATGGCCGCCGGTGAGGCGCTTGCAGTGCATTGAACCTGTCAATAAGCCCGGATATCTTCTGCCTCCAGTGATATGAATATTCGGCCCGGTGCGGAGTGTTGGCGCACCAAGGGGCGTGTCACGTGCTGGGGGGTGCGGTCTCGGATTTCGTCGAGCGGTGCACAACTGCGCCTGCTTGCACGCGACGTCTTATGTGTCATTGATGTCCGACCATGAGAGGTTGACGAAAAACATGAGAGTCCGTACCTTGCTGTCCTTCTCCCTGGCGGCGTGCGCCGCTGTCGGTGCGTTGGTGGTGTCGGCCCCCTTCGCGGGGGCCGGTCCCCGGACCGCGGTGGCCGCCGACGGCGAGGTGCCGCCGGTGGCGGTGGAGGACTTCGCCTATCCGGACGCCGACAAGATCTTCGCCGATACGGGCATCCGCCTGAAGCGCGGCGACGGGCACATCGTGCTCACCGACTGCGCGACCGCGACCGCTCCGGTCGAGCTCTACTCGCGCGGCAAGGGCAAGTTCTGCCTTCAGCTCTCCGGCAACAGCGGCTACCTGTCCATGGAGGTCCCGCAGGTCTACGGCGTCAAGTCCAACAACTACGCGCTCACGCTCGACATGGAGGTCGCGGGCACGGCGGTGTCGTTCGACGTCGACAGGAACACCTTTGCGTCGGTGGGTCAGAGCGCGGACCCGGAGCACCGTGACCACACGCTCCTTGAGGTACACGCCACCAAGTAGCGGTTGACCCGGGGTCTTTCGGGGCGAGGTTTCGCCAGGAGACGACATCGCCCAGACCCCTTATTCGGGCAAGGCACTTTTTCTGACAGAGAGTTGAGACGATTCGTGTCCGGAAGACGTTCTGGTGCGGTGCGTGGCATGGCGTTGCTCGCTTGTGCCGCAGCCGCAGGCTCCACCTTCCTCACCGCCCCCGTGGCCCACGCGGTCGCCGGCACCCCCGTCGCGAACGGCGGCTACTCCTTCACCGCGTACCTCGACATCGGTGACGGTCAGCGCGCCTGTTCCGGGGCCCTGGTCGCACCCCAGTGGGTGGCGACCGCCGCCTCATGTTTCGCAGCCGACCCGCAGGCAGGTTCCGAAGTCCTCGCAGGCAAGCCGTCGTTGAAGACGATGGCCACGATCGGCCGCACCGATCTGACCGCCACCACAGGCGGTCACGTCAGCGAGATCGTGCAGTTGGTACCGCGTGCGGGCCGCGACATGGTCATGGCCCGCCTGGCCACCCCCGCCACTGGCATCACCCCCGTCAAACTGGCCACCACGCCGCCTCGGGCCGGAGACGCCCTGAAGGTGACCGGCTACGGTCGTACCAAGACGCAGTGGGTGCCGGACAAGCTCCACGAGGCCGCGTTCACGGTCGATTCCCTCGCCGACGGTGCCCTGAACATCACCGGCAAGACCGCCGACGACGCGGTCTGCATGGGCGACACCGGTGGGCCCGTGCTGCGCGAGGCGGGCAGCGGTGCGTACGAACTGGTCGGCGTCAGCAGCCGCTCCTGGCAGGGTGGTTGTTTTGGCAGCAGCGAAACCCGCAATGGGGCCATTGCCGCCCGTGCGGACAGCTCCGCACTCGGCGCGGCTCTTCAGGCGGGTCAGCGCCTTCTGCCCGGCGACTCGCTGATCTCCAACTCCGCCAAGGCCACCTTGCAGGCCGACGGTGACTTCGTCATCACCTCCAACGCGGGCAAAACCCTGTGGTCGACCGGGACCGGCGGCAACGCCGGCGCTACCGTACGCCTCGACGCGAGCGGCAATCTGGTCGTGCTCAAGGCGGATGGCACCACGAAGTTGTGGGAGTCCAAGACCGACGCCCCCGGTGGCTCGGCCGTTCTCACCGATCGCGGCAACTTCGTCGTCTACACCGACAAGAACGAGTCCCGCTGGTCCAGCGGAACTGTCATCCGCAATGACTACAACAACGACGGCCGCAGCGACATCGCCGACTGGTACGACTACGCCGACGGCCACGACGCGATGCACCGCTTCATCGCGGGCCCCGACGGAACCTTCCTGCCGCCGGTCACCAGCTGGACCCGCGCGGCGGGGGGCTACACCGCCGACAAGATGAAGTTCCTCACCGGCGACTACAACGGCGACGGCACCGGCGACGTAGCGGCCTTCTACGGCTACGCCGATGGCTCGATGGCCCTGTTCACCTGGCTCGGCAAGGGCGACGGCAACTTTGCCGAGCCGCTCACGTCGTGGAAGGTCGCACCCGGCAACTGGACCGCGGCGAACGTGAACCCGCAGAGCGGTGACTTCAACGGCGACGGCCGGGACGACATCTCCGTCTGGTACGACTACTCCGACGGCAGCGACAAGCTGTTCACCTTCATCGCCAGGCCCGACGGTGGTTTCGCCGCCCCGGTTGCGTCCTTCTCCAGCCCGGACGGCAACTGGTACGCGGAGCACATGAAGTTTGCCACCGGGGACTACAACGGCGACGGCCGTGACGACCTGGCTGTCTTCTACGGCTACAACGACAAGAAGATGGCCCGCCTGTTCACCTTCACCGCCAAGCCTGACGGTGGTTTCGCCGCCCCGGTCGCCGGCTGGGAGTCCGCCGCCTGGGGTGACGGCGCCCGCTCCACCATCAACTCCGGTGACTTCAACGGCGACGGCCGGGACGACATCTCCGTCTGGTACGACTACGCCGACGGCTCCGACGGCGTCTCCACCTGGCTCGCGGAGCCCAACGGGACCTTCAAGACCCGTACCGTGGCGGCGACCATCGCGGCCGGAAATGTCTGGCGCGAACACATGAAGGTCGTCGCTGGTGACTACGACGGCGACGGTCGCGACGACCTCGGATTCATGTACGGGTACGACACCGGGACCGTCAAGATGTTCACCATGACAGCCAAGGCCGACGGCACGTTCAACAACTATGTCGGCAGCTGGGCCTCCACCGGATCCAACTGGACCTTCGGCAACGTGCACCTGCTGGAGCGCTACAACCAGCAGTAGTCCGCCGCGGCAGCCGTTCCACCGGGCAGGACCGTGCACCCCGGATCCTGCCCGGTGGCGGGGCGGTGACGCCCGCCCCGCCCCTCTGCCCGCGGAAGTGCGCTGCGGGCGGCGAGCAGCGGGGGATCGACGTTCCTGTTCCGACGGCGTCACCTTCCTGACCGCGGCCCCAACGGCCGCCCCCGTGAGCGACGTACGCGGCATGGCGCAGATGGCCGGCCGCCGTCGCTGCCCGTGGCGCACGACGCGACGACATATCAAGAGCGAATCATCGGTTTGCTCAACAAACGTCCTGCACCGCCGGATTGGGGCCGGCGAACGGTGAGCCCACCTATGCCCATAAATGAGATGCTGCACCCAATGCGCTCCGCATGATGAGTAATTGAGGTGCTGCATCCATTTCTGTAACGCACGTCCCTTACGGAAAGGATGCATGCCATGTCTCCTACGTTGTGGAGCAGACGACGCCTACTCACCACACTCGCCGGGGTCACTGCCGTCCCCGCACTGCCCTCCATTCTCACCTTGACCGCCGGCCCCGCCCACGCCGCCGACACCGACCCCAGCGGCACGGCGAACGGCCTGCCGGACACCGATCGGGGCAAGGCCGTGTGGGCCTACAAGATCGGCGGCATCGCGACCCGCGAGGCAGCCACAGCCGCACTCCTCGGCACCTCGGCCGCTGTCTCCGACTTCCTCGCCCGCGGGCTGCCGGCCGCCAAGGCGGACGACAACCGCTACGCCATCTTCAGTAGCCTCCCCTATGCCGGTCAGGCCGTGCGCGAATCAGCCAACACCGCGTTGGGCGCCGGGGACGACGCGATCGCCGCCTACCTGCTCGACGGATACGACGACTCAGTCGACGAGGACCTGCGCGTGGCGGTCTTCACCGTCATGAACAACAGCGGCACTGCTGTGAAGCGGGAGGCGTCCAGGGCGCTGGACCAAGGTACCCGGGCGGACCTGAAGAAGTTCCTGGAACAGACCCAGTACACCGCCCAGCAGGAGGACGAGCAGGTGGAGGTCTTCTCCGTCCTCAACGGCGCCTCCCCGGAGGTGAAGAAGTACGCGCAGCGCGCCCTTGAGGACGGATCGCCCGAGGCGATCCACCAGTTCCTGGTCTCCGGCCAGTACATCGCCCGAGCCCGCGACGAGGAAGCTGCGACGATCGACCAGTTGGTCGAGATCGTCGAGCGCGAGGGCCGGCGGGCGGAGCTGACGACAAAGCAGGCCGTGTCCGCCTCCGACAGCGCCAAGGCTGCTGCCGCGCAGGCCAAGGCTGCCGCACTGGAGGCCGCGGAGGAGGCGAAGGCGGCCCAGCAGGACGTGGTGAAGTCGGCCAGGGCGGCGAACAACGCAGCCGGTGCCGCACGCGGGGCCGCCGATGCCGCCAATGTCGCGATCGCCGCCTCCCGTACCGCCCAGTCGGCTTCCCATCGCGCCGCGCTGGCCGCGCAGGCCGCCGCGGCCGCTGCCGCATCGGCCGGAAATGCCGCCTCCCGCGCCTACAACGCCGCCATCGCCGCCTCCAAGGACGCGTCCAAGGCCGCCGCGGCCCGCTCGGCCGCCGTGGGCGCCCGGAACGCCGCCTCCCGCGCGCGCACCGCGGCCGCGGCCGCCGACCAGGCCGCCATCGCCTCCAGCCAGGCCTCCGCGGCCGGTTCCGCTGCCGCAGCCGCGGCCCAGAACGCCGCCGCGGCCGCCAATGCCTCGGCCGACGCTGCGGCTTCCGCGGGCGCAGCGCAGTCCCAGGCGGCGAAGGCGAAGCAGGCAGCCGCCGAGGCCAACGCCGCCGCGGCACGGGCCACCCGTGCAGCGGGCACGGCCCAGACGCTGGCCAAACGGGCTGCCACCGCGGCCGCCGTCGCCCGCGACGCCGCCAACAGCGCCGCCGATCACGCCGACAAGGCCGCGGACGCGGCCGAAGAGGCAGCGGCCAACGCGGGCAAGGCCATCGAGTACGCCAAGCGCTCCACCGCCTACGCCGCAGCCGCTGTCGAGGCGGCCACCACGGCCTCCAACGCGGTCAAGGAAGCCCAGGAGGTGGAGGCGGCGGCCCGCGTGGCGGAGACCGCCCAGATCGCCGCGGACACCGAACTCGGCGTCAAGGAGGCCAAACTCAGAGCGCAGGAGGAGGTCGACGACGCCGCGCGAGCCGAGAAGGAGCGCACCCAGGCGGACCAGACCGCCCAGGACATCAAGAACCTCATCATCGCCGCCGAGGCGGCCGTGCAGTCCGGCGACACCGCCGGCGGTGTCACGTCCGGCCGGAAGGCCGCGGTCAGACTCCTCGACTCGCCCGGCACCTGGACCCGCCAGGCCGTCGAGTTCGCTCTCGCCGGAACCGACGACGACATCATCAACTGGATCAGGGTGGACCGCCTTCTCGCGCAGAGGCAGGACGACCGGGAAAACGTCCTGGCCCTCGCAGCGTCGGCCCCGGCCGCTGTGGCCGAGGCCGCCTACCAGGCGTTGGCCAGCGACGATCCGGACGCCGCCCGCGCATTCCTGGAGACCGGGGTCATCGAAGCGGCGGCGACGGACAACCGTGTCACGGTGTTCACGGTTCTCAACGAGAACCCGGGCCAGGCCGTGAAGGAGAAGGCCACCGCGGCGCTGAGCGACGGAAGCGCCCAGGCCCTCCACCGTTTCCTGGCCGTCGAACTGGCGGAGGCGATGAAGGAGGACGACCAGGTCGAGGTGTTCCGCCTTCTCAACACGGGCGGGGCCTACGTACAGTCGGCCGCGCAGATCGTCCTGGAAGGCTCCTCGCGGATGCGGCGTGCCTTCGTCGTCCGCGACCAGTTCAACGTCGCCCGTCTCGACCTCGACCAGGCCACCCATATCTCTGCCATCCGCGCCTCCATCGCCCACGCGGCGAAGATCGCCGCAGAGGCGCTTCAGAACGCCGCGCTGGCCTCCAAGGCTGCGGCCGAGGCCCGCGCGGCCGCGAAGGAGGCATCCGAGTGGGAGGCGAAGGCAAAGGGCTACGCCCAGGACGCCACCGACTCGGCGAACGAGGCCAAGTCCAACGCGGACGCCGCCGACAAGTCCGCGGCCGCCGCGGCCAAGTCGGCGAAGGACGCACTGGCGGCGGCGGCCACCGCACGCGGTGCGGCCCGGAGCGCGAACTACTCGATGCGCCAAGCGGTCGGGTCGGCGAAGCAGGCGGTGTCGTACGCGGTGGACGCGCAGGCCTCGGCCTCCCAGGCGCGGGCCGCGGCCGTACAGGCCGGCAAGGACGCCCAGGGCGCCGCGGCGGCCGCGAGTGAAGCCCACGCGATCGCCGCGGCGAAGCGGCAGGCCGAGGTCGTCGCGGCGGCGAAGAAGGCGGCCGAGGAGGCGAAGAAGCACGAGCAGAACGGGACCAACCCCTCCGACAGCCCCGAGAACGACGACGACGGCGACACCAAGTTCTGGGGCCTGTGGCCGGAAGACATATCCGACCCCAAGGACTGGGCGACGGTCACCGGGCACTGGAGCACGGTCTTCGGAGCGGGCGCCGTCGTCCTGGGGGTCGGCTCCTTCTTCTTCCCGCCGCTCGCACCGTTCGCGGTGGGGGCCGGCTACGTGTCCTGGGGCCTCCAGGGGGTGAGCGCCGTCCTCAGCGGATTCGGGTACGGCTGGGACAGCAGCCAGTTCCAATCGGCACTCGGGCTCTTCGCGCTCGGCGGAGCTTTCTTCGGCAAGGCAAGTGTGTTCAAGAAGTTCGGTCTGGCGGAGGAAGTCGGTGCGAAGGTGTCCGGTGTCGTCAGTGATGCGACAACCACGGTGATCGGCTGGCTCACCTGGTAGGAATTGCGTGCAGCAGGTGGGGTGGGGCGAGACGACATCTCGTGTCACCCCACCCTGCGTGTGCGTCCGTAATGCCGGAGAAGGGAAGACACATGTTGACATCCACGTTCTCGGTCACCGAGTGGTGGATGGCGGCCGTGGTGTCCGGCATCGCCCTCGCGGTGGCGGCGCAGTCCATGGCCACCACGAGAAGGGACAAACTGATCGCGGTCTCGCTTCCCCTGGTGGGTGCGGTGTGCATCGCCGTGAATTCGGCGGCACGAGGCTATACGGGGCCGACGCCGCTGATGCTGTACACGGCGACCGCGATGGGGCTGGCAGTTTTGAGGGTCATCTTCGCCAAATACGTCAGGCGCCAGCTCGATCTGAAGCATGCGGGCAAACCGATGGAGGTGGCGACAGGCAAGCAGACTGCGATCTTCCTCCTCACCTTCGCGGCTGTTGTTATGGCCATGGCTGTAATTCTGTGAAGCCGGTGCCTGGGTGCCCGGGGCCGGTGCTCGTAACCGCAGGCGTGGCCGTAGCCGTAGCAGTACCGCTTGAGGGAAGGGGAGGTTCAGATGGTTGTTCCTTTGTGGGTCCTTGCGGTGGTGATTCCCGAGTTCGTGTTGACAAGCATGGTGCTGCGGTGGCTGCCGGCCAAGCAGGAGCGGTGGATGGCGGCGCTGCCGTTTCCGGCGATGCTCGTGATGGCACCGACGCTGCGGTTCGTCGCGCAGGTGCAGTGGCCCGGAGTCCTTGCTACCTGCGCCGGTCTGCTGTGGGGAGTCGCCATAGCGCTGCTGCCGTTTCGCGGATGGGTGTCGTCGTGGACGCTGCCCGCGCGCGGCCAGGGGCACTTGGGGTGGCGCGAAGTGGCTCTGGTGGCGCTCGGCGTCCTGACACCGCTGACGACGAAGGCATCGGACGCTGCGATGGAGAAGGCCTTCGCGGTGCGTCAAGTGGTGCGGGCGAGGGGCGAGTTCCCCTGGCCGATGGGTGTGGCACTGCTGGCGATTCCCGTGGGGTGCGCGGTGGGGGCCGGGTGGGCGGTGGACACCCTGGGGTGGGGGTGACGGTCGTCCGCCGACTGCCGCCGGATGGGGCATTGCGGCACGGGGCTGATGTTCAACGCGGCGAGGTGCCGTAGCTGTCGTCGCGCGCCCGCCAGGGATCACGGGACAGCCCTAAGGGTGTGATGAGCGCACAGGGCGCATGCCGGGCAGTCGACGCCGGCGCGGACGCCGCCGACGCATCAGGATCCAGCAGTGGGCACGTGGCGAACCAACTCGGTGGCCAGACGTCGCATGACCGTACGGTTGGCGCGCCGCATCGTGGCACGGACGACGGGCGCCAGCAGGCAGTCGGCGAGCGGGACGCGCGCCCAGGCATACGTGAACGACACGTGACTTCCGCCGGTCCGCAGCGGCTCGATGGTGTAGGTGCCGTGAGCCAGGCGTCGGCCGGCCGCGCTGACGTTCCGTTCGACAATGCGCCGCGGCGGGTCGGCCTCGACGACCTCGATGGTGACATCGGTCTTCGTGCCGCCCAGCGCGGCTGTGACCGTGGCGCACGATCCGATGCCGCGGACGGGGCCACTGTAGTGCCAGTCGGTCAGGTAGTGGTTGGTGAATCGCTCGTGGTGAGCCATGACATCGAGGAAGTCGTAGACCTGCTCGGGCGTCTGCGGTACGTCGATCAACACGGTGACAGACTTCATGTACCACACGGTACATAGGGCATGTACCCATGGGTACGCTTGTGACGTGGTGAATACGGACGGCTCGCATCCTGAGGGCAAGACCGCGCCCGGCACGGACGGAGGCCGGCGCTCTCAACTGGTGAACGCGGCCGTCGACTACGTCGCGGCACACGGCTTCGCGGACCTGAGCCTGCGCGGCCTGGGCGCCGCGATCGGCGTCAGTCACCGCATGCTGATCCACTATTTCGGCTCCAAGGAACAGCTGCTCGTCGAGATCGTCCGGACGTCGGAGCAGCGCCAGCGTGATCTGCTGTCCCGGTTCCGCCTGGAACCCGGTCTCTCGCCCTCCGATACTGCGCGGCTCCTCTGGCGACAGCTGACGGACCCTCGACTGGCCGGTCAGGAGCGGCTCTTCTTCGAAATCTGCGGGCACGCGCTGCGAGGCCGCCCCGAGGCCGCCCCGGTCCTCGAAGGGCTCGTGAACGACTGGTTGGAGCCGCTCATGTGCGCCGAGGTCGCCGCAGGTGCGGACCCTGCCGTGGCCCGGAACCGCGCCAGGCTGGGACTCGCCACCGTCCGCGGTCTGCTGCTCGACCTGCTCGCCACCGGTGACCGCGCCGGCGTCGACGCGGCGATGGAGGAGTTCCTCCGGCTGTACTACGGCTCGAAGTGACGGAGTCGCCGATCAGGCCAAGCGACTGGGCCGGACGACGACCACCGTTCGTCGGGCAGTGCCGGGACCGCGCGGACCGGCGCCACCTTGATCGGGAACTCCACAGAGCCGATCCTGCGAGCCCCACGCCCCCGGACGCTCCCGGCGGCCGGCAGGGGCATCGCCATGGTCCCGGAAGGGGAGCGGGACGAACAGTACTGCTCGTGTGCGTGCTGCAGCGCCGTCCGGCCCTTCACGAGGTCGGGGCCGCTGCGTTACCGGCGGATCGCCGGGCGGTGGACGCACTGCTGTGGGCCCCGTGGCGCGCAGGGGATTAGGTTGTCGGGGAAAAGCCTTCGGGCAGCCGGACTCGCGATGGGGGCGAGCATGACCATGCTAAAAGGCGCCAATGTTCCGGTGGCGGTTCGGGCCGTGCGGGTCGAATTGGGGTGGCGCGCCCTTCCGGGGACACCGGACGTGGACGGCTCGGCACTCCTTCTCGTGTCGGGGAAGGTGCGCGACGACGCCGACTTCGTCTTCTACAACCAGCCGTCCCACACATCCGGCGCGGTTCGTCACGAGGGCAAGCGCACCACCGCCGACGGGGTGACGGACAGCCTCGTCGTCGATCTGGCACGCGTCGAGCCGGCCGTCGAGACCGTCGTCCTGGCGGCCTCCGCGGACGGCGGCACCTTCGGTCAGGTGACGGGGCTTCACGTACGGGTCATGGACGCGTCGAACGGCTCCGAGATCGCGCGGTTCGACAGTGCCGACGCGACGGTCGAGACCGCCTTCATTCTCGGGGAACTCTACCGGCGCCAGGGCGCCTGGAAATTCCGTGCCGTCGGCCAGGGGTACAGCAGCGGTCTCGAAGGCCTCGCGACGGACTTCGGTATTTCCGTCGATGAACCGCAGCGGCCCCAGCCGTATCGACAACCCCAAGCGCCTCAACAGACCCAGGGGGGTCCGCGGGTCGACGATCTGCCCCTGCCGCCGCCGGTTCTCCCGCCCGCGCCGCCGACGGCGCCCCCCGTACCTCCTGCCGCCCCGCCCGTCCGTCTGTCGAAGGTGACGCTCACCAAGGAGACGCCCTCGGTCTCCCTGGCCAAACAGGGCGGTACCACGGGAGTCCTGCAGGTCAATCTCAACTGGCAAGTGCGCAAACAGTTCAAGGGCTGGGCGAGCAAACTCGGCAGAGCGGTTGCCGATCACGCGGACCTCGATCTCGACCTCTGCGCCCTCTACGAACTCACCGACGGCCGCAAGGGAGTCGTACAGGCACTCGGAAACGCGTTCGGCGCACTCAGGCAGCCCCCTTACATCCATCTCGACGGAGACGACCGCACCGGCGCCGTCGCCACCGGTGAGAACCTCACCGTCAACCTCGACCAGAAGGACAAGTTCCGCCGCGTCCTGATCTTCGTCACCATCTATGAAGGCGCCCGGAGTTTTGCCGATCTCCATGCGACGGTCACCCTCCGGCCCCAGCACGGCGCCCCGATCGACTTCTCGCTCGACGAATGCACCGTCCCGTCCACCGTCTGCGCGCTCGCGCTCCTCACCAACAACGGGGGAGACCTCACGGTGCAGCGCGAGGCCCGCTATCTCGTACCCGAGCGCGGAGTGAGCCCGCAGCGCACCATCGACTACGCCTACGGGTGGGGCATGAACTGGACGCCCGGCCGTAAATGACCCCTCGGGGGTCTTGGTCGGCACTGCGGCCATCGGCCCACGGCCGACTCCGCTCACCGGTCCGGTGCGGCCTCGGGACGGGCGTACGTACGCCCCTTCCAGGCCGCGCCGCGCCCCCGGTGGTGCTGCACCGCCGAATCGACCGTCATCAGCAGATAGAGCGCGGCGGTGAACGGCAGCAGCGGCGCCAGCCAGAGCGACTGCCGGTAGTAGCCGAGCATGGGCATGTACGTGCCGGTCATCACCGCCCACGCCGCCCCGCCCGCCCACGCCGCCACCGGAGCACCGCCGAGCAGCCCGACGACGAGTGTGACCGGCGGCGCGAGATAGACCAGCGCGAGCCCCAGGACCGTCCCCAGGAGCAACGGCGGACTGTGCCTCAACTGGGCGTACGCGCTCCGCGACACCATCCGCCACAGATCCGCCAGGCACGGATAGGGCCGCACGCTGTCCACTCGTTCCGCCAGCCCCAGCCAGATCCGCCCGCCGGCGCGCCGCACGGCCCGCGCCAGCGACACGTCGTCGATCACCGCCTGCCGGATCGACTCCGGCACGCGGGCCCGCTCCGCCGCTCCGGTCCGCAGCAGCACACACCCGCCGGCCGCCGCGGCCGTCCGGGCACCCGCCCGGTTCACCCACCGGAACGGATAGAGCTGCGAGAAGAAGTACACGAAGGCCGGGACGACCATCCGCTCCCAGACGCTCGACACCCGCAGCCGGGCCATCTGCGAGACCAGGTCGAACCCGCCCGAGACGGCGGCGGCGACGAGTTCCCGCAGGCTGTCCGGCTCATGCGCGATGTCGGCGTCCGTCAGCAGCAGATACTCCGGCTGCCGGGCCCGCGCCAGCGAGATCCCGTGCCGCACGGCCCACAACTTGCCTGTCCAGCCGGGCTCCGGCGCACCGGGCGACACCACCGTCACCGGCAGCCCTCCGTACCGCACGGACAGCGCGCGGGCGACATCGCCGGTGCCGTCCTCGCTGCAGTCGTCGACGAGGAAGATCTCGGCGACCCCCGGATAGTCCTGCGCCAGCAGGGACGGCAGGCTCACCGGCAGCATGTCCGCCTCGTCACGCGCGGGTACGACGATCGCGACGGACGGCCAGTGCTCCGGGGCCTTCCTGGGCGGCAGCCGCTGGTCGGTGCGCCAGAAGAAACCCTGTCCCAGCAGCAGCCACACCCACGCGGCCAGCGAACCCACGGCGATCCAGGCAACGGCACTCATTTGCCGCAGTCTGCCCCACTGTGACGGAACCGCAAGGGCGGTCGACTAAGGTGACCGGGTGAAGATCGCGCTCATGGACTCCGGAATCGGCCTGCTCGCGGCCGCCGCCGCGGTACGCCGCCTGAGGCCCGACGCCGATCTGGTGCTCTCCTCGGACCCGGACAGCATGCCGTGGGGGCCGCGTACCCCCGAGGACGTGACCGTCCGCGCGCTGGACGTGGCCCGAGCGGCTGCGGCCCACCGGCCCGACGCACTGATCGTCGCCTGCAACACGGCCTCCGTGCACGCCCTGTCGACGCTCCGCGCCGAACTCGAACCCGGACTGCCGGTCATCGGTACCGTTCCCGCCATCAAGCCGTCCGTCGCCGGCGGCGTCCCCGTGGCGATCTGGGCCACTCCCGCGACCACGGGCAGCCCGTACCAGCGCGGACTCATCCGTGAATTCGCCGGCTCCGTCGCCGTCACCGAGGTTCCGTGCCCGGGTCTCGCCGACGCCGTGGAGCACGCGGACGAGGCGGCGATCGACCGGGCCGTCGCCGCAGCCGCCGCGCTCACCCCGCGTGACGTGCGGGCCGTGGTCCTCGGGTGCACGCACTACGAACTGGTCGCCGAGCGCATCCGTGCCGCCGTCCGACAGCCCGGTCTGCCTCCCGTTGCGCTCCACGGCTCCGCCGGCGCCGTCGCCGCCCAGGCACTGCGCCGGATCGGGGTCGAACCCGCTCCGTCGGCCGAATGGGCCGGAGGCCTCACCGTCCTTCTCAGCGGGCGCACCGCCGACCTGCCGGAAGCCGCTCTGGCCTATGCCGAGGGGCAGCTGCTGGGAGCCGTCAGCCCCGCCCGCTGACCTGGCGCGGGCCATCGGGCCCATCCCCGGGGTGCGGGTTCTTGAGTACGCTGCTTGACATGAGGGACCACCCCCGAAAACCGAGGCACACCGGAGCCGACCCCCACTCCGAGGTCTGGATCGGCCGGGCCACCAACCGGGCCCAGTGGGTGCTCGCCGCCGCAGGGGCAGCCTGTGTGGCGCTCGGCGTCCAACTGGCCGTGACCTCCAACTGGACCTCCGGTATCGCCCCGCTGCTGATGTCCGTGATCGGCTGCGTCGCCGCCGGACTGCTCATGCTGTTCGGCACTCTCGCCTTCGTGAACGTGGCCGTCCGGGTCGACGGGGACGCTCTGGAGGTGCGCTGCGGCCACATGGGCCTGCCGCGCCGCCGGATCCTGCTCACCCATGTGGTGGGCGCGGAATTCGAACCCCGGGTCACCCCGCGTCAGTGGGGCGGCTGGGGCTACCGCTGGCGCCCCGAGCAGGGCACGGCCGTGGTGGTCCGCAGGGGCGAGGGGCTGGTGCTCAGGCTCGGTGACGGCCGGACGTTCACCATCACGGTCGACGACGCGGAAGCGGGCGTACGGTTCATCCGCGAGCGCCTGCACCTGCGGGCGACCGGCGCGCCGGCCGGAGCCTGACCCGCGGCAGGGTCCGCGGTCGTCGGGGCGCGGCAACGGCTCGGAGCGGGGTGCGACGGGCCGGCCAGGCGTGACGATTCGTGACCGAGGAGTCGTACGCCGTGTCTCCCGTACCGCGGACCGCAGGCCGTTCCGTCCGCAACGCCTGGTCCGTACGCCGCATCGTTCGCCGCGTCCGGATCACCGGCCAGAGCCGGCACCGTCCGGTTCATGTGTCCCGTGTGTACGGTCCTCCCCGTCGTCAGCCGTGCCGCCCGACCCCGCCGTGCCCTCGCCGATGGGGCTGCGGGCCGGCGCGAGCCCCGCGAGCAGCCCCGCCCCCGCGGTCCGGGCGCCGTGTCCGTCGTGGCCGTGGCGCCCGGCATGCCATGACGCGAGAGGAGCCCCAGAAGGAGCGCCCCCACGGCGGCCACCGTGGCCGTCGCCACCGGCAGCAGCGTTCCGCAGATCCGTCCGCAGGCGAAGCCCGCGGCGACGGCGAGCAGAGCCAGCAGAACACCCTCCGGGCCGGTATCCCGTCCGGTGGCGCTGATCAACGACCGGATCGCGCAGGCGGCGAGGATCACGGCCCCGGCTCCGTCGGAAGTGTTGCCGCGTTCCCGCGCTCGGCTCCGTCCCGCTGGTGCGATCGTCACGTTCGCCCCCGACCTGTGACCGTCCCGTCGGCGATCGGCCGGGCACGGCCGATCGGTGGGGGGCTGGCGCACACGGTAATGCCAGCGGCCCGGATCTGTGCGGGAAAGTGGCGAAACGATCCGTCGCGAGGGGTTCCATCACGCGAGCGGGGCTGCCTGGCACGCAGCCGACCACCGTAGACTCCGCCGGGTGAGCGCCACCATCACCCCAGTCGACGACCCGCAGCGGCCCGCATCCACCCCCACGTCCAGGGGGAGACGGGTGATGCCGCGGCTCGTACGGCCTGCAGCCGCCGTGATTTCGGGAGTGCTGCTGTATCTGAGCTTCCCGCCCCGGCCCCTGTGGTGGCTGGTTCTGCCCGGCTTCGCCCTGCTCGGCTGGGTGCTGCACGAACGCAGGCTGCGCGCCGCCTTCGGCCTCGGCCTGCTCGCCGGACTGGGCTTCATGCTGCCGCTGCTGCACTGGACGGGCGAAGAGGTCGGTCCGGTGCCGTGGCTGGCACTCGCAACGGCCGAGGCGCTGTTCATCGCGGTCGGCTGCCTCGGGATCGCCGCCGTCTCCCGGCTCGCCTGGTGGCCCGTGTGGGCCGCCGCGGTGTGGGCCCTCGACGAGGGGATCCGGGCCAGGGTGCCGTTCGGCGGCTTTCCCTGGGGGAAGATCGCCTTCGGGCAGGCGGACGGGCTGTTCCTGCCGCTCGCGGCCGTGGGCGGCACGCCCCTGCTCTCCTTCTCGGTGGTGCTGTGCGGCTTCGGCCTCTGTGAAGCGGTACGTCAGTTCCGTAACTGCCGCAGCACGCGTGAGGTGCCCCGGGCCGCCGTCGCCGCAGCCGCCGCGACTGTCCTCGTACCCGTCGCCGCCGCCTTCGCCGCCCTGCCGCTCGTGGACGACTCGCCCGAGGACGGCACCGCGACCGTCGCCGCGATCCAGGGGAATGTGCCGCAGCTCGGACTCGACTTCAACGCCCAGCGCCGCGCCGTCCTCGACAACCATGTGCGCCGCACGGAACAGCTCGCCCAGGACGTCAAGGCGGGCAAGGTCCCCCAGCCCGACTTCGTCCTGTGGCCGGAGAACTCCTCCGACCTCGACCCCTACCGGAACGCCGACGCCCGGATCGTGATCGACGACGCGGTGAAGGCGATCGGCGTACCCACCGTGATCGGGGCGGTGGTCGAGCCCGACACCGGCAAGTTGCGCAACACCCTCATCCAGTGGGACCCGAAGAAGGGGCCCGTCAGCACATACGACAAGCGGCACATCCAGCCGTTCGGCGAATACATCCCGATGCGCTCCTTCGTACGCCTCTTCAGTTCCGACGTGGACCGTGTACAGAGGGACTTCGGCCCCGGAAAGCAGGTCGGCGTCTTCGGCCTGGCGGGTACGAACGTGGGGCTGGTGACCTGTTACGAGGCGGCGTTCGACGACGCCGTACGGGACACGGTCGAGCACGGCAGCCAACTGATCGCCGTACCCAGCAACAACGCCACCTTCGGGCGCAGTGAGATGACCTATCAGCAGCTGGCCATGTCCAGGGTGCGGGCGGTCGAGCACAGCAGGTCCGTCGTCGTCCCCGTGACCAGCGGGGTCAGTGCGATCATCCGCCCGGACGGGACTGTCGTCCAGAAGACGAAGCTGTTCACCCCGGACGCGCTCGTGGACAAGGTGCCGTTGAGGTCCTCGCTCACGCCCGCGACCAGGATGGGCACGCTCCCCGAAGGAGTCCTCGCACTGATCGCCGTGGCGGGGCTCGGCTGGGTCACCGTCCGTTCGGTACGGCTGCGGCGCAGCCGCTGACCACCCACCCGCCACGTAGGGTCGGTCCCATGGCTACTCCTGATTTCATCCGCGAGATCCGCGCCACCGCGGGCCAACAGCTGCTCCTGCTGCCGGGCGTCACCGCCGTGGTCTTCGACGACGAGGGTCGAGTGCTCCTCGGACGCCGTTCCGACACCGGCAAGTGGTCGGTCATCGGCGGTATCTGCGAGCCGGGTGAGCAGCCTGCGGCGACGGCGGAGCGCGAGGTGTACGAAGAGACCGCTGTGCGCTGTGTGGCGGAGCGGGTGGTGCTCACCCAGGCCCTGGAACCGGTGCAGTACGCCAACGGCGACCGCTGCCAGTATCTGGACGTCACCTTCCGCTGCCGGGCGACCGGGGGTGAGGCACGCGTCAACGACGACGAGTCGCTGGAGGTGGGCTGGTTCCCGGTGGACGCGCTGCCGCCGTTGAACGAGTTCGGACTCTTCAGGATCAAGCAGTCGCTGACCGACGAACCCACCTGGTTCGAGCCCACCGCTCAGAAGTGACGACGGTGCCGTCGGACGGGCCCGGTTCTCCGGCCCGTCCGACGGCACGGCTCAGACGCCTCGGGCGTCGGCCGGCAGCGCCGCGGGCGCGTCCGGCTCCGGGGCAGCAGCCCCCTCGATGTCCGTGAGATCCCGGTTCCTGGTCTCCTTGGCACAACCGACCGCCAGTACGGTGATGAGCGCCGCGGCTATGACGTACAGCGAGATGGGTGTCGAGCTGTCGAAGTCCGCCAGCAGAGCGGTGGCGATGAGCGGCGCCGGGGCACCGGCCGCGACCGATGAGAACTGCGCCCCGATCGACGCGCCCGAGTAGCGCATCCGGGTGGCGAACATCTCCGAGAAGAAGGCCGCCTGAGGCGCGTACATCGCGCCGTGGAAGATGAGCCCGACAGTGACGGCGAGCAGCAGGCTCCCGAAGCTCCGGGTGTCGATCAGCGCGAAGAACGGGAACATCCACAGCCCCACGCCGATGGCGCCGACCAGATAGACGGGCTTGCGCCCGATCCGGTCCGACAGCGCGCCCCACGCCGGAATGACCGCGAAGTGGATGGCCGAGGCGATGAGCACCGCGTTGAGCGCCGTCTGCTTGCCCAGATCTGCCGCAGTGGTCGCGTAGACGAGGATGAACGCCGTGATGACGTAGTAGCTGATGTTCTCCGCCATCCGGGCCCCCATGGCGATCAGCACGTCGCGCCAGTGGTGCCGCAGTACGGCGACGATCGGCATCTTCTCCGTCGCGCCGGCGGCAGACCTGCGCTCCTCGGCCTGCGCCAGCGCTGCCTTGAACACCGGCGATTCGTCGACCGAGAGACGAATCCACAGGCCGAGAAGCACCAGTACCCCGGAGAGCAGGAAGGGGATGCGCCACCCCCATGCCCCGAAGGCCGAGTCCGACATCAGGGCGGTGAGAGCGGAGAGCACCCCGGTGGCGAGCAACTGCCCGGCCGGAGCCCCGGTCTGCGGCCAGGAGGCCCAGAACCCGCGCCGCTCGGGGTCCCCGTGCTCCGACACCAGCAGCACGGCCCCACCCCATTCACCACCGAGGGCGAAGCCCTGCACCAGGCGCAGGACGGTGAGGAGCACGGGGGCGGCGGCCCCGACCGTGGCATGCGTCGGCAACAGCCCGATGGCGAACGTCGCTCCGCCCATCATCAACAGGCTGAGCACCAGCAGCTTCTTCCGGCCGAGCCGGTCGCCGTAGTGCCCGAACACCAGGGCGCCGAGCGGCCGGGCGGCGAAGCCGACCGCGTAGGTCAGGAACGAGAGGAGCGTGCCGACGAGCGGGTCGGACTCGGGGAAGAACAGCTTGTTGAAGACCAGCGCGGCGGCTGACCCGTACAAGAAGAAGTCGTACCACTCGATGGTGGTCCCGATGAGACTTGCGGCGACGATGCGCTTGAGCGAGCGGGTGGTCGGCGGGGCGGATGCCGAGGCAGCCATGAACACCACTTCCGGGCGGTTGGCGGGGACGGTTTCGTGTCGCCACACCGTAGGAATGGGCAGGTCAGAGGCACATGTGGCGGGACACCATAGTTCTCGGGCCGGGTGTGCGCGGGGCCACTATGACAGGCGCGTCGAGACTGCTTCGAGGACCGCGTTGCAGGTCGGCAGGCGCCTGTCCGAGTTGCGCCAGTCGCCATCGACAGTGCCACCGAGACACGCACCCTGGTAGACCCCGACTACGTCCGCACCGGTCTCGCCCAGGAGCCCGGCGAGGGCCCCGAGCACACGCCGTCGCCGGGCCTCATCTGCTCCCAGGACGTGCTGGAGCCCCTGCTGCTGCGGCGTGCCGGGGAGCTGGCCGGCTCCAGGGTCCGGTTCGGTACCCGTCTGGTGTCCTTCTCCGATGACGGCCTCGGCGTACAGGCCGTCGTCGAGGAACGGGCCACCGGCCGTCGGCACGGTTTGCGGGCGGACTGGCTCGTCGGCTGCGACGGAGCCGCGAGCACCGTGCGATCCGGGGCGGGGATCGCGATGGAGGGCCCGACCGGTCTGGGGCGGTACCTGAGCATCCGCTTTGAGGCACCCCTGGGCCGGGTGGTGGCCGACCGCGTCAGCGCCTCGTACTTCCTCACCGCCCCCGGGCGGGGCGGGTTCATGGCCGTCGACAACGACCGTCACTGGATCTACCAGTACCCCCTCGCTGCGGACACGGGTGCAGCGGCGGATCCGACGGACCACCGGGTCCTGGCCGGGCTCGTCCGTACGGCCGTCGGCATCGCTGACCTGGACGTGACGATCCGCGACACGATGACCTGGCGCATGGACGCCCAACTTGCCGACTCCTACCGCCGTTCACGCGTCCTGCTGGCGGGCGATGCCGCCCATGTCGTCCCGCCGACGGGCGGGCATGGCATGAACACCGGCATCGGTGACGCCGACAACCTCGCCTGGAAGCTCGCTGCCGTCACCGCCGGGTACGCCGGCGAGGCCCTGCTGGACACCTACGAGGCCGAGCGGCGCCCCGTGGCGCACCAGGTCATCGACATCTCCACGGACAACGCGACGAACCGCGTCGGCTACCGCATCGACGACGAACTCCTCCTGACCGCCGCCTACCGATCCGCCGCCGTCGTCCCCGACCCCGGACCTGCCGGTGGCCACAGCACCCTGGACGCGGTCGGCTACCGTCCCGGCTGCCGACCGGGAGAGCGCGTACCCCACGTACGCCTCACCCAAGGACCTGCGGACGTGACGTCCACCCTCGACCTCATCGGCCCCGGCTTCACCCTGCTCACAGCCGACGACGACCCGCAGTGGCAGCTGCAGGCCGAAGCCGTACGCCAGGCGGGGACCCCCCTCACCCTCCGGGCCGTCCGCACCGGCGCACAGCTGGAGGCGGAGACCGGGCAGTGGGCACGCCTGATCGGCACCGACCACGCCGGAGCCGCGCTCCTGGTGCGTCCCGACGGGCACATCGCCTGGCGCGGCACCTGCCCGGCGGACCCGCCGACCCTCCCGGCTCTCGTACGGCGCATCCTCGCGGCACCGCAAACCCCCGCCCCACCTGCTCGGGACGATGTCCGAAGCTGAGTCCGACCCCGCTCGGCGGGAGTTCCTGGAAGGGTTCCCGGAAAGCTTCAGGCTCCTTGATGATGCGGTCTGACCTGTGCTTCACGAGTAGAGCACGACGCGCTTGAGGAGGAGACGAAAGCCGGCCCGCCCAGCCGCGTTCGGCGACCATCTTGCCGATGTTTTCGTCCCGGCCCGAGCCCCGGGTTCGGTGCGGTACGGAGGCTCCAGTACGGCGCTTTGACTGTTGGGTCTTTGCGGCGGCGTGGGCGTTCCTCAGGGCCACGTAGGCAGGGTCGACACCGCTGGTCGTGTCGGTCGCGCCGACCTCGGAGGGTGCTGTCCGGACTCATCGATATTCGGACCCTGCTGGAGTGCGTACGCGCCTCGCGAACTGCGCGAGAAACGCTGCTTCTCGTCATCAACAGAGCCGGTCGTGCGGAGTGACGAAGTAGCGCGGGTGCGTGGTGCACCGCAATCGGTCATGAAGGCTGAGCCTGGCGAGGCGCGCCGCGAGGGCGACTGTCCTGGTCAACTCGTGTGGCACACCGTCCAAATCACCTGTGAGAGGTCGGCCGTCGACCGTTTGGGCTGCTGTCTGGGCGACCGCCTCGGGGGTGGTGTCAGGCCCACCCCCGGTTACGGGTCCCAGGCCCAGGGACTGCGAGGCGCGCGAGGGACAGGATTGTCTTGTCGACAGTGGCTCATCGCTGAGAACTGAGGAGAATCCGATGAATGAGATCGTTGCCCGGCGTTTCACGGGGGGTGTGGGGATCGCTGCGGCGGCGGGGCTGATCCTGGAGGTACCGCTGTACTTCGTGTACTCGGGCCCGCCCCCGCAAGCCAACGTGCTGGCCCGCCTCCTGATCGGGATTCTCGCTCTCGGCTTCGTTCTGGTCTTCGCCACCGGTTTCCGCGAACTCGTCAAGAGGACTGCTCCCCAGGTGGAGTGGGCCGGCACCCTCGCCTTCGCATCAGGACTCGCCTACACCGTGGTCACGCTGGTCTCCAGCGGCCTGGAAGCCGGGGCCGTCATCGCCACCGACCACCCGATCGACCCCACCATCACCGTCTCCGGCACCTACATCCTCTACGGATCGATCTCCCGCATGCTTCTGGCCATGTTCCTGGCCGGCTTCGGCTACGCCGTCAGCAAGAGCGGCCTGCTGCCCCGCTGGGCCCATCGCAGCGCCTTCATCCTCGCCGGGATCAACCTGGCCTTCGTGCCGTCCCTCTTCTTCGGCAACACTCCCGCCCACTTCTACGCCGCCAACGGCTGGGGCACCACCGCCCTCATGGGCGGCCTCCTGAGCTACTGGCTCCTGGCGATAGGCATCACCACCTACCGCAGCGCCCGCCGCGTCCCGCAGCAAGCCGCGATCTCTTAGTACTGCAACGGTGCTTTGCGTGACGGTTGGGCAGGTCAATCGCTGGTGCTGTTGTGTTGCTGATGCGCGGGTGTGGGCGGGCGAACTGAGCGCGGTGCATGAGCGGTTCGTGCACCGGTTTGCCAGATCGGAGCCGCGGGAGTCGGCACTGGCCTATCGCCGTCGGCTCGACCCGGCTCGCCACGGTCATCGACATCTGCTCGCGGCGCGTGATCGGCTGGTCGATCCCGGAGCACATGCGTACCTCGCTGGTCGCCGACGTGATCGAGATGGCCGTGGCCGCCCGCGGCGGCCGGGTCCGCGGCGTCGTCTTTCACACGGACGGGGGCGCGCAATATTCAGTGTCGACGCGTGCCGAGAAGTGTGGGAGGTCGGCCACCTCCGCGCGTACGGGTACGTATTCGCCGAACACCTTGAGTGGGCGGGCCCCGTCGACGAGGTCGTGGGCCCTGGTGCCGGCGGCTGCGAAGCCGACGATTCGCCAGGCCGTTCACCTGCTGGGTCCCTGCTGCCCGCACGGCGGAGCCGGACCGGCTGCTGTGGGACGTAGTGCCTGGAGGGAACTTCAGCCAAGTTCCATGCGTACGTCCACGACGCCTTCCACCGCGCGAATCGCCCGAGCCAGCAGTGGCACCACGGAGCGGTTCCGGAGAGGGCCCCGCAGGGTGACGACACCATCCAGCACAGAGAATTCCACCCGGTCCGAGGGAGAGAGTTCGGCGACTACAGCGGACCGGACCTCCTCGTCGATCTCCTCGTCCGAGCGCAGGAACACCTTCAGCAGGTCGCTGCGGCTCACGACACCCTCCAGCATGCCGAGATCGTTCACGACGGGCAGTCGTTTCACTCGCTTGCGTGCCATGATGCGGGCGGCCTCGGCGAGCGTGGCATCGGCGTGGACGGTGACGGCCGGACTCGACATCAGCCCCTCGGCCAGCACCGCGTCGGCTTTGGACGCCTCCTCCAGTTGGCCGGGCAGCTTCGGGTCGTCCTGCCGGAACTCCTCCTTCGGCAGCAGGTCCGCCTCGGAAACGACCCCGACGACGCGGCCTTCGCCTTCGAGGACCGGCACGGCGCTGACCTTCCACTGGTGCATCAGCTCGACGATCTCCTTGTACGAGGCCTCGCGGCCGATGGCCACGGCTGTGTGGGTCATGACGTCGCTGACGGTGTACCGGGATGCAGCCATGGGGTGCTCCTCGGGCTTGACTCCTGGCTGGTGGCAGAGTGGCGTGCTCACACGAACCCGCCGCTGCCGTGAGGGGCGTAGAGATCGAGCAGACGGATCCGAGTGGCCTGCAAGCGGTGGGCGAGTACCTGCCCGACCCAGTGGCCGATGGCCGAGCCGAAGACGGAATCCGCGTTCGTCATCATCCGTACGGTCGCCGCGTCGAACTCATGGGTGCGGACAGGCGTCATCGCCTCTGCTCCGAGGTGCCAGACGTAGGGCTCGAAAAGCCAGGCCCAGAGTGATACGAGTCGGAGAAGCGCTCATCGGTGGCCTCCTCTGTAGCCTCCGGTTTCAGCATCGCCGGGCAGTCGGTTCGGACATGGGCCGACCGGCCCCTGCCCTCGTTGCGTCCGGTCGCGAGCTCGGATCAGACGGCTTCGTGAGTACCCCCCAGCAGATTCCTTTCGATGTGCCGGCGGGTATCCGCGGTGAGCAAGCTGAGGCGTCGTGAGAGTTCCGCTTCTGGCGCGATGGGCGCCCTTGTGGTGCGGGCTCCGGGCGGCAGTGAAGCGAGGTCGGCCATGAACCTTTGCCGTGCTGTGTCCAGCTCGGCACGTTCTGAAACGCGTCGCCCCTTTCGCATGACCGACTCCAGCAGCGGCGTGCCGTCCGGCGGCGGCTGCTCGTCGACGAGAGCTATGAGATCAGCGTATCCCGGTCTTCGGAACACCTGCTTGCGCCCCGGCGCCGTCACTTTGGCCGAGGACAGCTTCATCACGGGCCGGCTGTCGTATTCGACCAGCTTGTATGCGGAATCCAGGTAGGGGGCATCTGCACAGACGCCGATCCGGGTGCCGACCGCGTACGTATCGATGGGCGCTTCGGAGCGGACCAGTTCGTCCACGGCGAACTCGTCGAGACCACCGCTCGCCACGATCCGTGTTTCTTGGAGGCCGGCGGCATCGAGGATGGTCCGTGCCTGTACGGCCAGGGCTCCGAGGTCACCGCTGTCCAGCCGGACGGCACAGCCCGGGCCGAGACCCAGATCGCGCAGTACACGCGCTGCTGTCGCCACGCCTGTCACGGTGTCGTAGGTGTCCACGAGAAATGTCACCGGGCCCGGATGGGACCGGGCGAAGGCCCGGAACGCGGCCTCCTCCGCACCGAACGCCTCGACATATGAGTGGGCCATCGTGCCGACTGCGGTCAGGCCCTCGGAGTGGGCCGCCGCCACATTGCTGGTTCCGGCGAAGCCGACCATGGCACCCAGCCGGGCGGCCTGGTGTCCGGCTTCGATGCCGTGAGTGCGGCGCAGGGAGAAGTCCACGACCGGGTGTCCGTCGGCGGCCAGGACGCACCGGGCGCATTTGGAGGCGACGGAGGTCTGGTGGTTGAGCTGGTTGAGTACGTAGGTTTCGACGAGCTGGGCCTGTGGGAGGGGTGCCGTGATTTCCAGCAGGGGTTCTCCGGCCAGCACGACGTGCCCTTCGGGGACTGCTCGGACTTCGCCTCTGAATTCCAGGCCGAGCAGCGGCGCCAGGTCCTCGGGCCGTCGTCCCAGCACAGCGGCGAAGACGTCCACGTCATCCGCGTCCACACGATAGGCGGAGAGGAAATCGAGGACCGGTTCCAGCCCGGCACAGACAAGGAAGCCTCGGTCCGGCGGCAGATTGCGCACGAACAGACTGAACGTCGCCGAACGTGTCATGCCCTCGCTCAGATACGACTGAGCCATCGTGACCTCGTAGAGGTCGGTGCTCGTGGCATTCGACATCGACGGCACCTTCCTCCCCGCCGCGTCATCCCTTCCGGGACTGCCGCCCGTCCCATGCGCGCTCGCGCCGCCCCACCCTGCACTCCTCCCTCCACTATCGGCCGCCTGCGACTCGTGGGCCAGCCGGACGCCGGGGCGGCAACCAGCACCGCCGAGTGACGTCTGCCGCTGCCGAAGAGCACGTCGTGCATGCCGACCAGGGCGCCGCGCCGACGCTCAGCCTGGGCCGCCCTTCGGACCAGGCGCTCGCCGACAGCATCGCCGAAACCGCCGCTGAGCGTGCCCGCCGCCGTCCGGACGTCGACGTCTCGGTCGAGGTGACGCCCGAGCACGCGGTGACCGCCCTTCTGAACGAGGGACGCAAGGCCCAGGCGCTGATCACCGGGAAGCGAGGCCGTGGCGGGCTCACCGGACTTCTGCTCGGCTCGGTCAGCCTGGCCGTGGCCGCCCGGGCCCCTTGCCCCGTCATCGTCGTGCGTGGTGACAGGGCCGGAATCGAAGGCGTGCACGGGCGGAACCTCGTGTGGATCGGGGAGCCGGAGAGGGGATGGGCGGCGGTCCGCTTCGCCTTCCACGAGGCTGGGCCGGCGGCCCGATCGTGAGAAACCCCTCACCTCACTTCCTGAGTTGCGACGCGTGGTCGGGGACGTACGTCTGAAGGTTCCTCGGCGGCCGTTGGTAACCGGTGGCCGGAGGGCGCCGAGGCAGTTCGATCACCGGTGGAGAGACTGCCTCGTACGGCACGCTCGACAGGAGATGGGCGATCATGTTCAGCCGGGCCCGGCGTTTGTCGTCGCTCTCGACGACGTACCACGGAGCCTCCGAGATGTCGGTATGGACGAACATCTCGTCCTTCGCCCGCGAATAGGCCTCCCAGCGGGTGATCGATTCCAGGTCCATCGGCGAGAGTTTCCACCGGCGGGTGGGATCCCGCAGCCGGCGCCGGAACCGCTCCTCCTGCACCGCGTCACTGACCGAGAACCAGTACTTGCGCAACAGAATGCCGTCCTCCACCAGCATTCGCTCGAAAATCGGGCATTGCCGAAGGAATCGCTGGTATTCCTCCATGGTGCAAAAACCCATGACGCGCTCGACGCCCGCGCGGTTGTACCAACTCCGGTCCAGCAGAACCATTTCCCCCGCGGCCGGAAGATGCTCGGCGTAGCGCTGGAAATACCACTGGCCGCGCTCGCGCTCGGTGGGTCGCGGCAGAGCGACGATGCGCGCCACTCGGGGATTGAGGTGTTCGGTGACGCGTTTGATCGTGCTCCCCTTGCCCGCCGCGTCGCGTCCCTCGAACACCACGACGAGCCGTGCGCCTTCGACGCGTACCCACTCCTGGAGCTTCACGAGCTCGGTCTGGAGCCGGTACAGCTCCCGCTCGTACAGCGAGCGCGGCAGCTTCGCGGGCTCGCCCGAGCCTTTCTCGTCCGACATGGGATGACGTTATGGAGGAGACCATGCCCGAAGTCAAGCGACAGCGCCGAATGGGCTTCGCTGCGCGCACCCGGTACGCCGTGCTCGATGAGGCAGGACGGCGAGCGGATCGGTTTTTTGGTGGTGGCCGGAACAGCAGGTTCGCCGGGCTCGGACGAATCCGCCCGCAAAGTAGCTGTGATTGACGCTCAGACGGTTGGCTCGACCCCTTCGCTGTCCTGTGCTGCTGCCGCAGCCTGCCTCGCTCCATGACCGAGTCGCGCATCCGGCTCTGTCTGACGTGCACTGCGCCAGAGAGTCCGATTATGTGATGACGGGCAACTCTCTGTGATCGTCGTGAGACCGCAGGACGGCCGTAACAACGATGAGGAGCTATGACCCTGATGAGGCTGGTTTTCGCTTCGCGTCTCGCGGCGGTGGCTGTGACCGCAGCGACAGCGATGATGGCGGTGGGCCGGACGGCATCCGCCGTGCCGCCGGGTGGGGACGGGAGACCGTTCCTCGGGCCGCTGCACACCATCTCGACCGTGCGTCGACGATTCCGGCCAACGGCGATCAGAACCCGTACGCCGCCCTGGTCGAGAAGAGTATCGGTGACCTGCGACGCGGCGACGTACTGGTCAGTAATTTCAACAATGCCGCGAACCAGCAGGGCACGGGTACCACTCTCGTGCAGGTCAGCCCCAAGGCACGACCAGACTGTTCGCCCAGATCGACCCGCAGAACCTGCCAGGACCGTGTCCGGGGGGTGTGGGGCTGACCACCGCACTGTCCATCCTGCCGGGCGGCTGGGTGGTGGTAGGCAGCCTGCCCACGACCGACGGCACGTCCGCCACGGCGCAGGCCGGGTGTCTGCTCGTGCTGGACAGCCACGGAAAGGTCCGGGAGACCTTCAGCGGCCAGGGGATCAACGGTCCCTGGGACATGACCGCGAGAAGCCGCGGCGAGAAGACTGATCTGTTCGTCACCAACGTGCTCAACGACACGGTCGCCGGCGGCGGCAACGTCGTGCGGCAGGGCTCCGTGCTGCGGATCACCTTGCGCGCCCAGGACAACCGGCCCCCGACCCGGATCGCCACGACCGAGATCGGTTCGGGCTTCGCCGAGAAGACCGACCCGACAGCCCTTGTGATCGGGCCGACGAGTGTCGGCCTGCGGGACGGGACGCTCTACGTGGCGGACACCGTCGACAACCGCATCACCGCGATCCCGGACGCACTGACCCGGCGCACCAGCGCCGGTATCGGCCGAGTGGTCACCACCGACCAACACCTCAACGGCCCGCTCGGGTTGGCGATCACCCCGAAGGGCGACATCCTCACCGTCAACAGCGGCGACGGCAACATTGTGGAGACCACCCCACGTGGCGTCCAGCCGGCCGTGCGCACGCTCGACACCAGCGGCACCCCGCCGGGAGCGGGCGCACTGTTCGGACTCGCGATCGCCAAAAACCCCAACCGGGTCTACTTCGTCGACAACGCAACCAACACTCTGAACCTGCTGAGCCGACCCTGACCGCTGGCGCAGGGCTGATCCGGCCCTGCGCGAGCCCAGGCGCGCGGTGCGCAGGTGGCCGTCGCCACCAGGACCGACGGATTCGGCGAGCGCCCGATCAGCGGCAAGCGATCGAGGGCGTACGGGCGAAGCCCCGTACGGGTGTTCAGGAGTGAGGACGCTCCCAGGCGGGGGTCCAGCAGTGCGGCGGCGCCGGAGGCGAGCACGGCGACCTCGTCCAGGGACGGGGGCGGTTCGCCGCCGCCCAGGCGGTGGACTGGCTTCGGCGGTAACCCATAGCGGCGGCCGGGTGTTTCATCGGCCGCGATGAAGGTTTCGCCAGTTCTCGTCGATTCTCACGGATCGGCTATGAGTGCGCAGGTCATACCCTCCCGGAATCGCCCGTTCTCCCTTGCAGAGACAAGAGGCGCATGTCCGAACTCAAGCAACTCTGTGGCTGGTTGGAAAGTCGCCTTCGCGAGCTTCCGGCCGAGTACAAGGTGCCGGCCGCATCGTTCGCCGTATACGCACACGGCGAGATGATCGACCACGCGGTCGGGGTACTGAACAAGGACACCGGCGTCGAGGCCACTGCGGAAATGCCGGCGCTCCCGGTGCCGGACGTCAATGCCCCACGCGTCGGGACTGCACCGGCCGGGCCGATCAGCGGGTGAGCCGGTGAACGCCATCGCTTCGGCCTGCGCGGCGATCGATCGCGCTCAATCTGGGCACTGGCTCCGGCGCCACGGTTCGGGGGTTGCGCGCCGGGTTCAACTGCCTGCGCGGCTCCTCGTTCCGGGTTGTACCGGCCTGTTCGGGACAGGATCTGAAACCTGCTTCGACCTGCATGTTCACTGCGGGACAGGTACGGAACCGATCCGTACTGTGCCGGTGCGCCGGTCGATTGCACGGCACCTCAGGGGTTGGTGAATCTGGTTCCGGCTCGGCCCACGGAAGGGCTGGGTGACCTGGAAGAGAGAGGGAATCCCTTGCTGAAGAAACTGGAGGCCATGGGCGCCGGCCTGCTGGAGCGGTTCGTGCCCGGCATTGAGGCTTCTGCGGCGCAGTGTGGCTGCAAGTGGTTCAAGGCGTGCTGGCAGTGCCCGAGCAACCAGCAGTGCAAGGCGTACTGCTGCGACGGACAGGGCTGTGTCGTCAAGAGCACCTGGTGCGGCGCGACGTCCTGTTGATCGGGTCCGAAGCGGGGGCGGCGCCCACGCGGCGCCGCTCTTTCCAGTAGAGGTGGATGTCTGTCATGCACTACCTGGCTCTCGGCCTGCGCTGCTTCGTCGGCGTCGTGTTCCTGATCTCGTCCCTGAGCAAGCTGGGGCCGTCGTCCCATCGGGAATTCCGTGTGTCTCTGCGTGCCATGAGGCTGCTGCCGGACCGGCTGACCGCGTCGGCCGCCGGCTGTGTCGTGGCGGGTGAACTCGCCTTGGTCGCCTGCCTTGCCGCCCCCTCGCGCCTCCTCGCCGTCGCGGGCTTTGCTGCGGCGGGCCTGCTCCTGCTCGTCTTCTCCGGCGCGATCGCGGTCCTGCTGCGGCGCGGTGGCGACAGGCCGTGCCGCTGTTTCGGGGCCTCGTCGGCGGTGCTCGCGCCGCGACACCTGCTGCGCAATGTGCTGCTCGTCGCGGCCGCGGCCACCGGTGTCTTCGCATCGTCCGCGCCGCACGGGCCGCTGGTGTGGTCCGGGGCGGTGAGCGCTGTCTGTGCCGGGGCCGTGCTGGGGGGTCTGGTCACGGTGCTCGACGACGTCGTCTCGCTGTTCAGGCCGGGCGCCGCCACAAAGGTCCCTGCCCGTGACCGTGTTCGCCGGGGACAGTCGTCTCCCCGGGCGGCCCGCTCGTCATCCCTGAAGCGTCAGAAGTTTTCACGTACCTGAAACGGAGTCGGACAATGAATGCCCTGTTCCTCGTTCTCGTTCTGGTAGTGGGGTTGCTGTGCTGCCTGAACTTGCTGTTGACCATCGGCGTGGTCAGGCGGTTGCGCGAGCACAGCGAACTGCTGGCCGAGCGCGGCGGTCCGAACGAGTCGGACGTACCCGTCGGCCTGGAGGTCGGTGAGTTCGCCGCCGTCACGCTCGACGGTGCGGAAGTCGGACGCGACGACCTCGCCGAGGACTGCGTCGTGGCCTTCTTCATGCACGACTGCTCACCGTGCCGGGAGAAGATGCCGCGCTTCGTCGAGTACGCCAGGAAGCTGCCCGGCGGCCGGGACCAGACCCTCGTGGTGGTCGCCGAGGACGACGGCAAGGAGCGGGAGTTCGCTGAGGCGCTGGCTCCGGTCGCGCGCGTCGTGGTGACCAATGGCATGGGCCCCGTCGCCGGGGCGTTCAAGGTGTCCGCCTTCCCGACGATGTTGCGCGTCGCGCGGGACGAACTCGGTCAGGTACGGGTCAGTGCCAACAGCATCGACCTGGACCAGCCGATGGGCGCTCTGATCTGATGGCCGAGGCGCCCTGCCCGCCGCGGGACGGAGGTCCGCCGACCCTGCGGCGGGAGGACGGAGAACCGCCGGCCCCGCCGGGGAACCGAGGCCGGCAGACCCTGCGAACGGCCTGTCGCCTGGCCTTCGCCGCGGCGCCCGGAACCTTCTGCCTCTACGTGATGACGACTCTGGTGGGCGGCGTCCTGCCGGTCGTGGCCGCCTGGCTGACCAAGCTGATCCTCGACGGACTGTCGGGCCGCACTCCCGCATGGGATCCGGTGTGGTCGGCCGTGGGATTCTCCCTGGCGGGGGTCGCGCTGGCGATCGGCCCCCAGGGCGCCGAGTACCTGCGCTCCGAACTCGACCGCTCGGTCGGCGTGCGGGCACAGGACCAGCTGTTCCGCGCGGTCGAGCGGTTCGTGGGCCTCGCCCGCTTCGAGGACCCCGCCTTCCTCGACCGGCTGCGCCTCGCCGAACAGGCGGGTGGGACGATGCCCCTCCAAGCGGTGGACGGCCTGTTGCGCCTGGGCCAGTCGGCGCTCGTGCTCATGGGTTTTCTGCTGTCGTTGTGGACCCTGAGTTCGGGCATGACGGTCCTGGTGCTCTTCGCCGGCATCCCGACACTGCTCGCGGAGGTGGCGCTGTCCCGGCAGCGGGCAGCGGTCTCGGTCACGGTCGGTCCCATCGAACGCCGGGAGATGTTCTACAGCCACCTGCTGTCGAGCGTGGCCGCCGCCAAGGAGATCCGGCTGTTCGGAACCGCCCCCCATCTGCGGGGCCGGATGCTGGCGGAGCGGCGGGCGGCCAACGCCGCACGGCGGACCGTGGACCGCAGGGAGGTCACCTGGCAGGCGGGGCTGGGAATGCTGGGAGCCTTCGTCTCCGGCGGCGGCCTGGTCTGGGCGGTGGCGTCGGCGAGCCGGGGCGGGTTGTCCCTGGGGGACGTGGCGATGTTCCTCACCGCCGTCGTCGCCGTGCAGTCCGCGCTGGGGGGTCTGGCGGGTGCGATCGCCGGAACCCACCAGTCGCTGCTGATGTTCGGCCACTTCGTCGCCGTCACCACCGCCGCGCAGGACCTGCCCGTCGCCGAGGCGCCGCGCGACCTGCCGCCCCTGGGCGGGGCGATCGAGTTCGACGACGTGTGGTTCCGCTACTCGGCCGACCATCCGTGGATCCTGCGGGGCGTCAGCCTCCGTGTTCCGTACGGGCGTTCCCTCGCACTGGTCGGCCTCAACGGGGCCGGCAAGTCCACCCTGGTGAAACTCCTCTGCCGACTCTACGACCCGGTGAAAGGCGCGATTCGATGGGACGGCGTGGACCTGCGCGACGTGGACCCCGCAGAGCTGCGCCGCAGGATCGGGGTCGTCTTCCAGGACTACATGAACTACGACCTCACCGCCGCCGAGAGTATCGCCCTGGGTGACCTGAGTGCGCTGGGGGATGGCGAGCGCCTCACCCGCGCCGCACGCGAGGCAGGCATCCACGACGTCCTCAGCCGCCTTCCGTACGGCTACGAGACCCTGCTCTCCCGGACGTTCATGATGGAAGGGGACAAGGATGACCCGGAGACGGGCGTGGTGCTGTCCGGGGGACAGTTCCAACGGCTCGCGCTGGCACGGGCGTTGTTGAGAGGCAGCAGCGAACTCCTGATCCTCGACGAGCCGTCGGCCGGTCTCGACGCCGAGGCCGAGGCCGAGATCCACGCCTCGCTCCAGCACACACGCACCGGCCGGACCAGTCTGCTCATCTCGCACCGCCTCGGCGCACTACGGGGCGCCGACCGGATCGTCGTACTGGAAGACGGTTGCGTGGCCGAGGAGGGCAGCCACGCGGAACTGCTCGAACTGGGCAGGACCTACGCACGGTTGTTCACCATCCAGGCATCCGGCTACCGGGCCGCCGCGCGCGACTGAGGAACTCCACCATGACCGTTCCCGCCTCCCGCCGGGGCGAACCCTTCGCCCGCCCCATGCGCGGCCCGCTGCTTGCGGGGCTGACCCTGCTGATCACGGCCGTACCTCCGGCGGTGCTGCACCGGCCCGCGCCACCACTGGTGTGGCTGTCCGTCCTGGCGCCCGTTCCCTGGTTGATGCTGGCCGTCGGCCGTGCCCTGCTGGGCGGCCGATGGGTGGTCGTGACGGTCCGGGGAGCGAGCATGCAGCCCACGCTCCGGGGCGGGGACCGCCTCCTCGTCCGGCGCGGCCCCGTCCGAGCGGTCGGGGAACTCGCGGTGCTCGGGCGCGCTGTGATGGGCCCCGAGGAACCTGCGTACTTCGATTGGATCATCAAACGGGTCGCCGCCGTGCCGGGTGACGCGATACCGCGCGACAGCGTTCCGTCCCTGGCGGACGTACCCGAGACCACTGTGCCGTCGGGGAGGCTCGTGCTGCTCGGGGACAATCGGGCACAGAGCTTCGACTCACGCCGATTCGGCTACTACTCGGCCGAGGAGGTGCTGGGTGTCGTCGTACGGCCGCTCGGCCGGGCCGCCCACCGTTCGCGCCAGGACCGCAGTCGCGGTCAGCACCGCCCTCGGCGTCGTCACTTCACCGGATCGAAGGCGAACAGCCGTTCTTCGGCCACCGGGTCGCACGACAGCTGAAGCAGTGGCTGCCATTCCCGCTCGCCGGCCCTTGCCGACGAGGTGAAACCCAGACACTTCTGGGAATGGCGTGGGCGCAGCCTGTACGAGCCCTGGTCCGGTGAGGTGCCGGGGCCGGTCGTGGCGGGCGGGCTGACGATGGCGGTCTCCGCGGACTCCAGCGCGAAGCGCTCGGCAGGACCCCGTCGTCCGCACACGTCATCGGCGACCTGGGCGAGATCGGCGGTACGCCGGTCCGTCACACCCATGCACCCCGGCCCGAACTCGGGGTGGTTGGAGAGGATCTGATACGTACCGTCGGCAAGCCGTTCGAGGGCGTAGTCCGGTATGGCATCGGTGCATCGCGCCTGGTGGACCTGGCCCGACCCCTCACCGACGCGCTCCGCGAGGCAGAGCCCCGAATGCACGGCACGAATACGGTACCTGCCTTCCGGTACGGACCCGGACCGGGCCGATGGTGCTCTGGCATCACCCGGAACGTCGACCAGTCCCTTACTGGCCGGTCCCTGATCGGTGTCGGCGGCCCTGGAACCGGTCTGGGTCCGCTCGTACAGGACCAGCCCCAAGGCGGCAGCGGCGGCGACCACCGCCACAGCGATGTACGCGCCCGCCTGCCGCCGCAGACCCGGGCGCCCGCGCCGTACTGCCGCCGCCGCATCGGCCGAGTCTTCCTGGTCAGGCGCCGCTGCCGGCGCACCGTTCGAAGCGGCTTCAGGACCTGCGGGATGAGCGAGCCTGCTGCGCGCCGCCAACCAGGCGGCGACGACGTCCGGCGGGCAGCCGCAGGCGCGCACGAGCGCTTCCACGAGTTCGGCCCTCGGCAGCTTCTCCCGGCTCAGGGCGGTGGAGAGCGTACTGGCGGGCAGCACACGACCCTCCTTTTCGGCCCGGTGGGCCAGTTCCCGCAACGTCAGCCCCGAAAGCGCGCGTAACCGACGGAGACCCGCCATGAACGCCGCCACCTCGGTGAAGCTCTCCGGCTCCAACAGTTCGTCTCTCACTCGTTCCCCCGATATGTAACGTCCCGTGCACGGACGCATGTGGTCGTCATGCGCCTGACGCGGCCTGATGAGTGGTGGGAGCTGCCTGGGCGAGAGCTTGCCATCACCGAACGGGCAAGGGTAGGTGCAATTTTGGCGATCTGCGGTGCGATCGGCAGCTGATGTCCAGGGAGATGGGGAGGTCGAGTGTTGCGGGCCGCGCCTCTGCGACGGCGAGCGCGGGAGGCACACGGGCAGCGTTGAACTTCGGCGGCTGCCGTCAGGCCCGGCCGGGTTCCTACGGAGGCGGCCAGGGGAGGCGGCACGTGGTCTCGCCGTTCTGCGGCCGGCCCGCTGGTACATGAATATGGCTTCTGAGGCCCATGCGGGCGGGAGGTCCGCCTCTACAGAGCGCCCTGTTTCGGAGCCTGCGGGTGTTGACGCGGCGGTGTTCCATCCTCGCGATGCCCGCATTCGGCATGACCACCGGATTCCCGTGGACTGGAGAAGACCGATGAGCGGAAAGCTGACAGGCAGGAAGGCCCTGGTCACTGGCGGCGCACGAGGAATCGGAGCAGCTGTGGTTCGCAGGCTCGCCGCTGACGGAGCCGATGTGGCTGGCTCCCCGAGGCCCTCTGCGGCGCCAGCCGCCATCACCGGACGAGAGCCGGTCACGTGGACTCCAGCATGCGGACCGTCCCCGATCTGCGTCCCATGGCGGCTTCCGTCCGAAACCGTGGTTCGCCTCCCGCCCGCGCGACCGCCTGCGGATCGTCTGTCCCGGTAGGCGTCCGTGGGCCGTAGGGGTCATCGAGTGCCGCCGTTCGACGGATGCAGCGGTCGGGTCCGATGCAGTTGTCGTCCGGCTGGGACACCTTCCTTGCGGGCGTGCCGGGGGATACGCCCCGGTCTGAAGAGGAACTCGGTGTCGTGCGGGTTCCGAACCGCTTGCCCGTCGTTCGCCCGGACTCGAATGGTATCCGCCCACCGAATCCGCCCAGAGCAGCAGGCCGCTGGCAAGATACGGTCCATGACCGACAGCGACCCCGGCCACAAGGCCCGCGAACTGCTCACCCAGGCATCCCAGCATCCGGTCGCCAGCCCTCAGCGCGACGCGCTGGTGGCCGAAGCCGCCGTGTGGGCACGGCTGGACCACGCGGCCGGCATGGTCAACTACACAGCCGCCACAGTCGATATCAAATCTGCCCTGTCCACCCTCGCCGACCCCGTGCAGAAACTCGGCAGCGCGATCGGTGACCTGACCGAACGCATCAAGCTCAGTCAGAAATGAGCGAGGACACGGGCCGGCTCATCGCGGCCCCGAGCTGAGACGAGGATGAGAGACAGAGGAGACGGTCCTACTGAGCGTTTCAGAAAAGCTCGCTTTGTGCTTCCAGCCGTGACTGTGGGCGCAAAGCCATGTTCATCTGCTCGGCGATGGCATCGGCCCACGGAAGAGGCACGCCCGTGGGAGCGAGTCGAGTATGCTCCGGCACTCGACGAGAGAGCAGCGGCTCCACCGCAGGTCGGACCGTGATCCTTCTCAGCGCCGAGACGGCGCCGTTCGTACGTGCTGCTGGACGGCACCCCAGCCGGGTGCGACCATCTGGCGATGGCCGGGCCGACTGCTCGCCAAGCACCGACGCCACTGTGCGAACGTGCAGGTCGTGACTGACCCGACCCGCCCGTGCGCTGTGGGTTTCGCCGGTCCTGCCGGGCCGGTGCCACGACCTGACCGCGGCAACGCACTCACCGGATCATCCGGATCCGGACAGGAACGAACAGCGGCGTCCCGTGATCAACAGCCGAGAATCACACCTCGGCGAGGAGAGCTGGCAGCTCACGCATGTCGTCAAAGACCACCGTGCCCGGTCCGTGCAGCCATTCTTCGGGCGTGAGGCCGCCGCAGTAGCCGAACGCGCGCATGCCGGCGGCGCGGGCAGCCTGTACACCGTAGCGGCTGTCCTCGACAACGGCGCAGACCTCGGGGGCGAATCCCATGTGCCGTGCCGCGTGGAGGAAGAGGTCGGGTGCGGGCTTGCCGTTGACCACTTCCGCCGCGCTGTAGATGCGTCCTTCGAAGCGCGAGTACAGCCCGGTCAGGCCCAGGGTGTGGCGAAGGCCGTCATGGCTGCTGCTGGAGGCTACACAGGCGGGCAGCTGGATCTGGTTGAGGGCCTCCACTACGCCGTCAACAGCGGTGAGTTCGGCTTCCATGGCCTTGTGGTACAGATGGTGCTGCTCCGCCTCCCACCCGTCCGGAAGCTTGTAGCCGAGGTGCTTCTCGACATCGGTGATCATGTCGGCGTGTGAGCGGCCTACAAAGCGTTCGACGATTTCGGCCTCGCTGAGCGGCCAGCCGAGCGACGCCAGGCTCATCGCATCCACGCGTACTGCGATGCGCTCGCTGTCCACCAGAACGCCGTCACAGTCAAATATCACGAGTTCAATGGGCTTGATCACACCTGCATGCTACGGGAGCACACGAGTTGGTTCGTGATTGCGGGTGAAGTCATGGTGGCTCGCTCGGGGGTTGTGGTCGAAGAACTACCACTACGCCCACCACCATGTCGTCGTCGACTCCGAAATCCGTCTCGTCGTCAACGTCGGTCGGCCAGTGGGCGCATGGTCCACCGAGTACTGGCCCAGGCCTGGGCGCTCGTCGAACGTGGGATGGCACGGCCGGAATCCTGGAGAATCTTCTGCAGGTCGCGCAGCAGGCCCAATCGAATGATCTCGACCGCCGCAGCCGTCCTCACACTGGAAAGGCAACGCCGAAAACGCTCGATGAACCAGTTCGCGGGGCAGGACCGCACTCGTGACCGGTGCCGGGAGCGGCATGGGCGCTGCGACGGCGCTGCCGTCACCCTCGTGGGCCAGTGCACCGACATGCTCGACGCGGTCGACCTGCAGATCAAGGACGCCGCTGGCCGGTCCCTCCCCGGCGACGTAGGCGACCCGGCGGCCGTCGAGCGGCCTTGGCGCAAACCGTGGCGACGTTCAGAAAAGCCCACTACGCAGTCAACAATGCCGGTGTGACCGGGAACCTTTCCCAACGCTGACACGCCCCCGGCGAACCCGAGCCCCAGCCAGACGCGGAGCCGCCCCGGATGCCGGGTCCCGGACCCGTCCGGTCCCCGAGCCGCCCGACCGACGCAGGAGTGCCGTTCCCACGGCCGTTTCTTCCGGTTGCTCATGAGTGCGACGTGTCACCGATTGCGGCCTCGGAGTGATCGACGCAAGGTGGATGCGTCAGTCCCCCCACAGTGAAGGACAGAATCGTCATGGGTAAGGCAAAGGCGAAGGCCAAGCAGGTCAAGGGCAAGCTGAAGGAAACCGTCGGCGGTGCCATGGACGACAAGGGCATGCAGGCAGAGGGCCGCGGTGAGCAATTGACGGGTAAGGCCCAGGAAACCGCGGCAAAGGCGGCCGAGCGGCTGAAGAAGTCCGGACGGTAGGACCTGAGTTCTGGGCCGCGCACCCGGGGCGGCCGCATCCGCGGTGCATGCCCGCCGGGGCGCCGCCTGGGGCCGGCCGAGTGGTCGGCCCCAGGCGCCAGGTTTCGTGGCTCGACAGGAGTTCGCTGACGGTCGGCGGTCCCGGGCGATTGCAACACCGGGGCGGCCGAGGCTGAGTGCCCCACCCGGTCCTCATCGTGCTCACGGGGCAGCGCACCACCCGCGATGCGATAGCCGAAGCCGATCGCGGAGGAACGGCCGCTGGAACGCAGCGCTGATCTGGACGCGTGCGATCTCTGTGAAGCCCGCCTCGGTCCACGGGTGACCGCGAGACGGCGCCCGGTCGTGCTCGCCGTCAGCGGTCGTTGTCTGCCGTACAGATGTACTCGGGGATTGAAGACCGTCGCGCGGCGTGTGCGAGAACAATGGCCAGAGCGACTGCTGCGATGGCCGACGCGACGTAGATGGATTGATAGCTCATGTGCGCGATCAGCAGTGAACCGAGTGCTTGGGTGGGTGCTTAGCGGCTGTGACACGGCCCTGCAGGTGGGTTGGGGTCATTTGTTGCCCGGCATTGAGGGCGGCGAGGAAGACCCATGGAAGCGCGAACCCGAGCAAGAAGGATCCGAACCATACCGGGGGCATCCAGGGAAGGGTCCGCAGGATCGAACCACCGGCGGAAGCAGCCAGACCCAGGAGCGCAAGGGTGTGCAAGCCGACCCGGGCGATCACGCGGGGGCTGACCAGGCTGGCCAGCACAGACGCCGCGCCGAGTAGCGCTGTGAGCACACCGAGGTAGCTGGGCGGCTGATGCAGCCCGGCGACCAGGCTGTACTGGGCCGCTACGCCCACACCCGACACCCCCATGACCAGTGCGGCGACGACGAGGATCCGCGCGAGTGGCGGAGTGGCGCGAACATGGGCGACGCCGGCGAGGATTTCCGTGCGCCATCGGGTCCGCGGCGGCCGGGGTTGTTCGGGTGGCGGCTTGAGCAATGCCGTCGCAGCGGCCGCCGCCACGAAGGTGGCGGCGTCGAGTGCGGCAACGGCCCCACCGCCGAGCAGATGCACGTTTGTGTCAACCCGGCAAGCGAGCTGCTCCCCGTGAGCGACTTGACCCACATCCCGGCCACCAGGCTGAGCGCGGTATCGCCGATCATCGAAAGCCCGAGCCCGATGAGATACAGGCGAGCGTTACGGCGCTCCATTGCCGACTCCGTCAACTCCGGTGATCTACTCATCGGTTCCGCTCCCGAGTCAGCCGGCAGCCTCTACACCCGGGCGAGCCGGACAAAGGCGATGTCACGCGCAAGAGGGCATGGGTCGCCCCGACGCAGTCCCGGGCGCACGACAGGGACGATCTCATGGCACGGTTGGCGCACACGCATTGTGCTTCTCCCACGATGCAAGCTGTCTCCGTCGGTCTGCGGCTCTGCATATCGACGCCGAAGTCGGCAGATCTTGACATGCCTTGCTCGAACTGGCCAGCACAGGCACACGTTGCTGCGAACGATGGCAGGCTGCTTCGTGACCGGCTCACCGGTTGATCCGCATCCGGACTGTGCACCCCCGGACACCGCTCGACGGCCTGTTCCTGCCGGTGCGCTCCGCTTCCGAGGAGGACTCCGACACATGTCATCTCCCACTTCCACGAGACGAACTGTCGCGGCGGTGCACGCAGCTCCGGTGTTCATGGACACCGAGGCGACCGTCGGCAGAGTCATCGCCTTCATCGAACAGGCCGACCGGGAAGGTATCGACCTGCTGGTGTTTCCCGAGACGTTTGTGCCCGGATACCCGTACTGGATCGAGGCCTACGCCCCGCTGGACCAGCAGGGTGCCAACGCCGCCTACGCCGAGGCGTCCGTCGAGGTGCCCGGTCCGCAGATCGCCCGGGTCCAAGCGGCCTGTGGCCGTGCTGGGGTCGGCGTCGTTCTCGGCGTCAGCGAACGGCTCGCGGGTACCCGCACGTGCTTCAACAGTCAGGTCTTCATCGAACCCGACGGCGCCCTTCTCGGAGTTCACCGCAAGCTCCAGCCCACCTACGCCGAACGGATCGTGTGGGCTCAGGGCGGCGGTGCCACTCTCAGAGTCTTCGACAGCACATTGGGCCGGATCGGAGGCCTGGCCTGCTGGGAACACACCATGAATCTGGCCCGTCAGTCACTGATCACCCAGGGCCAGCAGATCCACGCCGCAGCATGGCCCGGTCTGTCCACCATGACCGGCTTCGAGACCGTCGCCGACGTCCAGATCGACGCCATGATGAAGACCCACGCTCTCACGGCCCAGGCGTTCGTCATCTCTGCCGGAAACCCGGTGGACGAGAGGTGCCTGCAGTGGATGGAGCACACCATCGGACCGCAGAAGCACATCACTGCGGGCGGCGGCTGGTCGGCCGTGATCCACCCCTTCAATCAATATCTCGCCGGCCCGCACACCGACCTTGAGGAGAAGCTCGTCACCGCCGAGATCGACCTTGCCGACATCAACGCCGTCAAGGTCTGGGTCGACTCCCGCGGCCACTACGCGCGACCGGAGATCCTCGGCCTACGGGTCGACCGACGCCCGCTCTGGCACGACGAAGGACACCGCGAATGGCCTGCCGCCCCGAGCGACAGCACCGCAGCCCCGGCGGCCGAAACGGCCTGAGCCCGAGTGCGGACACCGGCCTTCAGGGGTGCCCCGCCTGGAAGCGGAGTACATCAGCGGCCGGCACCACGGGCCCGGCGCGGAGATCGGCCTCTTCCTGGCCTGACCAGCCGGCACACCGCCGCATGAAACAGGGGTCCGTGTTGTGGGAGGACGGACCCCTGTTCCCGCGCAGCGGACAGCCGTGCTGGGGGAGTTCCGGCATTCGGCGGACTCCGGTCGCGGAGGTCCTTTGACGAGAAGGTTCGTCATGGTGTTGCTTCAGCGCAGTTCAGCTTCGGCGGTGTCCGCCCGCAGGCCGTCACATGTCACAGCCTGCGGCAGGCCCGACGTGCCCGCGGAGCCTTCCCGGAGTTGTTCCATTGCCGAGCAACCGGGCGGCAGCGACTGCACGTTATCCGGCCCCCGACATCACCCCGGACCGCCCCGGTCTGCTGGTCACGCCTCAGCAGCACCGTCCGGGCTCACGGAGCGTTCCAGGGAGTCGGTCAGCCACAGGGGGGACGTACCGAGCGTGGCCGGGTCGCCGCCGGCCTCGGCCACGAGCCGCCAGTAGCGTCGCATCCGCGGGTCGCGGTCGGCGGCCACTGGTCCAGCAGCCGGCCTCTGAACTGCGGAGTGTCCCACGGATCTCTGCGGAATCCGAACTGTCGAACCCGAAGGTCAGTCCCACTCGGCGTCGATGTATCCGAGGCGCCGGTTCATCCCGATGGCGATGCTGTTGTCCGGATGGTGGATCGTGCGGATCCTGTCCACACCACAGAGGCGTGCGAACCGATGCCGAACGTCTTCATCGCGATCGACAGGCCCCGACTGCGGTAGGCAGACCTGACCCCGGTCATCTCGTTGAAGACGAAGCCGGCGGCTCTCCGGTCCGATGTCGCGGCGAGCCCGCACCATGTGTCGTCGTCGAGCGCGATCACGACGCCACGCGGATCGTAGGAGGGGACGTCGATCCTGCACTCGAAGTATTCGTCGAAGGTGTAGAACTCGCCGCGGCCCGGGACGTCGGCGGAGCATTCCTTGTTGAGTTCATGGAGTGCGCGCCGGTGCTGTGGGGTGTCACCCAACTCGGCCATGGTGATCAAACGCATCCCGGCGTCCTGGCAGCGCTTCACGTACCTGTCGAAGCGCTCCGCGTCGAAGGTGTTCACGTCGAGTTCCAACTTGACCCAGAGGTCCGACACGGTGGATTCCTCCCTTGGTGGTACTGAGGGCCTGGCGTGCGCAGTTGAGCTGTTGCTCGACCATCGTGACGGCCGCAGCCGATTCCACTCGGCACCCGTCAAGTCACCCGGCCCCACTCGGAACAACGCCCCGAGTTCAACCGCATGAACGAGCCACAAGCACAACAGGGATGCCGAGGTAGAGCTTCGTGATCCCTCCCTGCGCACCGGAACCACACCGGATGCGTCGTGATCAAGACACCCGTCGTGCGCGCGTCCACGCGCTTCCCCCAGCCCCTCACGAATTGATTTCGTACGTGAGAACGGGCTCCGACTCGACTTCCCGCGCCTGCATGCACGGCCAACCAGCCGTCAGGCGGTCAGTGGCCGTTGGCTGTTCGAGGCTTGCGTCGAAGCCACTGGCCGGGTGTGCGCCGTGGCGGCCGAGCGACGATGTCGCCACCGGTCGACTTGCCGCTCAGCACCACACGCAGTCGTACCGGCGTATCCTGGCCGGTGACCGGGCGGAGCTTGATGTCGCCGCGACTGTAGGTGACGTCGTCGGCATCGACCACGATCCCCGGCGGGGTCACCAGCGTCAGATTTCCGCCGATGCGCAGGTCGACCTCGATGTGCAGGGTCTCGTGGGTGATCACGGCCTCGGTGAAGTCGAGCCTCAGGTCGCTGAACATCAGCCGGATCTGCATCCGGCGTGGAACCAGCCAGCGACCAGTGCGCTTGCCCTCTCCGAAGCGCTGGTCGATCTGGATCACCTCGCGAGCCTGCGACGGCATCCCTTCAAGCGGTAGATCAGCGGTCAGCGCCGCGAGGTCGGAGGCGGTACGTGCGGCAAGCGCTGCTTCCACGCGCTCGTCCAGCTCGGCGATGGTCAGCCGGCCGTCTCCGGCCGCGACCTGAAGGATCTCCACGGCCTGATCCCGGTCTCGATGAGATACCCGCTGATCGGACACGTGGTGACGAGGTGAAGAAGAATCATCTGCTCTGGTGATATCGCCGGGCATGCGGTCAGTGTGCTGGCAGACTCGTAGGGCCGACAACCTCTGATCGAGGAAAATGGGGGATCACCCTGACAGATCTCAGGGGATGCCGGTGCATCCTCCAACGCCCGGACCGGCGATGACCGCCGGGCCGGTTCCCTTCGCGACGGCTTGCCGGCACGTGCTCGTCGCACTTCGTACGAGAAGCGGCCCACTCCACGGACCGCCCGGAGTTGAACGGAACTGAAGCTGCTTCAGCCCGGACTTCAGCGACCGCAAGGGCCGAGCAGTTGGTGGAGGCGGAGCGCCCAGGAATGAGCTGCGCGGTTCGCAGGTCGGGGACCATGATGAGGGCATGGCATTGTCGACGGCGTTCACGAAGTTGTTCGGTGTGCAGCATCCGATTGCGTCGGCGCCCATGGGCGGGTCGGCCGGCGGAACTCTGGCTGCGGCTGTCTCCCGCGGTGGGGGGCTGGGGTTGCTGGGCGGTGGGTACGGAGATGACCGGGACTGGCTGGACCGTGAGCTGGCGATCGTGGCCGGGGGCGGGAAGCCGTGGGGAGTCGGGTTCCTGAGCTGGGCAGTAGGCGTCGACGCGGTCGAGCAGGCGCTGGAGTACGGTCCCGCGGCGGTGACGCTGTCATTCGGGGATCCGACCCCGTTCGTCGAGCGAATCCGTGCGGCGGGTGCTTCGGTGATCGTTCAGGTCACCGATCTCGAAGAGGCCCGGCAGGCGGTGGATCTGAGGGCCGACGTCATCGTGGCGCAGGGCAGCGAGAGCGGTGGGCACGGGGCTCGGCACGGGAGGGCCACGCTGCCGTTCGTGCCCGTTGTGGTGGACCTGGCGGCACCGGTGCCGGTGCTGGCGGCCGGTGGGATCGCCGACGGCCGTGGTGTGGCCGCCGCCTTGGCACTGGGGGCCGCCGGGGCCCTCGTCGGCACCCGCTTCCAGGCCACGGCGGAGTCCCTGGTCGACCCCTCGATCGCCGAGACGATCGTCCGCGGGCGGGGGGAGGACACAGAACGCAACGGTGTCCTCGACATCGCCGGGGAGCTCGATGACAGAACACGAAATACACGGCTCGCACCCTCGGCCATCCCTACCTCGACCGCTGGCGGGGCAGGGAGGACGAACTCGCCGCGGACGCCCGCGCCCGCCATGGCTATCAGGCCGATGTGGCACGCGGCGCTGTGCCCCCGCTGCCGGTGTGGGCCGGCGAGGGCGTCGACCTCGTCGTCGACCTGCCACCCGCAGCCGATCTGGTCGCCGCGCTGGCCGCCCAGGCCGACAGGGCCCTCGCCCGAGCAGGAAGGCACTGACTGGACCCCCAGGAGCGACGGCTGCCGGAGCCGGCCCGCCCGGAGCCGACGGCTGCGGGCGGGCCGGTGCCTCCGCAGTCCGCCTTCCGTGTCCGAGCCCGCCTCGTGATCGCTGGTCGCCACAGGACCGGTCGGGTGTCGGCCATGCTCGTCACGCGTGCAGGTGAGGATGGAGTGCCGAGTGCCGAGTGCCGCGTTCGGACATGACAGCCACGACGCGGCTCGGCAGAACTCTATGAGCGAGTCGCCTCGTAGTCGGGGAGTGCGGCCGGGACGGTCCGTGTCTCCGGGCGCATGGCCAGGATCAGGGCGGCCAGTCCGGCGAAGATGACAGCGGCGACGACGCCGGTGACGTGCAGGCCGGCGGTGAACGCCTCTCGCGCCGTGCGCAGCAGTTCCGCGCCCCGGTCGGCGGGAAGATGTCGGCTGGCGGCGACCGCGCCGGCCAGTGAGTCGGACGTTCCGTTCATCCGGCCGCGGTAGACCACCGCGGCCACCACACCGAGCAGCGCGAAGCCGAGCGAACCGCCGAAGTAGTTGCCGGTCTCCGACATCGACGCCGCCGAGCCGGCGCGCTCCGGTGGTACGGACCCGACGACCAGCCCGGTGCCGAGCGCGAACAGCGGGCCGGTACCCAGCGCGAGCACGGCGATGCCGGTCATCACCAGCGGCAGGGCGCTCGCACCGTCGACGCCGACCAGCAGCAGGCTGCCCAGCGCCGACCCCACGAGCCCGCCGGCGATCGCGGTCGTCTGTTTCATCCGCCGAGCCAGCGCCGGTGCGGCCATGGTGCCGACCGCCACGCCCAGGCCCATGGGTGCGAACAGCACCGCCGACGCGAACGGCGAGTGGCCCAGCACGCTCTGCAGGTACTGGGTCACCAGCAGACCCGTACCGGCCATGGCGATGCCGGCGAAGACCAGCGCTACGAGTACGGCTGTGAACGGGCGGTTGCGCAGCAGCCGTAGGTCGAGGAGCGGGGTCTCCAGCCGCAGTTGGCGGCGTACGAACAGCAATCCGACGGCGGCGCCGATGGCGAGGGCCGTCGTCGCCAAGACCGGCGCGCCTTCGACGGTCAGCTGCTTGATGCCGTAGACCATCAGAAGCACCGCCACGAGCGACAGCCCGACGCTGCCCAGGTCCAATCGGCCGGCCTGGTCGCTGCGGAACTCCGGCAGCAGGACCGGCCCTGCGAGCAGCAGCAACACCATCGCCGGCACGGCGAACAGGAACACCGAGCCCCACCAGAAGTACTGGAGCAGGAATCCGGCCAGTACGGGTCCGAGCGCGCCGCCGGTGAACTGGCAGGTCGCCCAGATCGCGATGGCCTTCCCGCGCTGTCCCTCGTCGCGGAACATGTTGGTGATAAGGGCGAGTGTGGACGGCGCCAGGGTCGCGCCGGCGACGCCCAGCAACGCACGCGCGACGATCAGCATCAGCGGATCGACCGCGAAGGCCGCCACGAGCGACAGCACCGCGAACGCAGCTCCGCCGATCATCAGCAGCCGTCGGCGACCGATCCGGTCGCCGAGCGTACCCATCGTGATGACCAGGCCGGCCACCATGAATCCATAGCTGTCACTGATCCACAGCTGCTCGACGTTGCCGGCCCCCAGGTCGGCGCTCAGCCGCGGGAGCGCCAGGAGCAATGCCGTCGTGTCCATGGCGACGAGCAGTGTCGGCAGCATGAGGACGGCCAGCCCCAGCCATGCCCGGTTGACTCGCATGTCCGAAACTCCTTGTTCTCTTGATGTTTCGCCGGTTGGTCGGAGCGGTCGAGAGCTTCTTGACATCGGAACGGCCGGAAATTCCTCGTGCCCGGCTCGGCGGGGCGCCCGCGGAATTGACGACCTCACGGTCCGGGCGGTGCGACGGTGAAAAACTGGTGCGAACTTTTCGGTGGGGGATGTCAAGACGGCGGCGTCGGCTCCGACCAACCGGTCGAAGAGCCCCCGCCAGGGCTCGCGAACCACAAGGAGTACGAGATGAAGTTCCTGATCAGTCTGCACATGAACCCGGCCGTGCTGGACGCTCTGACCGACGAGGAGAAGGGGGCGATCGGCAACGGTCACGGCAAGTTCATCGAGGCACTGAAGCAGTCCGGCGAGCTGATCACCACCCAGGCGCTGGTCGATCCGTCACAGGCCGCTGTGGTGTCCGTACGCAACGGCCAGCCGGTGGTGACCGACGGACCCTTCCTGGAGTCCAAGGAGTATCTGGGCGGTTTCTACCTGATCGACTGCGAGAACAAGGAGCGGGCGATCGAGCTGGCATCGCAGATCCCGGACGCAGGGATCGAGGGTCTGGGGGTCGAGGTACGACAGGTGATGTTCGCTGATGGACAATTGGAGGCATGACAGCACCAGCCATCGAGGACCTGCTGCGTGAACTCACGCCGCAGGTCCTCGGTGTGTTGGTACGTCGGCACGGCCAGTTCGAAGGATGTGAGGACGCCGTACAGGAGGCCGTCCTCGCCGCCACCGTGCAGTGGCCGGCCGAGGGTGTGCCGAACAACCCGCGCGGCTGGCTGGTGACAGTCGCGTCCCGGCGCCTGATCGACCAGATGCGCAGTGACCACGCGCGCCGCGAGCGGGAGTCGGCGACGGCCGCCGAGGTGGTGCCCGAGGACGTACCGGACACCGACGACACGCTCGTCCTGCTGTTCCTGTGCTGTCATCCGACGCTGACCGCGGCCTCGCAGACCGCCCTGACGCTGCGGGCGGTCGGCGGTCTGACGACCGCCGAGATCGCCCGCGCGTTCCTGGTGCCGGAGGCCACGATGGCGGCCAGGATCAGCCGGGCCAAGCAGCGCATCAAGGCCGCAGGCAGTTCGTTCAGCCTGCCGGACGGCGCGGAACGCGAAGAGCGGCTACGGGTCGTCCTGCACGTGCTCTACCTGATCTTCAACGAGGGCTACACGGCTTCCTCGGGCAGCGAACTGCACCGTGCCGACCTCGCGCACGAGGCGATCCGGCTGGCCAGGATGGTCCACGCGCAACTGCCCAGCGACGGCGAGGTGACCGGGCTGCTCGCGTTGATGCTGCTGACCCATGCCCGCCGGGAGGCGCGTACGACGGCGGCCGGCGGCCTGGTGCCACTGGACGAGCAGGACCGTACCAAGTGGGACCGCGGTCTGATCGACGAGGGCACCGAGCTGGTCAAGGCGTCGCTGGCAGGCCCGGCACTGGGGCCTTACCAGCTGCAGGCCGCCATCGCCGCCACGCACGCCGACGCGGCCACCGTCGAGGAGACCGACTGGCCGCAGGTGCACGCCCTCTATCTGATCCTGGAACGGATCGCGCCCAACCCGATGGTCACCCTCAACCGGGCGATCGCGCTCGCCGAGACCGAGGGCCCGCAGGCCGGGCTGGCCCTGCTGACCACACTGGACGGTGACGAGCGGATGGCCGGGCATCACCGGCTGCTGGCCGTACGGGCACATCTGCTGGAGAAGACCGGCGACACGGCTGGGGCGTACGAGCACTACCGGCGCGCCGCGAAGTCCACCGCCAGCCTCGCCGAGCAGCGCTACCTGGAGTCCCGGGCCGGCCGGGTGAGAAGATCTGACGCAGCTGTCGCAGGACGCCCGCCCGGTGCACCGGCGTCTCGGCCCCGAACGTCGACAGCGCGCCGAGCAGTTCCAGCGGCGGACGGCCGGGGCGAGGCAGACTGCCGAGCGGACGCGTGAGCCGCCCGTCGCGCGGCCCGAGGTGCCGACGACGGGCCCTCATGACCGGACGTCCTCTGTCGGTCTGGTTGTAAAATGTCATCCAAAGGATGACAAGTGGGATGTCATGCGAACGATGACACGCATTTCACCTGGTGGGTTGTCCGTGACCGGGACAGCCTCGAAGACGCCGGACCTCCCTGGTCTGCCGGTCTCCTTTGCCGCAGCGACGCAGGCGCTGGGCGCGGTGGAAGCCGCCGTGCGACGGGCCGGCGCACCCGGCGGAGCGGAGTTCGCCGGTGACGCGGCAGGGCCGGGAGAGGCGCTGGACGCTCTCCGGCTGCTGCGCGACGTATGCCGTCGGCTGGCGGTGTGGGAACCAGTCCTGATCGAAGCGGCACGTGGAGCAGGGGCCAGCTGGGCCGATATCGCTCATCCGCTGGGCGTCAGCAGCCGCCAGGCCGCCGAGCGCCGATACCTGCGACTGTGCACAGGTCACCTGGGCACCACTGGGGAACAACGGATACAGGCCGTCCGCGATCGCCGGGCTGCCGACCGCGCCGTCTCGACCTGGGCGCGGGGCGACGCGGCGGACCTGCGCATTCTGGCCGGAGAGATCACGTCCCTCCACGATCTCCCCGAGGCGGCTCGCGTCACCGTGGCCGAACTCGGTGTCGCTCTCGACGGAAAGGACCCCGTCCGTCTCGTCGGGCCGCTTGCCGAGGTGCGCCCGTACCTGGAGGGGCGCCGCGATCTCGCCGAGCGCGTGGACCGCGTCGTCCGGCAGGCCGAGAATCTGCGCAGCCACAGAAATCCTCGCGCAGTGAGCGGCAGGCCGGGGACATCGGGGCCAAAACGCCCGACGGCCGGGCATGGGAGGTGAAGCAGCAGGCAGACCACTCGTTCAACAGCTGGCTCAGATCCATCCGTGAAAGACATGAGGGAGGCAGTGATGGCGCGGGCAGTGGGCATTGACCTGGGAACGACGAACTCCGTGGTGTCCGTGCTCGAAGCCGGCGAGCCGACGGTCATCACGAACACCGAGGGCACGCGGACCACTCCATCGGTGGTCGCCTTCGCGAAGAACGGTGAGGTACTGGTCGGCGAGGTCGCCAAGCGGCAGGCGGTGACGAACGTCGAGCGCACCGCGCGGTCGGTGAAGCGGCACATGGGGGACACCCAATGGCGTTTCCCCGAGTCCGGCGACATCGACGGCAAGCGGTACACCGCGCAGGAGATCTCCGCCCGGGTGCTGCAGAAGCTCAAGCGGGACGCCGAGGCGCATCTCGGGGAGGACGTCACGGATGCGGTGATCACCGTCCCGGCCTACTTCAACGACGCTCAGCGCACCGCGACCAAGGAGGCGGGCCGGATCGCGGGCCTGAACGTGCTGCGGATCATCAACGAGCCCACGTCCGCTGCGCTGGCCTACGGCCTGGACAAGGAGAACGATCAGACGATCCTCGTCTTCGACCTCGGTGGCGGCACGTTCGACGTATCGCTGCTGGAGATCGGCGAGGGCCTGGTGGAGGTGAAGGCGACCAACGGTGACACGCACCTCGGTGGTGACGACTGGGATCAGCAGGTCGTCGACCACCTGGTGAAACAGTTCAAGAACGGCTACGGCGTGGACCTGTCCAAGGACAAGATGGCGTTGCAGCGTCTGCGGGAGGCAGCGGAGAAGGCGAAGATCGAGCTGTCGGCCGCGACCGAGACCACGATCAACCTGCCCTACATCTCGGCTTCGGCCGAGGGTCCGCTGCATCTGGACGAGAAACTCACGCGCGCACAGTTCCAGCAGCTCACGGAACCACTGCTGGAGCGGTGCAAGGGGCCGTTCCACAACGCGGTCAAGGATGCCGGGATCAAGCTGGCCGACATCGACCACGTGATTCTGGTCGGCGGTTCGACGCGCATGCCGGCGGTGACCGAACTGGTGAGGGAGCTGACCGGCAAGGATCCGCACAAGGGTGTGAACCCGGACGAGGTCGTCGCCATCGGTGCCGCGCTTCAGGCAGGTGTCCTCAAGGGCGAGGTCAAGGACGTCCTGCTGCTCGACGTCACCCCGCTGTCCCTCGGTATCGAGACCAAGGGCGGCATCATGACGAAGCTCATCGAGCGCAACACCACGATCCCGACCAGGCGTTCCGAGATCTTCACGACGGCCGAGGACAACCAGCCGTCCGTGCAGATCCAGGTGTTCCAGGGCGAGCGCGAGATCGCGGCGTACAACAAGAAGCTCGGGATGTTCGAGCTGACCGGCCTGCCGCCGGCCCCGCGCGGTGTCCCGCAGATCGAGGTCGCGTTCGACATCGACGCGAACGGCATCATGCACGTCGCCGCCAAGGACCTCGGCACCGGCAAGGAGCAGAAGATGACCGTCACCGGCGGCTCCTCGCTGCCGAAGGACGACATCGACCGTATGGTGCGCGAGGCGGAGCAGCACGCGGAGGAGGACCAGCGGCGCAAGGAGGCCGCCGAGACCCGCAACCGGGCGGAGACCCTCGTTTACCAGACCGAGACACTGCTGCGGGACAACGCCGACAAGATCCCCCCGGATGTGCGTACCGAGACCGAATCGGCTCTGGCCGAGCTGAAGGAGAAGCTCAAGGGCGAGGACACCGCCGAGATCCGCGCCGCCACGGAGAAGGCGGCGGCTGCGGCGCAGAAGATCGGTACCGCCCTGTACGCGCAGGCCCAGGGCGGCGGAACCGCCGGAGACGCTACCGCCGCCGGTGGCACGCCTGATGGCCCGGGCACCGGTGACGAGGAGGTCGTCGACGCGGAGATCGTCGACGACGAGCGCAAGGGAGGTACCGGATGAGCAAGAACCCTCACTCGGAGCATCACGGCGATCGGTCGCCCGCGGTGGTGTGCGACCCGCGCAGGATCACGCCGGTCGCCCTCCGGGACGGGCGATGCGCGGACGCCCCCGGTCCGACCGGAACCGGTCCGGCCAGGACGGGTCCGGCCAGGACGGGTCCGGCCAGGACGGGTTCGGCCAGGACGGGTTCGGCCAGGACGGGTTCGGCCAGGACGGGTTCGGCCAGGACGGGTGCGGACGGCGCGAGTACGGCACGTCCGGGCGCCGGCCGGACCGACCATGCGGAGGCCGCGCGGCTGCCCGAGCGGATCGCGGAGCTGACCGCGGACCTGCAGCGGGTACAGGCCGAGTACGACAACTACCGCAAGCGGGTACGCCGCGATCGACTGGCGATACGGGAGATCGCGGTGGTCAACGTCCTCACCGGCCTGCTTCCGGTCCTGGATGTCCTGGAAGAGATCCACCGGCAGGGCGACGATCACGGCGCGGTGGCAGTCCTCTCCGACGTGCTTGAGGCGCGGCTGGCGGCACTGGGCCTGCGCACCGTCGGCGCGGCGGGTGACCCCTTCGATCCCCGCACGCATGAAGCGATCACCTACGACGCCTCCGGTGCGGCACAGAACGTATGTGCCGAGGTGTTGCGGTACGGCTACCGGGTCGGCGACCACCTCCTGAGACCGGCCCAGGTAGCGGTGACAGGGCTCGCCCCCGCCGAATAGCCGCGCGGGGAAGGTCCCGAGGCCCGCACGGCGCGAGTCCCGCCTCTCGGCCCGGCCGAACTGCTCGCCCGCCGGCAGCCGTGACTTCCCGCGGTACCGCCGGCGCTCGGCGATCCCCCGACTCCCTGCGGATCGCACGCCTCGGTGATACCGCAGGGAGCGGGAACCATCAGCCCCTGTGGCACCACGAGTTCAGCCTCGGCGAACGAAATCGAGTGCGACGGCTGCCTCGTGGGAAGGCCATCGATAAGGTGCACCGCGGAATGACCGCGAGTGTGTTGCAGGAGGATCGATGAGCAGGGATGGCGCCGGGTCCACGGTGAAGCCGTCGTACGAGGCGCATGTCAGGAAGCATCTCGCGCTCACCCGTGCCGAGGACGAGCGCGTTCTGGCCGTGGTGGGCGCCTACCGGGCCGGCAAGGTGCAACAGATCATGACGAGGACCGCCGGGGACGTCCTGGGCGGCGCCACAGGGAATCTTGGCGGTCTGATCACCTCGGCGTCCATGGCCAAGACCCTCAACAAGCAGCGTGACGCCGCTCTGGACCGCACCGCCGGCCCCGATCTGCCGGTCGCGGAACGGAACTTCCTCGCCCTGACGACCGGCCGGCTGCTCGTCTACAAGCTGGGCGGCTTCCCCACGGCGCGGCCGACGAAGGTGCTCCACGACATACCGCTCGCGCGGATCGCATGGGTCATGAAGCCGGCACCCCCGACCGGTTTGATCAAGGCATCGCGATTCGACATCGGAGTGGACAGCGGTGAGGTCGCCCGTCTGGAGTTCCCCCGTGCCATGGCCCGACAGGGGGGCGAGCTCATCAGGAAGCTGATCGACCTTGTCGCGCCCCCGCAGGGAGGGGGTTCATGAGAGGCGATTCATGTCGAACGTCTTCGCCGTGAGCGAGGTGCCGATGAACTCCGGTGCGGCGTCGAGGATGTTGCCGCAGGACGTCGTCAGTGCGGACGGCAGCCCGGCGGCGGGGTAGCCGCCGACGCACATCCCGCCGGAACAGCGACGGCCCTCAGGGCCTCGCGGAACTGCAGAGCATCATGGGCAACACGGCCGTGTCGCAGCTGATCACGGTGTCCCGGATGATGACCGAGGGCGAGTTCAAGCAGAGCACGGCGACCTCCGGGCCGCGCGGCCGCTCCGAGATCACCAAGGTGGACAAGGCGCTCAAGGCTTTCTACGCCCTGCCGGACACCCGGCAGGGCGCCCGGTTGCTCGCCCTCAAGGACATCGTCAAGGCGTGCGGCGACTACGCGGCCCACAAGGCCGAGGGAGGGGCGCGCGTCGAGGGTGCCCAGCAGCTCGGCCAGCAGGCCGAGGCGGCGAAAGGACAGCTGGACCCCGAGGCGGTCTTCCGGGGCCTGCTGACCGAACTCGACAGCATGATGAGCGAGGGGAAGAACCCGGATCTCGACAACCGCATGCCGGCCGGTGAGGCCCAGAAAGCGGCCCAGCCGTCCCCGCGGACCGGTTCCACGCGATGATGGGCGACTTCGTCCAGAAGCTCGGTGCGCTCCGTGAGGGCCAGGGACTACCTGATGAGACGCGCGCCGTCAGCGGGGAGCTGATGGCCGTGGTGCCCCTGGTCACCGCGATGCAGTACGCGGGACGAGGGGCCCGTGAGGTCCTGCATGACACCCAGCTCCATCACCGGCACGCGCGACCGAGTGGCAGTTCGACGACCCTACTGGCTGTCCCGTAACCCCTGGCGGGCATACGACGACAGCTGCGCCAGGGAATACGGGACAGCCCTCAGTCGGGCAGATGGAGGACGGCGAGGGCCGCGGTGTCGTCGTGGAGGCGGTTGTGGCTGTAGTCGAGGAGATCGTGGTGGAGGCGGTCGAGGAGTTCCCGGGGCGGAAGAGGACCCCAGGAGAGGACGCGCTGCCGGAGGGGGTAGAAGGCGCCGCTGGCATCGCGTGCTTCGGTGACGCCGTCGGTGTAGAGCAGCAACTGGTCGCCGGGACCGAAGGGGTACTCGTCGATCCGGTAGGTATCCGTGACGAGCATGCCCAGGTTGAGGGGCGGCGCGGGGTCGCCCGCTTCCAGCTCGGTGACGCTGTCGGCGCGGATGAGCAGGGGCGGTGGGTGGCCGCAGTTGACGATGCGGACCACGTGACGGCGGGGGATCTCCGCGAAGACAGCGGTGACGAAGCGCTCGCCCATGTCGCTTCCGGCCAGGCGGGCGGCCCTGCGGTTCATGCTCCTCTCCGCCCGGCGGGCAACGGCGGCGAGGTCGGGTTCGTCGTGGGCGGCCTCACGAAAGGCGCCGAGAAGGGTGGCAGCCGTTTCCACGGCAAGAAGGCCCTTTCCCCGTACGTCGCCGATGACGAGGCGGAGTCCGTACGTGGTGGGGACGGCCTCGTACAGATCACCACCGATACGTGCTTCCGCGACGGCGGCGAGGTACAGGGTTTCCACCTGAATGGGGCCGATGCGGTGGGGGACCGGGCTGAGCAGGACACGCTGCGCGATCTCGGCCACGAAACGCACGGTGGCGAGGGTGCGTTCCCGGCGCACACGGTGGGCGGCCAGGATGGTACCGAGGACGCCGACCAGAGCGGTGCACACATAGGCGGTCACGTAGTGGCGGTCCCACACGTAGCTCACCGGGCGGCCCGCGCAGCACGGGGTGCCGGCCAGGACGCCTTCGAAGACGATCGCGAACAGCGTGATGGCAGCGACGGCAGCGGGGCCGTGGGCGAAGGCGGCGATCACGGGGAGGGCGATGAGCAGGAAGCTCACAGGCCACTGCACGGGCGTGAGGGGTTCGATCACCAGGATGCCCGCGACGTAGAAGGCGGGCAGCCAGCGCATCCATGCCGGCGCGGCGGGCACCGAAGGGCCCTCGTTGTCAGGCCGCGCCGCCGGGCCGCCCGCCGCCCCGGGGCGACCCGGCCACCTCACTGCGCCCTCCGGCGCGCGGCGAGCGGCGCGAGCACGGGCGCTGCCCCGTCGAAGCACGGAGCAACGGTCCGGCCCGAGCACGGACGGCGCTCCCGGCGGCTCCACTCACACAGCCCGTACACGCGGAACTCCTGACACAAGAGGTGGTCAAGACGCCCATCCTGCTGGGCCGCGAGGCTTCGGACCGGTCATTGCTCCAGCCCGTGGCATGTCAGGACGGTGCGGTCGACGAGCGGTGGCGACGCCCCTTCGTATCGCCCGCTTCACCCATGTGCGTGACCTCGGTGGGTCGCTTCGCGCGCTGTGTGCAGGCGTCGATGCGGTGCGCCGTGACGTATCCGAGCACGGGCGGTTGCGTGATGCCCGCGCGAACCGGGTGAGGAGATTGACGTGCGCACGTCTTGACTGGCGGGTGCTGCCGCACGCACCGTTGCTGGGCCGTTCGTCACAAGGGGGGTATGTGAACCGCAAGTTGCTCGGGGTGTGTACGGTCCTGGCCCTCTTCGCCGTGGTGGGTGCCGTGCCGGCGCCCGCTTCCTCCGAGCCGCGACCGGGGCCCACACGTGCCCTGCCGCTGGGCGCCGTCGACCTGATCGAGACGCGCAGCACGCGGACGCTGCAGCCCGGTGTCACCCTCACTCGGATCGTGCGCGGTGCCGACGCCCCGGCGCTCGCGTGGACGATCGAGGTCTCCATACCCGGCGGCGCCACCTCGCCGGACCCCGACGCGCCGCCGTCGGCGTTGAAGGACCGGGCGAGCGCAGACGAACTGGCCGCCGATGCGCGGGCGGACGGCTTTGACGCAAGGGTCGAGGAGGTCACGACCCCGGCGGTCGCCGACTACGCCGGTGGAACGCTCGGATGGCGGGTCCGGGTCGGGCGGTTCGACTCGCAGTCCGCCGGTACGGCCGAGCGCACTCGGCTGAAGGGGGCCGGGTACACGGGGTCCGTCGTGTACACGGGCTGGGACGGAAACCTCGACGACCGCGGGCCGTGGCGGATCGACGTGCTCACCGTCGACCCGGACCGGTTTCGCGGCAGGCTCACGGCGTCGTACGGTCCCGATCTGGAGAACCGCGAGAGGACCAGCGAGCTGGCGGCCGCTGCCGGTGCGACCGCGGCGGTCAACGCCGGGTTCTTCGTCCTCGACCCGAGCGCCGGAGCGCCGGGTGATCCGGCCGGCGTCGGCGTCTACAACGGCCGATTACTGAGCGAGCCGGTGAACGGGCGCCCTGGCCTCGTGATACGCGACTTGGGCCGGCACAGCGAGGTCGCCCGGCTCACGTGGAAGGGACGGGTCGTCAGCCGGGAAGCGTCGCTGCCTCTGGACGGTGTCGACCGCGTACCGGGCTTGATCAGGAACTGCGGCGGCACGGCCGACGACACTCCGACATCGCTGCCCCTGCATGACGTGACCTGCACCGACCACGACGAACTCGTCGCCTTCACGCCCGACTACGGACGGCGGACGCCGCAGGGCGACGGCCTCGAGGCCGTACTGGACAGCCGCGGGCGAGTCCTCGAACTGCGCTCACCGCGCGGCGGACCGCTGCCCGCCGACGGCAGTTCCGTGCAGGCGACCGGCACCCGTGTCGCCGAACTGGCCGCCCTGGCGCAGGTCGGTCGGCCCTTGCGCATCGAGGGGACGCTGCGGGACGGCAGCGGCCGCAAGGTCTCCCCGTCACCGGTGACCAGCATCCTCAACGGTGGCCCCGAACTGGTCCGTGACGGACAGCTGCACGTTACACCTGCCACCGACGGGATGGTGCAGCCCGGCAACGCGAGCTTCTACTACGGCTGGATGCACAAGCGCAACCCACGCACGCTGGCCGGAGTGGACGCCGCGGGCAGGACCGTGCTCGTCACCGCCGACGGACGCAGCACCCAAGCGCTCGGGCTGAGCATCCCCGAGAGCGCCGCCGTCGCCCGAGCACTCGGCCTGCGCGACGCGGTCAATCTTGACGGCGGCGGGTCGACCACCATGGTGGTCGACGGAGGAGTGATCAACGCCCCGTCCGACGCGACCGGCGAACGCCCTGTCGGGGACGCGCTGCTGATCCTGCCGGACCGGGGTTGACCCGGTCCGGTCCGACAACGCCCTTGCCAGTGACCACCGATCGCCGGGAGCCGTCATGACCGCCGTCCCGATCCGCCGATTCCGCCTTCTGCTCGCCCTTGCCGCGCTGTTGCTCGCCCTGGCATCGACCACACCGGCGCACGCCACCGTGCCGACCGTGTCGGCCGCACGGGAGAGGGGCGGGTCCGGCACCCCGTCCAGAGGCGCCGAGGTCGTCGCGGTCAACCGGGTTGCCGAGCGACAGGTCGACTTGTCGGTCCGTTCACCGGCCCTCGGCGGCCGGATGGTGAACGTACGTCTGCTCACGCCCGATGGCTGGGACCCGGGCGACCGGGGCCGGCACTGGCCGACGCTCTGGCTGCTGCACGGTTGCTGCGGGGACTACACGTCGTGGACCGGTCGGACCGACATCGCACGGACCGACAGCCTGCGCGATGTCCTCGTGGTCATGCCGGAGGCCGGCTGGAACGGCTGGTACAGCGACTGGTGGAACCACGGCCGGGGCGGTGACCCGGCGTGGGAGACCTTCCACACCAAGGAGCTGCGCCTCCTCCTTGAGCACGGCTGGGGGGCGAGCAGCAACCGCGCCGTGGCGGGGCTTTCGATGGGTGGCCAGGGCGCTCTGCTGTATGCCGCCCGCCACCCCGGGATGTTCAAGGCGGCCGCGGCGTACTCGGGCTCCGTGCACCCGCTCCTGAACGACGAGTCGGTGGACCGCATCATGGGGTTCTTCGCCGGTCAGGGCAACGACCCGCTGAGGGTCTGGGGCGACCCCGTCGCGCAGCGTGACGTCTGGGCGTCCCACGACCCGTTCCACCTGGCCAAGCACCTCAGGTCGATCCCCGTCTACCTGTCGTGCGGCGACGGCACCACCGGCCCCTTGGACCCGCCGGGCACGACGAGCGCGCTCGAGGCGGATTTCAACAGGCAGAACCAGGCCCTTGCGAGCGAACTCGAACGCAGGGGCGCGGAGCACGTCACCACCCACTTCTACGGACCGGGGACTCACGGCTGGGCGTACTGGCAGCGTGAGTTGCACACCTCGCTGCCGATGCTCCTCCAGGCCCTGAGGGTCGAGGGCTGAACGGTCTTGCGACCAGATCCTCGGGACCGGGATCGCGTGATGTCCGCGTCATCGGCGCCGTCGGCCTCTTCGGCCCGGCAGTTCTGCCACCGCCTGGAAGGCGTCATGAGGACGAGCCGGACCGAGGAGCCGACGACCGATGGCGGTGCGCGGCGAGGTGGCGACGACCGGTGCGGCGCGCACTTCAGGATCCTCGGCTGCGTGCAGAAGCACCTCCGTCCCGCAGGGCAGCGCCAGCCACGGACGCGGCTGGGCTCTTCCGGGGATTCGGCGAAGAGCTCCGAGGCTTCAGCCTGCGGACTGACCGGACCCGGCAAGCGCGTACACGCGGCTCGCGAACTCGGCGATCTGTTCGTCGCTCAGATTCTTCGCAAGATTGGCCTCCGTGATCATGCCGATCAGACGGTGGCCATTCTGGACGTCGATCACCGGCAACCGCTTGATCTGGTGTTCCTCCATGGTTTTCAGGACATCGGTGGCGTCCGCTTCGGCATCGATCCAGTGCACCTTGGCATTGAGCGATCCAGCCTGCACGGTTGCCGGGTCGATGCCCTCGGCACAGCACTTGACGATGATGTCACGGTCGGTGATCAGGCCTGTGAGCTTGTTGTTGTCGCCGCAGATGGGCAGGCAACCGACGTTCAGGTCGCGCATCATCTTCGCCACGTCGAACAGCGACTGGTGCGCGCCGACGCACTGCACGCCGCCGGACATGATGTCTCGCGCTCGCAGCTTCTCAGCCATGATTTCCTCCCGTTCCGACAGAGCTTTCTCTTCTCCAATCGATCACAACACGAACGGCTCAACACCGCGCCCCGGAGGCGTCCGCGATACGGGGATCCCGAGCGCCGCACCCGACCGGACCGGATGCGTGCGCTTCCGCCAGCAGCTGCTGCGGAGCCCGAACCCGCCGAGACGACATCGCTGATGCCGGTCCGCACCGTCTGGGGGCCCGGCTTGCCCTGCGATGCCCGGCACACCGAGCCGACCGGCACGTTACCTGCGGGGCGCCGATTCCGCTCGCGCTTCCGTGCAGGAGAGTGAGCCGGCATCCGCGCGCGGAAAGCGCGCGGGCGTGGTGCAGGCTGTTGCCTCGTCAGCTCAGCCGTCGCACCAGTCAGGAGAAGGATGAAACCCGGACGGTTTGAAGAGAGGGTCGACGCCGCAGAGCTCGCTGCCAGGCTGCGACACGTCCACTGGATCGGCGGCGGGAGCGGCGCGGGCAAGTCGACGATCGCCCGCCGGCTCGCGGATCGCTACGGGTGGCGTCTCTACGCGACCGACGACGTGATGGGCGATCACGCTCGGCGGACCACACCCGAGGAAGCCCCCTTACTGCACCGGTTCATCGCCATGGACATGGACGAGCGATGGGTGAACCGATCTCCGGAAACGATGCTTGAGACGTTCCACTGGTTTCGAGGCGAAGGCTTCGGCCTGATCGTCGAAGACCTCCTTGGGCTGCCGCCCGAGCCCGGTGTCGTCGTCGAGGGCTTCCGATTGCTGCCACACCTCGTGAAACCTCTTCTTGCCGTTCCTGACCACGCCGTCTGGCTCCTTCCCACCCCCGAATTCCGCCGGACCGCCATCGGGGGCCGGGTCGCACCAGGTGGGCGATTCACACGCAGGACCAGTGATCCGGACCGGGCCGACGGCAACATCGCCCGACGCGATCACCTGTTCACCGGACGCCTTCGGGAGGAAACCGAACGTCTCCGACTGCGCACCATTGAGGTCGGGACGGCGATGACAGAGGATGATCTTGCCGAGCGGGTGATCACGGCGTTCGGACTCTGACACCGGCCGACGCGACGTACCGGCTCGTCGGGGGAGAGAGCGCCCGGCCGTCGGCTCAGGGGCTGCCGCCGGGACACGGCTCCGCTCCGGCCCGGGGACGAGCGGCGCGGGGCCCGCGGGTCGTGTCCGACCGCCGACCGGGTGCGCCGCGCGGCGCGTCGGCTGGTTCCGTGCGCCCCGTGCGGTGATCATCCGCTGGAGGTGCACTCGGTGCGGGAGGAGGCCACGGATGGGCGCCAGACCGTCGACGGGCAGGGGGAATCGCCGTCGCCCGCGACGCACGTACCGTGCGCTGGCTGTGGCCATGGCACTCTGCGCCCTGTCGGGCTCCGGATGCTCCTCCGGACCGGCCCCGCCCTCCGGCCCTGGTCCGGCGGCCACGTCGCAGAAGGAGCAGAAGGACCCGTCCCCATGCCGTCGCACCCTGGTGGGCGTGGCACATCCCGACGACGACCTGTTCTTCATGAACCCGGAGATCATGCGGACCATCCGGGAGAGATGCCCGCTCCACACCGTCTATCTGACCGCGGGAGACGATGCCATCGCCGATCGCGTCAAGGCTCTGGAGTACGTGGACCGCAGGGAGTACGGGGTGCGGGCGGCCTATGCCGCGATGGCGGGGACGGCCGATGACTGGGACCAGTCTGATCTGCAGGTCGGCGACGTCCGGGTCCGGTCGTTCCTGCTCGACGGCCGAGCCCGCAGCGCTGACGTCCGGCTGACCTTCCTCGATCTCCACGACGGGCTTCCGCGGGGCCAGGACGCGAACAGTGTGCTCAAGCTCTTCGACGGAAGCAAGAAGAGCGTCTCCGGGTTTCTGGGCGGCGTGAGCTACAGCGAGGAAAGGCTGCTCGCGGCACTCTCCACCCTGGTCAGGAGCAGCCGTGCGGAACGTGTCCTGACCATGGACCACGACAACGCGTCGTTCGCGTTCGGTCTCGGCGGTGGTGTCGACCACAGCGACCACGGCATCGGAGCCCGGTACTTCAGGAGGGTGGGCTACGCCCTCGGCGTTCCCGTCACGTCGTACCTCGCGTACACGATGTCGGCGAGGAAGGTGAACCTCACTCCCGGACAGGCAGCGGAGAAGGAGCAGGTGGCGCGTTGGTACATCGCCAATCGCCAGTGCCGGGCCACGGGCTGGTGCGCGAAGGTACCGCCGTATCGCGGAACGCTCAAAGAGGACTGGAAACTGTGGATCCACCGGCAGTACGAACAGGTCCATCGCTCTCCACGGCCCGGTGAGATCCTCGGGGACATCGGCCGGACCACGTACTTCACCGGTCCGGATCCGGCCCAGTGCCTCGACGCGGCAGGCGGTTCACCGGGGGCCGGGCCCCGCACGGTCCGCATCCACGCGTGTGACGGGTCCGCCAGGCAGAGATGGGGGATGAGGCGGGACGGCACGATCGGGCTCCGGAACGAGCCGGACTCCTGCCTGACGGCCGACGGTTCGGGGGTCGACCTCGAATCGTGCCGCGGAGGAAGCGCGAACCAGCGATGGACCCGCGTGCCCTGGAAGAGCCCGACGTGGAAGCGCACGGCCTGGCGGATCGAGAACAGTGGCAGCCGCTGCCTGTACCAGGACGACCGTGAGCTACCTGCCCGTTGGAACGCTCGGGACCACCCCAGCCCCCGGCTGACCCTCTCCGACTGCAACGCGCCGCCCCGGCCCGAACAGTACTGGCAGTGGGGTGGGTGAAGCCGCCGTGCGTGATGATCACGCCCCCGAGTGCCGGCAGACGTTCGCCTGCCGGCACTGAGCGTCGAAGGTGAGGTGCCGGGCAGGCCCTCAGCTCGGGATGAGCGCATCCCACTGTTCCCGGGTCGGGCCGTCGTGTTTCGGCGTGAAGTCCGGGTGGGCAGCCAGCCAGGCAGTGACGTGTCGGTCCACTTCAGCGGTGCCGTAGGCGTCGTCGGCCAGTCGCAGGAGATGGCGCACCTGGGATTGGTGTGGATGAGGCTGTCCCCGGCGTTGACCAGGCCGGTGACGACAGGTCCGTCATCGTCGGTGAGATAGGCGATCCCGGTGCGGTGGCTGTCGACCACGGGCGGGCGGCATCCGGCCGCGATCAGCCAGGCGGGAACCGGCGGGACGACGTCAGGAACGCTGCTGCGGTGGATCTGTACGACCGGCACCATCGGCGACCCGTTGTGCTCAGGAGGACAGCGGCCATGCCTCCTCGGTCGGCCACTGCGACCACACCGGCCGCCGCCGTACCCCGCCCCCCACCATGCGTCCGTCAGGGCTGCGGGATCTCCTTGACGAACACGATCCCGTCGCTGCCCGCCAGGTGGGCCGGGTCGAGCGGGGAGTAGCCGAACCAGGGGGATACGCGGGGCGCGGGCCGCGTGTTGCCGAGCAGGGTGGCCAGCCGAGGGGCGTCGATGAGGCAGCGGTCCTCCGGGAGCGCGTACAGGACTCCCTCGACAGTGTCCGGGGACGGGGTGTCCACTCCCTGGTGGCGGATCGTGCCGAGCGCCGTGGCCACGAAGGCGTACCCCTCGCCGAGTTGGGCGCTCACCAGCGCACCGGCGCTCCACCACTCCACCGGCCCGTTCCACGTCGGCATCGTGCTCTTCTCCCGCTGGAGATGGGAGTTGTGGGCGTGAAGGAGTGCCGGGCCCCGGGCGGCGAGGGCAAGGAGGTTGTGGGCCATCATCGAACCCCGCAGCGCGCACAGCCGCGTCATGCGGGTCGGCGAGGTGTCGGCCATCGAATAGTGGTAACGCAGCAGGCCGGTCGCGGTGCGCCCGCACAGGCGCGCCCGGTCCCAGTCGTCCCGCGAGGTCGCCGCGAGCAAGTGCGGCGTCTGCGCGTCGAGCAGGGCCACCAAGTCGTCGGCGAGCAGCCGCAGCTGACCGGCCTCGGTCGACCGCCCCACGGACTGGGCCGGGTCCATCATCGCGGCGGGATCGGTCCACCGGTCGTCGGTGCCGAGCAGGCGGTCGAGAGTTTCCCCGGTGCAGGGGAGGAGGCCCGCGTCCACCTGGGCCGCGAGGTAGGCGTGGAGTGCGGTGAGGGCCTGCCGGGGGCTCGCGGCGTGGGTGATCTCCAGCGGGCCGTCGAAACCGGCGAAGTGGAGCCGCTCGGACGCGGGCCGGCCGTCATTGTACGCCCGCATCCAGCGCACCAGCTCGCGGTTGGCCGCGGAGGCGCCCCAGCCGTGGCTGATTCCGCGCTCCATGACCTCGTCGAGCGTGCCCGTGCCGGAGGTGACGTAGTCGTCCACGGCCAGGCCCATCATGCAGTCGCTCTCGATCGCGATCGTCCGGTACCCCTCCTGTTCGACAAGTTGCCGGAACAGTTCGTTGCGCAGGTCGAGCAGAGTGTCCTCGCCGTGGGTGGGCTCGCCCAGGGCGAGCAGCCGGGGCCGGGCCGGGAGCAGCCTCATGACAGCGACAGCCTCGACGGCATGGGCGGTGTCCTTGATGTCAGTCGCCATGCCCTCAACGGTATCATTGAACCTTCGGTTGAAACTTTCCCGCGATATCGTCGGATGCATGGGACGAAACCTTCAAAGCGGCGATCGACTCAGGCCGGTTGATCTCGCACGTGGGCACGGTCTGTCCACCCAGGCGATCAGGAACTATGAGGAAGCCGGCATCCTTCCGACCGCCGGACGCACGCCTCATGGCTACCGCACCTATACGCCAGTGCACGCGGCCGCCCTGAGTGCGTTCCTCGCCCTGGTGCCCGGCCACGGCCAACAGAGAGCGACGTCGATCATGCGGGCCGTGAACCAGGGTGCGCCCGAGGAGGCGTTCCGCCTCATCGACGAGAGCCACGCGCAGCTCCTCGACGACCGCCGGACCCTCCAGGCCGTGGAGCGGGCCCTGCGAGACCTGGAGCCCACCGCCGCGTCCGAGCCCGGTGCGGGGTCCGAGCCGGCCGCGGTGACCAGGCGCGGCGGCGCGTTCATCGGGCCGCTGGCGGACAGGCTCGGTATCCGGCCCGCGACGCTGCGCAAATGGGAGCGCGCCGGGCTGGTGCGCCCGCGCCGCGACCCGCTGACCGGGTACCGCGTCTACGACGAGGCCGACGTGCGGGACGCCCGACTGGCTCATCAACTCAGGCGGGGCGGCTACCTGTTGGAGCAGATCGCCCCGCTGATCGCCCAGGTGCGGGCGGCCGGTGGGCTGGAGCCGCTGGAGGCCGCACTGTGCGACTGGCGCGGTCGGCTGTCCACCCGCGGGCGGACGATGCTGACCGGGGCTGCCGAGTTGGAGGCCTACCTCCGCCGACGCGGATGAGACCCCGGTCGTTCTCGCTCGGAGGTTCCTCAGCTCCCCGATCTGCTCACCTGCCACGTCGAGACGTTGCGTCCCCCCGGTGACCGGGCAGGTCACGAGCGAAGACGATAGATGTGGTGACGACCCGTCAGTTGGCCGCCACCGAGCGGTACGTGGCTGTCGGCGCCTCGAACGCCGATGCCTCCTCCCGGTGGCTACGCGCCCTGCGTGGTCGCGGTTCTGCGCAGGAAGTCGTCGATCATGGACGTCTGCACGGCTGCGGGAAACCGTCCGGGGTCGAAGAGTGCCTGGACGGTGAGGCCGTGGACGAACGCCACTGTCTCGGCGGCGAGTTGTTCCGGATCCGTGGCGGCGGCCACTTCCTCCAGGTGGCGAGCGTCCTCAAGGTGCGCACGGACCGCTGCACGTATGCGCGTGTAACGATCCGCCTGTGCCGTGCCCACTTCCTCGTCGGCCAGGGCGAGGTCCCACGAACTCACCCAGATACGGTTGCGCGCGGTGTCGTCGGCGGTGAGCGGCAGGATGGATACCGCGGGCGACGCTCAGTACCGACCTCGAGTCCGCCACGGCGGTCCTGCGGCGGTACGCGGACAAGCAGGCCCAGGACGCGGCCCGGATCTACGGCATCCGGCTGGAGGGCACGCTCGTCGGCGGCGTCATGTTCACCACCTTCGACGCCGACTCCCCCGCGACGAATGGAACACTCCCTCCGCGTCGGTCACGCACAGCTGAGAGCACGGCCGCCATCCGAAGGCGAAGTCTTCTTCGCCCCGCGAGGCCGTCACCGGTTCGGATCCGGCCATCGGGCGGCGCTGTGCGCGAGGGCCGGATCGGTCGCATTACGGCAGCGAGGCGGCGTCCGGTTCACTCGGACCGAACGGCCGGTTGTGCGCCGACGGATGCGTTCAGTGACGGGTGCTCGGACATGAGGGCGCCGAGGACGGGGCCGGGCAGGGCCTGATTCTTCGGCCGAACGGTGTGGCGGCGTCCGTCCCACCAGCCACTCGTGACGCGGTGGAGCCCTCATGTGAACGGTGAGTTGCGCTCGGGAGGGAGGCGGGCAGGCGTGTCCGCAGGTTCCGTCCGCCGGAGCCCGAGATGAGGTGAATCAGGCCGTATATCATGTAATGGCGTCACGCGAGCGTGGCGCGGGCAGCATGCCGTCCCCGACTTCGGAGAGGGAGCATGGCCGCAGGCGAAGAAGACGAAACGGAACGTCTCCGGCGTTCGTCCAGCAAGAAGACCGCCAGGAAGTCCGATGCACGCGACAGCGGCCGGACGAGTGGGACGAAACGCGCGGCTCGTGGGGTGTCGACGCCTCAGGCCATGCGGTACGCCGCCGAACAATTGCGGGAGCTACTGGGCCGGGCGCCCGAGTCCGTCTCGGCCGTGAAGCCGACCGAGGACGGCTGGCAGGCGGACGTCGAGGTCTTGGAACTGGAACGCGTTCCCGGGACCACGAGCGTCATGGCGAGCTACCGGGTGACGTTGGACAGGGACGGTGAGTTGGTGGCGTACGAGCGCACCCGACGCTACACCCGGGGGCAGATCGACCGGAGCGGCTGAAACACCGGCCGTCATCGGTACCGTCGACAGGAGAACGTACCGGCTGCGCCCCGAGGTCGGGGTGAGCCGCTGAAGGGAGGCACCATGACTGTGGTGCCGCAAAGCGGAGGAGCCGTCGCCAGGGGTGGAGCGGGTTCCGGCAATCTCTACGACATCCTCGATCTGATTCTGGACCGCGGTCTGGTGATCGATGTCTTCGTGCGTGTGTCGCTGGTGGGCATCGAGATCCTCAAGATCGACGCCCGCATCGTCGTGGCGAGCGTGGACACGTATCTGCGCTTCGCGGAGGCGTGCAACCGCCTCGACCTGGAGACGGGCCGCAAGGCGCCGTCCAAGCTGACCGACCTGGTCGGAGAGGTGACGGAAAGCGGATCCCACGGCAAGACCAAGGGCGCTCTGAGCGGGGCCGCCGAAGTCCTGACCGATGCGCTCAAGGGAGGGCGTGACGACGAGGAGACCGAGGAAGCCGAGGAGAGGCGGGAGCGGCCGAGACACCGCCCTGCCGCCCGGCGCCGGAAGGAGTGAGTCATGGCCGTGTACGTCTACACCATCGTCGCCCGGACGCATCCACAGCGCCTGGACGGCCTGGCAGGGGTGGGAGACCCGCCGGCGGAACTCCGCACCGTGCACGCCGAAACGCTGTCCGCCATCGTCAGTGACGCTCCGGAGGGGCTGCGTCCCAAACGCCGTGACCTCGGCGCGCATCAGGCCGTCCAGGAACGTCTGATGGCCGACGGTACAATTCTGCCACTCCAGTTCGGTTTCACCACGACGGACGACGACGCGGTACGAACGGTGCTGGAGCAGCGTGCGGAGCAGTTCCTGGAACGTCTCCAGGCGCTGGAAGGGTGCGGCGAGTACAACCTGAAGGCCGCCCAGGACGAGACCGCGCTGCTCCGGCAGATCCTTAGGGATTCCGAAGAGGCGCGCAGGCTCAACGACGAGATCAGGAGCGGCCGGGGCAGCCCGGAACTGCCGGTGGCCCTGGGCGAATTGGTCGTCCGGGAAGTTCGGGAGCGCGAGAACCGGGCGGCAGAGGGGATCGTGGAATCCCTGAGCGGATTCGCGCGGGAGCAACGCGCGTCGCAGCCGAGGGGGGACGACTTCCTCAACGTGTCGTTCCTGGTGGACCGGGAAGAGGAGAAGGCCTTCCTGGCCGCCGAGCAGGAGCTCGCCGAGGAACTCGGCTCGGAGTGCGAACTGCGGCTGCGCGGACCACTGGCCGCGTACAGCTTTGTCCAGGAGGCGCCATGGGACTCCTGACTCAGCTCGCCACCCTTCCACTGGCGCCCGTGCGCGGAGCCGCGTGGGTCATCGAGCGTGTCGTCGAGGCGGCGGAGAACGAGTACTACGACCCAGGGCCTGTCGAGCGGGAACTCGCCGAACTCGAACGACGGCTCCTGTCGGGAGAAATCGATGAGGACACCTTCGACCGGCGCGAGGACGAACTCCTGGACCGGCTGGACGAGATCAGGGCCCATGCCCAGGGGATCGACAGCTGACCGCTGTTTTTGCCGCGCGGAGACAACGCCGCCCGACGCCCATGTCGATACGCGGGGGGAGCAGGGAATCGAGGTGCAGCGGCCGTGACCGAACCCGTTGCCAGGAGGCCGGGAGATCTGCCGTTCCGGTCCACTCCCTACGGTCAGGGCTCCTCGGCCAACCTCGCCGACATACTGGAGAGGGTCCTGGACAAAGGCATCGTCATCGCGGGTGACATCCAGATCAACCTCCTGGACATCGAACTGCTCACCATCAAGCTGCGTCTCCTGGTCGCGTCGGTGGACAAGGCCAAGGAGATGGGGATCGACTGGTGGGAGCACGATCCGTCGCTGTCCTCACGCGCCCACGACGGATACCGCACTCTCAGCGATGAGAACAGGCGCCTGCGTGCGGAGATCGAGGCGCTGCGCGAGGCCGGTGAGCCGCTGACGGACGGGAGCGAGGAGGACCGGCCGGCGGTTGACCGCCGCGCTCCGCGCGCCGAACGGACCGGACCGAACCGCCGTGGCGGGAGGCGGGACGAGTCATGACCGAGGTCATGAGCTACGCGTACGCCGTCGCACGGGACGACGGAACCTTGCAGGACGCGCTGGCCGGGCTCGCCGGGGTGTCGGGGGCGTCGGCCCACTTGGTGCGCGTGGAACCTGGTGACGACCTGGTGGTCGCCGTGAGTCAGGTACCCGAACGGGACTTCGCGGAGGCCGCGCTGCGGGGCCATCTGGAGGACCTGGACTGGCTGGAGTCGACGGCCCGCGCCCATCACGGGGTGGTCGAGGCGCTCGCGGCCCGTACCACCGTCCTGCCGCTGCGCCTGGTGACGGTGTACCTCGACGACGAGCGGGTGCGGTCCATGCTCCGTTCCCGCCGCGACGCGTTCGCCTCCCGGCTCACCGAGCTGGCCGCCCAGGTCGAATGGGGTGTCAAGATCTATGTCGACGAGCCGGCGGGCGAGGTGTCGGCGGAAGAGCCCACGGACGCGGGCCTGAGCCCCGGTCGGGCCTATCTGAGTCGCCGCAGAGTCCAGCGGCACGCACGCGAAGACGCCTACCGCAGCGCCGAACAAGCGGCCGAGCGGGTCGAGTCCGCCGCCCGCACCCATGCGGTCGAGCGCGTTCGGCACCGCCCGCAGCAGGGCGGACTCGCGTCCGGGACGGGCGAGAACGTCATCAATGACGCCTACCTCGTTCCCCTTCAGTACGCAGACGACTTCCACGCCGACGTCGCACGGGCGGCGGACGGCCTCACGGGGGTACGCGTCGAGATCACGGGCCCGTGGGCCCCCTATTCGTTCGTCGCGCCGGACGCACCGGAACCCAGAGAGAGCGCGGCGCCGTGAGGCCGGCGGGCGGGCCGCCGATCGCGGCGCAAGAGCCCCTCCCGGAACGGCAGGTGGCGCTGATCGACCTGTTGGACCGCCTGCTCAGCGGAGGCGCCGTCCTCACCGGAGACATAGTGCTGTCGATCGCCGACATCGACCTCGTACGCATCTCCTTGCGCACGCTGATCGTCTCCATCAGTGCACAGAACCCCTCCCCGTGGAATTCCGCTTCATCACCCGTAGGAGACGATGATGACCGGTGAGGAACACCGGCCCCGCAGCCGCCTCGACGACATTGCCGAAGCCGCCGACCGCGCCTTCCAGCTCCTGCCCGCCTCACCCGGGAGCAACCCGCGCCTCGTGGGGGGAGCGCCTCGACGGCCTGCCCGAAGAGTCACCACCGACCCCGACACGGTGGAACGGGACCTGATCAAACTCGTCCTCACCCTCGTCGAGTTGTTGCGACAACTCATGGAACGTCAGGCCCTGCGGAGAGTCGACGCGGGGGATCTCACAGAGGAGCAGGAGGAACGATTGGGGGCGACGCTGATGATTCTGCACGACCGCATGACTGAACTCTGCGCTCGATACGACCTCTCGATGAGCGACCTCAATCTGGATCTCGGTCCGCTCGGAACTCTGCTGCCGCCCACTGAATGAGCCCTCAGGCGGCACGCGGCAAGTCGGTTCTTCGCATCTGGTTGGGCGTGACCACATGGCGCTCGACGCGTCGAGGCGTCAAACCGGCGGTGAAATGATCTCGTCGTGGCTGGTGTGATCACGGCGCCGGCCGTCCTGGCAGGCCCCGTTCACCGGGCCGAGCCCTCGCAGTTTCGAATATCCGGTGGCCCTCGCAGTTTCGGATAACCGGTGGCCGGAATGCGCCGCGCGGATGCGAGCGCGGCTCGACGGGGACGCCCATGGGGCCTTCCCCTGCAGGGCCGCCTGCTGCTCGTTGCGACGTACTGGCTCTCGGACTTGACGCTACGTCCACTCGCGCAAACTTCGGCATCTCAAAGTCCGCCGCGAACCGCAGCCCGCCGGCACAGCGCCTCACCCCTCTTCTTCTTCGTCCTCCTCCCATTCGACGTCATCAGCGTCGTCATCACCTTCACCCTCCGCCTCGTCGGAATCGTCCTCCTCCCGGTCATACTCCTCGTCTTCCTCTTCTTCCTCCTCTTCCCTTGCCTCGCCTTCTTCTTCGTCCTCGTCCTCAAGGGCCTCTTCGTGGGTCCGTACGACTTCGCCGTCGCGAATCTCGCCGCGCCAGCCCTTCGGTTCCTCGTCAGTGAGTGTGACGTAGCGCTGGAAGTGCTTGAGATCCAGTCGCAGCCTCCGGCCTTGAGCACGCCAGAGATTTCCGGTCTTCTCGAACAGTCCCGAGGCGTAGTACTCGACGACCAGCACGATGCGGGTCAGACCGGGGGTCAGCTCATGGAAGCTCACCGCGCCTCGCGTCGAACCTTTTGCTCCCTCGGAGGTCCAGACGATGCGTTCGTCGGGCACCTGCTCCTGGACGGTCGCTTTCCAACTCCGGGTCGAAGGACCCACCTTGGCCTTCCAGTCGCTTTTCGTCTCGTCGGCCGGCGAGACATCGCGTACGCCCTTGGTGAAGCTGCTGAACTTCTCGTAGTGCGTCCAGTGGTCGTAGGCCGCGCGCAGAGGAACCCCGACGTCGATCACCTCGATGATGTTGGTGACCTTCTGGTCGCCTGATTTGCGACCCTTACCGCCGCCGAGAACACTCTTGGCCTTCTGCAGGACATTGTCCTTGACGTTCTTCGCCGTCCCGGAAAGCACGGATTTGACGGGAGAATCGCCGCCGAGGAGGTTCGCTCCTATTCCGGAGAGCGATCCGCCCTTGTCCGCGACGTCGGTGAGCTGGTCCGTCACATCGATCAGCTTGTCGCCCGCCTTCTCGGCCAGGTTTCCGACCCAGGCCGTCAGAAAGTCCGCGGCTTCGTCGCGCAGCCGATCGACTCCCGATTCCACTTTCTCCTGTTGTCGCTGTGCCATGACTGGTCACCTCAGGTTCTCGGTGTGCGGTGAGGTTTTCTTTGCGCTCTTCTTCGCAGCGGAAGGTGCCTTCTTCCTTGGGGCAGCCTTTTTGGCTGGGGGCTTTTTGGCGGCAGTCTTCTCGGTTGCGGACTTCTTGGCACGCGCATGCTTCTTCGTCGGTTCCTGCTCACGCGCGTTGTCCGTGACGCTTTCTCCCTGGCTGGCCGTTCGGGCGGAGGTCGACTTCTCCGAGGCTCGACTCCTCGTCTTCCGCTCCGCAGCGGTCCGGGAAGCGCGAGAGCGCGGCCGTTCCTTGTGCTCCTCCTCAGGTTCCTCCTGCTCATACTCCTCTTCCGGTTCCTCCTCGTACTCTTCTTCCGGCTCTTCCTCTTCTTCCCCCTCAGCCTTCTCTCTGCCGCTTTCGAGCTGGAGAGTTCGTTCACGGAGTGAATCCGCGAGTGCCGCGAGACGACGGTCGGCGGTAGCCGCCATGGCCTCACGGCCGGCCGCCATCACTTCCCCGCGCAGCTGATCACCCAGCTCCGTGACCTGAGGTATCTCTCCGAGTTTGCGTACCCCTTGATTCACGAGTTGCCGCGGTTCGAGCCCGAATTGACGCCCGGCGACGTACGACGCCACTGTGAGAGCGAGTCGGCCCTTTTTCGTACGTCCCAGCACGTAGCCGCCGACCAGTGCTACGGCGAGCAACAACCTGTTTCCCTCAGTCATGGGCGGGTCACCCTCTCATGGGCGTCGGAACGGGCCGCAATACGGCGGCGTTGTTCTCCCTCTATCTCCAGGGTGATTGCTGCCGGGAACTGTGCATCTTGAGCACGCCATGACCCTGTCGTGGCCATGGTGAGCCCAGTCGCTGGTATGGGGCTCGAAGCCGGGCGATGCGCTGTCGCCGTAGCGCGGCCGCCTTCACGGACGCGGCGGCGCAGTGACTGATCAGTGCAGATGCCTACGGGCGACCGCCAACGGTGCCGGGCGACCGCCAACGGTGCCGGTCGACGGTCCTACTCGCCGGTTATTCGTCCCCTGATGCCGGAGTCGGAAGTCCGGGGCCTGGATCCCTGTGGGTTCAGGGAATCCGAAAGTCGTTCGGCCTGAATTCACGGGTCCACCGGTCTGCTTCAGGTCGGTGTATCCGCAGGTTCGGGTGGAACACGGGGATGGTGTGCAAGCCGAAGAGCTTCGGTCGTGACATCGGCGTCGACCTGTGCCGGTGCTCTGTCGCCGTGTTCGAGGATGTCGTAGTCGTCGCCCAGCTCGGCGAGCCGCTCGACCAGCGGCAACTCGTGCCCGAAGCGCTGATGGATCCGGCAGGTCAGCTCGCGTGGCGTCAGCTCGCCCGCCGGCATTCGGGCGGCAAGTGCTCGCCGACTGGCATCGCCCCGGTGACTTCGGTCGGGGTGGTGCGTACAAGGCGTGGTCGTGCCGCATCTGCTTGCGCCGGGGGCCGGCCGTCAGCCTGCCTCTGCGCGAGTCCGTATCGGTGGGATGACCGATGTGCGCAGAGCGGGGGCGCGGTCATAGTCCTCGGGAAATTGTTCGCGGGTAGCCGTGCTGCGCCCGCTTTTTGAAAGGAAATTCTGTGGCCACGTATGCGGATCTGGTGTTTTTCGGTGGGCGGGTGGTCACGGTCGATGCGGAGTTCTCCGTCGCCTCGGCCCTGGCGGTGACCGGTGGGATCATCAGTGCCGTCGGTGGGCGGGACGACGTCTCGCCGCTCGTCGGACCCGGTACCCGCGTCGTCGACCTGCGGGGGGCGACGCTGCTTCCCGGCATCAACGATTCCCATCTGCACGGGTGCGCCTTCGGCATGGCGACACCGCCGCTCTCCGTCGAGCTCGGTCATCCCGCCGTGTCCTCTCTCGCGGACGTGGCCGAGGCGGTACGGGAGGCCGTCGGGCGGGTTCCGGGCGGGCAGTGGATCACGGGGCACGGCTGGGACGCCGGTTACCTCGACGAGTGCGTCGCCGATCCGTCGCGGCTGCCCTCGCGGCGCGACCTCGACGCCGTGAGCCCGGACCACCCCGTCGTCCTCTACTCCTTCTCCGGGCACGCCACCTGGGTCAATTCCAAGGCGCTGGAGCTCATCGGGATCGACCGGCACACCGTAGCGCCGCCCGGCGGGGCCATCGTCGTGGACGAGGCCGGAAAGCCGACCGGGCTGCTCCACGAGGGGGCCCAGGCCCTCGTCCAGAACGCGCTGCCTCCGCTCAGCCGGCAGGAGCGGACCGACGCGATCAGGTCGGCCCTCGCCACGCTCGCCGGGCTCGGCGTGACCAGCTACACCGAGCCCGGGCTCGGCCCTGGCGGCGACGGCATCATGCGGGGAGCGCTCGGCGCGGAGACCCTCGACGTCTATCGCCGGCTGCTGGCCGACGGCGAACTGACCGCCCGCGTCGGCGTCCTGCTCCTGCCCACCGGAATGGCGAGCACCGCCGAGGAGTTCGCCCGCACACTCACCGCCCTCGGTGACTCCGGCGACGCAGATCCGCGCCGCCTGGCGATCCACGGGGTCAAGGTCTTCGCCGACGGCATCGTCCCCAACAAGACGGCCTGGATGCACGAGCCGTACGTCGGCGGTGGCTGCGGCTCCCTGTGCGTCGGCGGTGAGACCGACGCCGAGCGGATCGACGAGATCGGCGCCATGATCCGGCATGCCCACGCCGCCGGGCACCAGTTGGGCGTCCACGTCACCGGCGACCGAGCCATCGACACCGTCGCGGATGCCTTCGCCACGGCCATGGCCGAGCACCCGCGGCCCGACGCCCGTCACTACGTCATCCACGGTGACTTCCTCACCGCGCACAGTATGAAGGTGCTGGCCGCACACGGCTTCGGCGTCAACATGAACCCCACCATCAAGTGGACCGTCGCCGACATGGAGGAGGAGTTCGTCGGTGCCGAACGGGCCGCCTACGCATGGCCCTACCGCGATGCCATCGACGCCGGCGTGCGGGTCGCGAGCGGGTCCGACGCCCCCGTCACGTACCCGGACTGGCGCCAGGGCCTCGCCACCATGCTGCTGCGCGAGTCGAAGGCCGCCGGCCGGGTCAGCGGCCCCGAGCAGCGCATCGTCCTGGCCGAGGCGATCCGTACGTACACGATCGACGCGGCCTGGCAGGACTTCGCCGAGGACTGGAAGGGCTCCCTGGAGCCCGGCAAGGCCGCCGACCTCTGCGTGCTCGACGGGGACCTGCTCACCGCCGACCCCCACGACATACCGGAGATGCCCGTCGTCCTCACCGTCGTGGACGGGCAGGTCGTGCACGACACCCTTCGCGATTGACGTATTCCAGGCACATGATCATCCTTGGGGGATGGCAGCGGAGCGGAGCAGGGCGGACATCCTGGACGCGGCCGTCCGTGTCCGTGAGGCCGCCAGGAGCGCCACGAGCGGCGCGACGGGCGTCGACACGGTCCTGACGGCGCTGTCGGAAGTCATGGAGTACGACCACGCCTCGCTGGCCCGGTGGGATCCGCTGCGCCGGCGCCACACCACCCTGGCCGGGAGCTACCCGGACGACGCCACGGCCTACATCGAGACCTGCCTCCACCACGACCCGGTGTTCCCCGTGCTCCGCAGCCCGGCCCGAGGCGGTCTCTGGCTCAGGGACGTCCCCGGGCACCTCCTGGCAGCATCCCCGGGCTTCCAGGAGGTGCTGTGCCCCCTCGGTATCGAGGACGGCGTGGCCCAGTGCCTCTTCGCCGCCGACGGCCGGTACGTCGGCATGCTGAACGTCAGCACCCGCCGGCCGCGGCGCACGCCCGACCCGGCGCGCGCCGTGGTCACCCTGCTCACCGAGGCCCTCGCCGCAGCCGTCGACCCCCACGCGGGCCTGCCACCCGAGAAGATCGCCGCAAACGTGAGACGCCCGGTCGCGTGGCGGCCCGGCGGACTCTCGCCACGGGAACTCCAGGTGCTGGCCGAACTGACCGCCGGCCGTACCAACCGGGAGATCGCCGAGCGGCTGTACATCACGCCGCGCACCGTGGGGACCCACATCGAGCACATCCTCGCCAAGCTCGACCTCCCCAACCGTGCAGCCGCCGCCGCCCGGGCCGCCGCCTGGGGAGTCGAGCCCTCCCACTGACGCGAGCGCGCGAGGACGGCCCGCTTCGCGGGGACCAGCACAAGAATTCCCCGTCGATCAGTGGGGATTCGGGCCGCGGGCCGGTGGCCGACAGCCCAGCGCAGATCGCGGAATGGCGGCGCCGGCCCCGACCGGTCCTGGGCCGGTCAGGCTAGGGGAGGGGGCAGGTGAGGGGGAGGACGCGTTCGGTCAGCCGGCCGGTGAGGTGGGTATCGGTGGTGACGGCTTCGGTGAGCCAGTCCGCTCGGGTCAGCTGGTCCACCAGGTGCTCCAGCTCGCCGGGACCAACGGCGCACCAGGAGGCGAGAGATTCCAGGCCGACGCCTTGGCCGCAGGGGCCGAGTCGTCCGTCGGCGCTGGTTCGGGTCGCCAGCATCAGCGCGAGCAGCCGGGTGCCGGGTGTGGCCCGGGTCTTGCGGAGCTTCTTGTCGGAGACGACCTTCTGGGCCCAACCGCTGAGCTTGGGTCGCATCTTCTTGCCGAACGTGAACGGGCCGGGATTGTCCGGGTGGGGCATGAGGGAAGGGACGGTGACGGGAGTGGGGCTCTCCGGCCGGGAGGCGAGCACATCCCCGGCGGTGCCGGGGATGCCCAGCCATCCGCAGTCGGTCAGCTGCCCAACCAGCTCCTCAGGATCGGTCAGGCCCAGCGAGGTGAGGTCCTGGCCGACGAGGTTTCCGCTGCCGGTGTGCGCGGTGCGCAGGGTCAGCATCATCACCAGCAGGCGTGCTTCCGGGCCGGGCAGCGGGGTGTGGCCGGTGACGTGCGCGAGGACGGACCGTGCGTGCTCCCACTGTGCGGGCCCCGTCAGCAGGCGGGTCACCGCCGGCTGGGTGCTGTCCGCACTGCGGCCGGTGCGCTGCTGGTGCTGGAGGCGGGCGGCGGTGGCGGCCTGCTCGGCGCGTTGGGCGTCCAGTCTCAGGCGCGTGTCGCCGGTGACCTCGGCCCAGGTGGTGAAGGCGCGCGCCTTGCGCGTGTGGAGCTCGGCGAGCTGCGCCAGGTCGGGTTCGGTGCGCTGCTGGTAGGCGCGGAAGAGATCGCCGAGCTCGATGAGCTCGTCGCGCAGGGCAACGGGCCGCAGGTCGTACGGGATGATCCGCTGCGCGATCTTCCCGTGTCGGGGACGGCTCCGCGCCGGCGCGGAGCGGGGAGTGGGCACCTCCCGCGAACCGGCCGCGGCCGAGGAACGGTGGGAGAACTGCGGGTTGCCGCCAGGTGCGGCCGACGGGCGGCCGGCAGCGGCTCGGACACCGGCCGACGGGGCGGTGGCGGTCGTGTCCGGGGTCGGGGCGGTGGCGACGATCTTCGCGCCGGGTGCGGCGGCCGCGCAGCGTGAACAGCACTCCATGGCCCGCCACCAGCGCCCTTCCCGGTCGGTGACCACCGCCAGGACCACCGCCCCGCCGCACCGCCAGGGCTCGGCACGCTCATGCCGGTCGTCGGGACGGACATGCGCGTGACAGCCCTCGGCCCTGCAGGCGCAGTACACATCGACCCGAGGCGTCGGGGCGGCCCGAAGATGAGCTGTGAGGTGCGCGACCGCAGCCGCACGGCCGGCGGCCGCGGACGGCAGACGCTGCACGGCACAGGAGGGACGGCTGCACGAGACGCGCACTGCCGCACTGCCACGGCCGGCAGCGTCCAGACGCACCGTCCACCTGCGTCCCAGTACCCGCTCGTCCAGTTGGCTCACTGTGGTCTCCGTCATCCGTCTTCCTCCTCTGCCGCGTCCACGCCTCCTGCACCGTGCCATGACGACGGACGGGCACGGCCGCGGGCCCACCGTACGCGGCCGTGCGGCCCGAAGACCGGTGAACTCGCCCTGCTCACCGGGACCGGTGAGTGAGCGGTTGCCGACGGATGTGACTCCGCAGCTCACCCCGCGCGCCTCGGCGTGCGGCTCCCGCCGCATCGGGCTGCCGCCCCCGGAAGTGCGGTCACGGGTGCGCAGCAGCTCGGTCACACGGCTGTTTCGGCCCGAACCAGGTGGCGACGTCCTTGTCGACGGGCGTCAACTCCGATGCTGCGACGCCACCCGTTTCGGTGATCGTCGGATTGACGGCCGCCGTGGCGGGGCCCGGTCGCCGGACTCGCGGTCGTGGCCGATCCGAACGGAGCGCAGCACCAGCACTCCCGATCCTGCACCCCTGGGGCGCCCCTGGGATGCGGGGCCGGACGACGGGCACCGGGCGGGGCCGTCTCCCGAACAGGCCGGCGGACGTCGGACGCCGAGGCCCGTGGGCCGTGCGACACGATGCCCGATGCGGTCGTCCACCCTACGGTGGTGGCATGGCGGTGATCAGCGGTTGGAGGCGCGGGACGCGGGCCCGGAGCGGTGTCAAGGACGCACTGGGCGTGACTGTGCTGTTCGTGCTCTCGGTCGTGGCCTCCTCGGTTGTACCGCATGCGCGCGAGTTCTCCTTGCGCTGGCCGGCCGTGGTGCTGGCCGGTGTCGGTTGCTCCGCGCTGGTGTGGCGGCGCCGTCACCCTGTTGGCGTACTGGCCGTCGCGGTTGGCTGCGGGGTGGCCTTTCAGGTGCTCGGATTCCGGGACAGTCCGCTGGTGATCAGTCCGGTCCTGGTCTCGGTCTACACCGTGGCCGCGCTGACCGACCGGCGTGCCACCTGGACGGCGGCATCGGTCTCGGCCGCTGTTCTGGTGGGCACCGCCGTGCTGCGCGATCCGCACTCGTGGCTGGCCCCCGACAACGCGGCGATGCTGGCGTGGACGGCTCTGCCGGCTGCCGTGGGGGACGGGGTGCGCTCACGGCGCGCCTATGTGGCGGCCGTGGAGGAGAGGGCGGAACACGCGGAGCGCACGCGTGAACAGGAGGCGCAGCAGCGAGTGGCGGCGGAGCGGGTACGCATCGCGCGCGAGCTGCACGACATCGTCGCGCACCACATCGCCCTGATCAACGCTCAGGCGGGCGTGGCCGTCCATCTGGTGGAACGACGGCCGGAACAGATCCTGGCCGCGCTGGAAGACATCCGGGACACCAGCCGGTCCGCGCTGGACGAACTGCGGGTGACCGTGGGGCTGCTGCGGCAGTCCGGCGAGCCGGTCGCGCCGCGTGATCCGATGCCGGGGCTCGCCCGCATACCGGCGCTCCTGGCATCGTTCGAACGCGCAGGTCTGGTCGTGAGCCATGTCCGACGCGGTGTCGTCGAACCGCTGGCCCCGGCGGTGGACCTGGCCGCGTACCGCATCGTGCAGGAGGCCCTGACGAATGTGCACAAGCATGCCGGGGCCGACCACGCCCGGCTGGTCCTGCACTACCGCCCCGAGCAGCTGACGATCACCGTCGAGAACGACGGACGAACCGGGGGGAACCATGCCCGTCCGGGGACCGGCCACGGGCTGATCGGGATGCGCGAACGCGCCTCCACGGTCGGGGGCCGGCTGTTCGCGGGAGTGCGCCCGGAGGGAGGCTTCACCGTGATGGCCGAACTGCCGCTCCGTCCCGGCCTGGTCATGGGCAAACCGCCGAGGAGGGACGGGCATGACGATTCGCGTACTGCTTGCGGATGACCAGGCCCTGTTGCGGGGCACGTTCCGGATGCTGTTCGACTCCACGGACGACATGGAGACGGTGGGGGAGGCGTCCAATGGGCGGGAGGCGTTGGAGCTGGCGCGTGCGGAGCGCCCCGATGTGGTCCTGATGGACATCCGCATGCCGGAGATGGACGGTCTCGACGCCACACGGCTCATCAGCGAGTCCGAGGACCTCACCGGGGTGAAGGTGCTCATCCTGACCACCTTCGAGGACGACGAGCATGTTGCCGAGGCCCTGCGCGCCGGTGCGAGCGGCTTTCTCGGCAAGGGGGCCCGGCCCGAGGAGCTTCTCGAAGCCGTCCGTACGATCGCCCTCGGTGAGGCCTTGCTGTCCCCGGCGGCGACGCGTGCGCTGATCAATCGCTTCCTCGCGCAACCGGACCCGTGCGCGGCGGATGTGCACGAGCGGCTTGAGTGCCTGACGCGGCGGGAACGCGATGTCGTGGCGCTGGCGGCGCTGGGACTGTCGAACGACGAGATTGCAGAACATTTGTTCGTAAGCCCTCTGACCGCCAAGACCCATGTCAACCGGGCCATGACCAAGCTGTCGGCGCGCGACCGGGCCCAGCTCGTCGTCATCGCCTATCAGTGCGGCCTGGTCAGTCCGGCGCCGGAATCAGGGCCCTCACAGGCATCCGTGTGAGCGACCGCGCGGGCAGGCGGGTGCGGGTCGAGGTCGTAGGAACGAGTACCGGATACCGCAGTCGTGGTAGGTGGGAATCGCTGCGGGGGGACGATGTGCGAGGGGCCGTTCCTGGGCGAAGGTGAGAGGGCGAACGGAGGTTTCGCCATGATCGAAGCCCACTGCACGACCAAGCGATACGGCGCCGCATCCATCGGCCCGCACACCGCTCCCCGTGTGCTGGTCGCTCTGCTCGCCGCCACGGCGGCCACGGCCCGTCGCGGACACGCCGGCGACTCCTCGCCACGCACGCGACCGCCCTCCCCGGCATCGGTGCCCAGCTTCTCGTGCGACGCGACGTCTGAACCCTGAGAGGGGACAGAAGCGGCAGTCGCCACTCTCACGACCGGCCCCACGGCCGCGATGCCCGCGCTACTACCGGCACCTCGGCGCCCCCCCCCGAACTCTCGGCACCTCGGCACAGGAAGGACCCTCTCATGCTTACTGCAACCAGGAACGGCCGTAAGACCAGTGAACGACCGGCCGAAGAACACGACATCCCCGTCCCGGCGGCCGACGAAGCGATCGCGGTGGGAGCTCACCTGGCGACCTGCTCCACGTGCCGGGCCGGGTACGACTGCAGCGAAGCCGTGCCCGCACATCTGTTCCTGCTCCGCCAGGCCCTCGCCGACAGCACCGGCCGGCAGCAGGCGGCGTGCGAGGACGGCCGGACGGAACACCACCGTGTGGCACCCTGCCGGCGCGGTCCGGTCCGTACGAGCGGGGCCACGCAGCTCACCCTCTCCCAATGGGTCAGCAGGACCGCGGGGATCGGCGTCCGAAGCTGACGAGGAAGGCGTCGACGAGCGCGGGGGGCGGTCCGGGCACCGCTTCCGGAGCGGTGCCACCGCCCCGGAAGCGGTGCCCGGACCTCTTCGTCGAGCCCGAGGGACGTGCTGCAGCCGGTGCGGGACCGCGGGCCCTGCGCGCGGCCGCCGCTGAAGCCTCCCCGCCGGGCACCTTCAGCCCGGCGCCACCGCATAGCCGTCGGCCGTCCAGCCGCCGTCGCTGACCAGCACCTGGCCCGTGATGTTCGCGGACACGCCGGAGGCGAGGAAGAGGGCAAGATGCGCGATGTCCTCCGGGCGGCCGAGGCGCCCACGAGGAGTGCGGCGGCGCAGCGCCTCCGTGTCCAGCCGCCCGGCGGCGGAGAGCCGGGTCACCAGGTCGGTCTCGACGTATCCGGGCGCCAGTGCGTTGACGCGTATCCCGAACGGGGCCCACTCGACGGCCAGGACCTTGGTGAGAGCGGCGACGGCGGCCTTGGTCGCACAGTACGCCGCGCGTTCGGGCCCGGCGGTCACCCCGTACATCGACGAGGTGGTGAGGACGACACCTCCGTCGCCCTCGCGCATGATGCGGGCGGCGGCGCGCGCGCAGACGAAGACGCCGGTGAGATTGACGTCCAACGCGGTGTTCCAGCGGTCCAGTTCGAGGTCGAGGGAGGGCGCGTTGGCGGACACGCCGGCGTTGCCGATCATGACGGACAGCGTTCCTGTCCGGGCGGTGAAGCCGGTGAGTGCCGCCGTCACGGCGTCCTGGTCGCTCACCGGGGCCGTGGCCTTCATGATCACCTGGTCGGGGTGGCGCGCTGCCAGTACGGGCCGCACCCGGTCCAGTTCGTCGCCGTCGATGTCGAGCAGCAGTACGTGGCATCCGGCGCGCACGAAGGCGTCGGCCATCGCCAGGCCCAGGCCCCGCGCGGCTCCGGTGACGCACACGGACCTGCCGCGCAGGTCGGGGTAGATCGCCGTTTCGGTCGTCATGTTCCGTTCCGCTCCTTCTTCCGCCTTCTCCACCGGTGTTCTCGTACGTGCTCAGGCCATGTGCATGCCGCCGTTGACATGGATGACCTCGCCCTGCACGAAGCTCGCCGCCGGTGAGCACAGGAAGGCGACGACGGAGGCCACCTCCTCCGGCCTGCCCAGACGGCCCAGGGGAGTGGTGGAGAGAGCGGTGTCGCCGCGGGTGGCGACGTAGTCGCGGGTCATGGAGGTCTCGATGATGCCGGGCGAGACCATGTTGATCCGTGCCCGGGAGCCGAGTTCCCAGACGAGGCTGCGGGAGAAGGCGAGCAGCGCGCCCTTGGTCGCCGCGTAGTGCGCGTGCCGGACGCTGCCGCGGTGACCGGCCATGGAGGTCAGATTGACGATGCTGCCGCCCTCGTTCAGGTGGGGCAGGACGGCGCGGGTCAGGTAGAAGACGCCGTTGAGGTTGACCGAGATGACAGCGTTCCACTGCTCGTCGGTCATGTCGGCGACTGCCTGCTCCGGATAGATCCCGGCCGCGGGCACGAGGAAGTCGACCGAGCCGAACGCCTCGACCGCGGCGGCGACGAACGCGTTGTTGCTCTCCGGCGAGGCCGCGTCCAGGGCGCGCGGGATCACGGTCGTACCGGTGGGGTCGAGCGTCGCGGCGAACTCCTCCAGCGCTCCGGCGTCCAGGTCGCCGAGCACCAGATGGGCGCCGGCGGCGTGGAACTGGCGGGCCACCTCGCGGGCGATGCCGCCGCCCGCGCCCGAGAGGAGGAGGGTCCGGCCCTCGAAGGGGCGGGCGTCAGCCCCCGGAGCCTGCTGTGTCTGCTGTGCGGTCGGTGTCATGGTCGTCCTCGGTGAACAGTTCGGGATGTTGGGCCAGTTCCAGCCGCGTACGGCGGATGTGGCCGGTGAGAAAACGTTCGGCGTCGACGGTGTCGGCCCGTTTGATCGCCTCGATGATCAGGCGGTGTTCGGCATGGATCAGCTCCCAGCCGCTGTCGCCCGCGAGCCGGGCGAAGGCGCGCCGGTAGTGCTGGGTGGTGTTCCAGAAACGGTCGACCATGGTGGTGATCTGGGCGACACGGCATCCGGCGTAGGTGAGCAGATGCAGACGGCGGTCGAGGGTCAGGAACCGGTCCACGTCGGTGGTGAGCTCGATCTGCCGCGCGATCGTCTCCAGTTCGGTGACCTGTTCCGCGGACAGATGCGGAATGCTCTCGCTGAGCGCGAGCGGTTCCAGACGCTCACGGATCTTGTAGACGCCCTCGCACTCCGCCATGTCCATCCTGGACACCCAGGCGCCGCTGTTGGACTTCACGACCGTCAGGCCCTCGGCCGCCAGTATCCGCAGGGCCTCGCGTACCGGCAGCCGGCTGGCGCCGAGTTGTGCGGCGACCTGCTCCTGCATGATCCGTGCGCCGGGGCGCAGTTCGCCGCTCAGGATGGCGGCACGCAGATGGTCCGCGACGCGCTGGCTGGCGACTGCGGCGGCGCTGGATCCGGCCCCGTCGGATCCGGGCACGCCGGATGCGGACGTGGTGGATCCGGTGGTCGGCTTCCGTGACATGGCTCTCCCTGGTGCGGCGGATCGACAGCGTGTTTCAGACGGAAGGCTGCCACAGCAGTACCGGTGAGTCGGCTTCGTACCGCTTGCCACCGGGGTAGGAGACCAGCTCCAACTGCATCCCCCAGGGGGTGAGGAAGTAGACCCACCGCTGCCCCTCGCTCGGACCCGAGCTGGCCGTGGGCTCGCCGAGGATCCGCACGCCGTGTCGCCGCAGATGTGCCACGGCAGCGTCGAGGTCGGTGACGTAGAAGGCGAGATGGTGGCCTCCGACGTCACTGTTGCGCGGCGGTCGTGTCTCCTGGCCGGGGGCTTCGTACTCGAAGATCTCGAAGTTCGGACCGCCCGCGCAGCGGAAGAAGCGCAGCTCGCGCATGACGGCGCGCGGGTGGACGTCGAGGTGGTCGCTCATCCAGGTGCCGTCGGAGCGGAACGGGCCGAGCGAGTAGACGTGCTCGCAGCCGATCACCTCGACGAAGAAGCGGGTCGCCTCCTCAAGGTCGGGAACGGTGAAGCCGATGTGCTCGACACCGGCCAGACCGGGAAGCCCGTGTTCCCGATCAGATGCTGAATGGATCCATCTATCCGCCATGTCTCTCACAGTGCGACGCCATATCTGCCGCAGTCAATGGCTACTCATGAAATCTGAACGTAACGTTCCGGTAACGAGGTATTGGTTATGGATCCATTCACTGCGACAGTGCTCACCGAATCACACAGGAGAGTGCTCATGCCCACACACCGGAAACTGGCCCCCGCCGCACCCTGGACCGAGGTGACGGCGACCAAGAAGGACTGGCACGGCGCGGATCCGCGGCTGCTGACCTCGATGTTCACCCAGACCCTGCTGATCAGGACCTTCGAGGAGTACGTCCTCGACCTCGCGGGCCAGGGGCTGGTGCACGGGCCGGCGCACTCCAGCATCGGCCAGGAGGGCGGCGCCGTCGGCTCCGTGCTCCCGCTGACCGCCTCGGACTTCGTCGGCGGCTCGCACCGCGGACACCATCAGTTCCTGGCCAAGGCGCTGGGCTATGTCGCGCCCGGCGGTATCGATCTGCGCCGGCCGGTCGACGGGGAGGTGCGCACCGTTCTGCTGCGCGGCCTGGCCGAGATCTGCGGCCTGGCCCGGGGCTTCTGCCGGGGGCGAGGCGGATCCATGCACCTGCAGTGGCGTGAGGCCGGGGCCATGGGCACCAACGCGATCGTCGGCGGCGGCGTGCCGCAGGCGGCCGGGTTCGCCTGGTCGGCTCGGCAGGCGGGCACCGACGCCGTCTCCGTCAGCTACTTCGGGGACGGCGCGGTCAACATCGGCTCGGTGCTGGAGACGATGAACCTCGCCGCGGCCTGGAAGCTGCCGGTCTGCTTCTTCATCGAGAACAACAAGTACGCCGTCTCCACCCACGTGGACGAGGCGACGGCCGAGCCGCGCCTCTCGGCGCGCGGTCTGGGCTTCAACATTCCCAGCTGGCGCGTGGACGGCATGGACCCGCTGGCCGTGTACCTGGCCATGACCGAGGCCGTGGACCACATGCGTGCCGGCCACGGTCCCACCATCGTCGAGGCCGAGGTCTACCGCTACTTCCACCAGAACGGCCCGTTCCCCGGCAGCGCGTTCGGCTACCGCACCAAGGACGAGGAGAAGGAGTGGCGGGCCCGCGATCCGCTCGCCCTCGTCTCCCGGCAGCTCGTCGAGAACGGCGTCCTGAGCGCCGACGAGATCGAGGAGTGCACCGCGCGCGCCAAGGCCGTCATGGCCGCCATCGGTGACGAACTGCTGGAGCCCGACCCCGACGGGAAGCCGGGCACCCGCCGCATCAGGCCCGCCGAGTGGCCCGACCCGTCCTTCCGTGACGTCGGCGTACGGGGAGACCTCAGCGAGTTCGACGGAGTACGCCTCGCCGACATCGGCACCGGGTCGGATGCCTTCCAAGGACGCCTGGAGCAACGGAAGTTCATCGACGTCGTGGCCGAGGTGATGAGCCACCGCATGGCCGAGGACGCGTCGGTCGTCGTCATGGGCGAGGACGTGCACCGTCTCAAGGGCGGTACCAACGGCGCGACCAAGGGCCTGGCCGAAGCCCATCCGGACCGTGTCCTGGGCACCCCCATCAGCGAGAACGCCTTCGCCGGACTCGCCGGTGGCATCGCGCTCGACGGCCGGTACAAGCCGGTGGTGGAGTTCATGTACGCCGACTTCATGTGGGTCGCGGCCGACCAGATCTTCAACCAGATCGGCAAGGCCAGGCACATGTTCGGCGGCGACGGACAGGGTTCCGGCGTCCCGCTCGTCCTGCGCAGCAAGGTCGCCATGGGCACGGGGTACGGCTCACAGCACTCCATGGACCCGGCGGGCATCCTCGCCACGGCCCCCGGCTGGCGGATCGTCGCGCCGTCCACGCCCTTCGACTACGTCGGCCTGATGAACAGCGCGCTGACGTGCAAGGACCCGGTCGTCGTACTGGAACACACCGACCTGTACAACTCGGTCGGTCCGGGTCCGGTCGACGACTTCGACTACTGCCTGCCCGTGGGCAAGGCGGCCGTGCGCCGCACCGGATCGCGGATCACCGTGGTGACGTACCTCGCGATGACCGGCCACGTCCTGGACGCCGTCGAGCAACTGGGCCTGGACGCCGAGGTCATCGACCTGCGCTGGCTGGACCGCGCCAGCCTCGACTGGGACACCCTCGGCGCGAGCATCCGCAAGACCAACAACGTGCTCATCGCCGAGCAGGGCCCCGTCGGAACCTCCTACGGCGGCTGGCTGTCCGACGAGATCCAGCGCCGCTACTTCGACTGGCTCGACCAGCCCGTCCAGCGCGTCCGGGCCGGAGAGTCCTCGCCCAGCATCAGCAAGGTGCTGGAGCGGGCGGCCATCGCCCGGAGCGAAGAGGTCGTGGCCGCGCTCCAGCGGGTCACCGAGAGCTGACCCTCCCCGTACGACAGAACACCCAGGAGGGTTGATCATGGCAGAACTGTTCCGAATGCCCGCCGTGGCCGCCGACGCGGCGACGGCGGTGCTGTCCGCCTGGCAAGTGGCGGAAGGCGTGCCGTTCGTGAAGGACGACGCACTGGTGTCCATCGAGACGGACAAGGCAGAGGTGGACGTCGCCGCCGAGCGGGACGGCGTGCTGCTCAAGGCGCTCCACGAGGCCGGCGCGGAGGTCGAGGTCGGCGACCCGATCGCCGTGCTCGGCGCCGCCGACGAGCAGGTCGGTGACCTCGACGCACTGCTGGCGGAACTGGGCGTCAGCGTGACCGCGCCCGGCGACGCCCGGCAGGCGGTGCGCCGGGACGTGCCGGAGCAGCCGGTCACGGAGCCCCCGCTGGCCCAGGGTTCCCCGGTTCCCGGACTCCCGGCGTCCTCCCCCTCTCCGTCCGCCGACGGCGGGCCGGATCGCGGCGGGCGCGTCTTCAGCAGCCCGTTGGCCCGCAGGCTGGCCCGGGAAGCGGGGCTGGACCTCGCGGTCCTCACCGGTACCGGGCCCGGTGGCCGTATCGTTCGGCGCGACGTCGAGGCCGCGGTCACGGCTCGCCGGATGCCGGAATCGGTGCCGAGCCAGGCCCCCCGGGAGGCCGCCGCCGCGCCGCAGGCGTCCGTCCCCGTACCGCGGACCTCCGCCCCGGCGGAGACCGGCGACCACGAGGACATCCCGCACAGCCGGATGCGCCGGGCCATCGCCAGGCGCCTGACCGAGAGCAAGCAGCACACCCCGCACTTCTATCTCCGGGCGACCTGCGCCGTGGACGAACTGCTCGCGCTGCGGCAGCGGCTCAACGCCGTCAGCCCGGTCAAGGTCTCGGTCAACGACCTGCTGATCAAGGCCGTCGCCACGGCACACACGCAGGTGCCGGAGATGAACGCGGTGTGGCGACCGGATGCCGTCCGCAGGTTCGGCACGGTCGACGTCTCGGTCGCCGTCGCCACCGACAAGGGCCTGGTGACCCCGGTCCTGCGCGGTGTCGAGAACCTGTCGGTGTCGGCGATCGCCACCCGGACTCGCGGGTTCGCGGAGCAGGCGCGCTCCGGAACGCTGCGGCCCGCCGACCTCGAAGGCGGCTCCATCACCCTCTCGAACCTCGGCATGCACGGGGTCGAGGAGTTCGCCGCCATCATCAACCCGCCGCAGGCCGCGATCCTGGCCGTCGGCGCCGCACGCGACGAGGCGGTGGTCCGCGACGGCGCGGTCACCGTGGCCAAGGTTCTCGGTGTGGTCCTGTCCGTGGACCACCGTCCGGTGGACGGCGCCGTGGCAGCGCACTGGCTCGCGGCCTTCACCGAGGCCGTGGAGAACCCGGTCCGGCTCGTCGTCTGAACCCACCCCGGCGGTCGGGCGGCCCGCGACGTCACCGTCGTGGGCCGTCCGACCCCGCCCCCTCCCTCGGCCGCAGCCCGCGTCCGACGGCTGCCAGAGCACTCCATGAGGACCCCGATGTCTTTGATCCGCGGTTCCCGCGCCCCCGGCGCGGCCACACCACCCGAAGCCCCGCTCGACGCGCTCGGCGAACTGGACCGCCGTAATCTGCGGCGGCTGATGCCGCTGCTGCTCGCCGCCTACATCATGGCGTTCCTGGACCGGACCAACATCGGCCTGGCCAAGGAACGCCTGGAGGTCGACCTCGGCATCTCCGCCGCGGCCTACGGGCTGGGCGCGGGGCTGTTCTTCCTCACCTACGCGGCCTCCGAGGTGCCCAGCAACCTGATCATGTACCGCGTGGGGGCCCGTTGGTGGATCACCCGGATCATGCTGACCTGGGGCATCACCTCGGCCTGCATGGTCTTCGTCCAGGGCGAGAAGTCCTTCTACGCCATGCGGCTCCTGCTCGGTGCGGCCGAGGCCGGGCTGCTGCCGGGCATCCTGCTCTACTTCACGTACTGGTTCCGCTCCGAGATCCGCGGCAGGGCCATCGGGCTGCTCCTGCTCGGCGCCTCCATCGCCAGCGTCATCGGCAACCCGCTGGGCGGGCTGCTCATGGAGATGGACGGGATCGGCGGCTGGCACGGCTGGCAGTGGATGTTCCTCATCGAGGGGGTTCCCTGCATCTTCCTGGCGTTCGCCGTCTACCGGTTCCTGCCCGACGGACCGGCCAAGGCACCCTGGTTGACGCCGGAGGAGGCCCGGTTGGTCGAGGAGGCCGTCACCCGCGAGCAGAAGGAGGGCGCCGAGGCGGCCGGCAACGGCTCCGGCTCCCTGCTGACCGTGCTGCGCGACAAGCAGATGCTGCTGGCCATCTTCGCCAACTGGACGCACCAGGTCGCCCTGTACTCCGTCGTCTACTTCCTGCCCGGCATCATCGGCGGCTGGGGCCATCTCTCGCCCTTCACCATCGGCCTGCTGACCGGCCTGCCCTGGCTCACCGCGGCGGTGGGCGCCGTACTGGTGCCGCCGCGCGCGACCACGCCCCGGCGTTCCCGCAACTTCGTGGTGGTCGGCCTGCTGATGATGTTCACCGGCCTCGTCGTCGCCGCCGTCGCCGGCCCGGTGGTCGCCCTGCTCGGCTTTTGCTTCACCGGCCTGGCGTTCTTCGTCGTCCAGCCGCTGCTGTTCAACTTCCCCGCCACCCGACTCGCGGGCAAGACCCTCGCGGGCGGCCTGGCACTCCTCAACACCATCGGCATCACCGGCGGCTTCGTCGGCCCGTACATCATGGGCTACGCCGAGGACGCCACCGGCAACCATCTGTCCGGTCTGTGGGTGTCCGTCGTCCTGCTCGCGCTCGGCGCGCTGGCGGCCACTCGGCTGCGCTTCTCCCTGAAGAGCTGAGGGAGGGCGCGGGACACGACCGGGAGCGAGAGGGAGTGTGTGCGGGACGGCTTCCACCGAGGCCGTGAGCCGTCCCGCACACGCTCCGCGGCCGCGATGCGTTCCCCAGGAATCGCGCAGGTCCGCGGCGGACACCCGGTCGGCGGGCACGCCCGAGACGGTAGCGGACACCAGGCAGGCGCCCGCATCGCCGGAGTGCCAGTCGAGCACCTGTGGCCCGGGGACGCGCTGGCCGGTCAGCCAGGCGATCCGGTCGCGCTCGGCCCTCAGATCGGCCGCCCCCGCGGCGGCTACGCACTTGGCGTAGCGGGTGCCGTCCGCGCTCCGGAAGACGGCGGCCCCCGACTCGCCCGCCGTGACGGGCAGCCAGTCGCCGTCACCACCACCCGCGCCCAGCAGCACCGGTGAAACGGTCCGGGATCCGGGGTGATCGCGCATGGCGGTCACTCCAGTGCTGTGACCGCAGGGGTTCACCGGCCCGGGAACCGGACGGCTTCGGCCCCGTTCCCGCCGGCGGCCTGTGCCGCCACCGGTACGGGGCCGACGCCCACGAGGCCGCCCACCGATGACGGTCCGCTCGCTCGGCTCTCTCCGTCGGACCGCTTCGGCCGGTACCGCGCGTCGACGGCCTCGGTCCGACGGTGCTCGCGGCACCCGTGGTCCGGACACGCGTGGAGCGGCACGGGACCCTTCGCCCCGTTCGCCGCAATGGACGGTGCGGCCCCGGCGCATCCGCTCCGCGCCGATGTGGCGTTGAGGCATCGGGACCGTCTCCGGGCGGACCCGACGGACCTCACCCGACCGGGCCAGCGAAGTCCCTTGTCCCCATTGGTTCCGTCCCCACCTCGGAGTTGCCCGGACACGGGAGCCATGAATCTGTGGAAGTCGTGATCCGCCGGATCCCGTCTTCCAGGAGGAGACATGCGCCCTGAGCAGAACGGCCGCTCGGCCGACCAACTGTCCGTCGTGTACACGGTCCACGTGATCGAGGGCGGTGAGCAAGGATTCCTCGACGCGTACGAACGCATACGGAAATCCGTCGCCAGCGTCCCCGGGCACATCATCGACCGGCTGGGAGAACCCCTCGACGACTCCCGGCAGTGGGTGATCACCAGCGAGTGGGAGACGCCCGAGCACTTCTTCGCCTGGCAACAGGGCGAGGATCACCGCGCATTGCTGGCCCCGCTGCGGGCCTGGGTCGATCAGACCCAGTCGCTGCGGTACCGGGTCATTCAGGAGACCGTGGGGGTGAAGTCATGACGCATCCCGTCACCGGCCCCGTCGCCGTTCTTGGCCTCGGCACGATGGGCACCGGGCTGGCCACCCGGCTTCTCGACCAGGGTGTCGAGGTCCGGGTCTGGAACCGCACCGCGGAGCGGACGGAGCCGCTCGCCCGCGCCGGCGCCGTCGCCGCGACGCATCCGGCCGAGGCCGTCGAGGGCACGAGCGCGGCCATCTGCACCGTGACCGACGGCGAAGCCCTCGCCGCCGTACTGCACGGACCGGACGGGATCCTGACCGGCAGCCCGTACCCAGGCGCCCTGGTCTGCGCCAGCACGGTCGCACCGGAGGAGGTCGTCCGTCTCACCAGCAAGATCGACTCCGTTCTGGACGTCGGCATGCTGGGCAACCGGGAGCACGCCCGCAGCGGTGATCTGCGGCTGTTCGTCGGAGGCGAGGAGCGGGTCTTCACCGCAGGGCGGCCGTTGCTCGAACTGCTGGGCAAGGAGGTCGTCCACCTCGGCGAACTCGGTTCCGGCATGCGGATGAAGCTGCTCCTCAACCTGCTGATGGGGATCGAGGTACAGGCCCTGGCCGAGGCGGTCGAGTTGGCGGCCGTCACCGGGCTCGACCGGAAGCTCGTCCTCAGCACGATCGCGGGCAGCGGATTCGCCTCGCCCGTCATGGCGTTCAAGTCCAAGCGTCTGGCAGCCGGGCGCTTCGACGAGCCCGACTTCCGGCTGAGCCTGATGGCCAAGGACCTCCTGCTCGCCGCGGACCAGGCCGCCGCGGCCGGACTGCGGCTTCCACTCGTCGCCGCAGCCGCGCAGACCCACGTCCGCGCCGCCGACCAGGGACACGGAGACGAGGACTGTGTCGCCGTCGTCCACGCACTCGCATCGAACCAGGGAACACACACATGATCATCGACATCCATGGACACCTGTCCCCGCCGGATGCCGCACGGCGCTTTCCCATGCCGCCCAGCCTCACCGACGTCGACGGAATGCTCGCCGCCCGCGCCCGAGCCGGTATCGACCTCACCATCATCGGCAGTCCGGTCGGCGCCGGTGCCATGGCGCGCGTCCCGGGCGTCGACAACTACGCGCAACCACGAGACCGGCTCCGGGGCTTCCACAGCTGGATGTCGGGCCTGATCGCCTCCTTCCCGGACCAGCTGCGCGGGTACGTGTACGCCAACCCGTTCGGTGACGACGACCACCTGGAAGGAGTCCGGGAGACGCTGGAGGACCCCGCGTTCGTCGGCCTGATCACCACCTCCAGCGTCCACGGCGAACTGCTCGGCTCTCCGCGCGCCGACTCCTTCTTCGCGCTGGCCGCCGAGACGGGAGTGCCGGTCCTGGTACACGCTCCGGCCGAACCGATCGGCACGGACCGGGTCGACGACTTCGGCTTCGTCGAACAGATCGGTCGGTTCGGGGACGTCACCATGGGCATGGCCATGATCGCGTTCGCGGGGTGGCTGGACAAATATCCCGGCCTGCGCCTGATCGGTGCCACAGGAGGCGGCGCGATGGCGCTGCTGCCGGAACGCCTGCAGACGGCGGCGCGTCCCAGGCACTGGGGCGCCGGCGCGCCATCGACGCAGCCCGACGCCCCGGCGGCGGACCCGGGCGGGGCGCTGCAGCGCATGTACGTCGACACCAGCACGTTCAGCCCGGCGCATCTGGGCCTCAACGCGGAGGTGCTGGGGCCGGAGCGGATGCTGTTCGGCACGGACTCGCCGCCGATGTCCGTACCGCTGGAGGAGCTCCTGCGCATGATCGAGAAGCTGCCCGTCGACAAGGCGTCCCAGCAGCGCATCCTCGGTGGCAACGCCGAGGCCCTCTTCGACCTCAGGAGCCGACCGTGACCACTGTGGACGATCCGGTCGCCGCAGCCGAGCGGTGCACCCCCGAGTTCCGACGGAACCCGCATCCGGTCTACGCCGACCTCAGGGACACGGCGCCCGTCTGCCCCATGCGGCCGCCGCACGGCATCGACACGTACCTGATCACGCGGTACGAGGACGCGCGTGCGGCCCTGTCGGATCCGCGGCTGAGCAAGGACATGTACGGGGCCATGGACGCCTACCGAAGGATCTTCGGTGACTCGTCCGTGGCGCTGGACGACCACATGCTCAACTCCGACCCGCCCAAGCACACCCGGCTGCGCAAGTTCGTCGGCTCCACGTTCACCCCCCGCCGCGTGGAGTCGTTGCGCCCGCGGGTCCAGGACGTCGTCGAGACGCTGCTGGACGGCTGCCCCGCCCGTGAACCCGTCGACCTGCTGCCCGCGTTCGCGTTCCCGCTGCCGATCATCGTGATCTGCGAACTGCTCGGTGTGCCGCAGGAAGAACGGCCGGAGCTGCAACGCCTGTCCACCACGGTGGCGCAGACAGGGTTCGGCAAGGAGGCCAAGCAGGCCCAGCAGATGGCGGAGGAGGGCCTGCACGCGTACTTCGCGGATCTCCTCGCGCGCAAGCGCGGCCGTCCCGGGGAGGACCTGCTCAGCGCGCTCGTCGAGGCCCGGGACGAGAACGGCGGCCTCACCGAGCAGGAACTGATCTCGACAGCGTTCCTGCTGATGTTCGCGGGGCACAAGACGACCGCCTACCTCATCGGGAACGGCGTCCACCATCTGCTCACCCACCCCGAGCAGCTCCGCGCCGTGCAGCGGAACCCGGAGCTGATCGGACCGGCGGTGGAGGAACTGCTGCGCTACGACGGTTCGGTGGAGAGCGCGACGTTCCGTTTCGCGACCGAGGATGTACAGATCGCCGGGACCTGGATTCCGAAGGGCTCCCTGGTGCAGATCGCGCTCAGCTCGGCCAACCGCGACCCGCGGAAGTTCGACGCGCCGGACGCCTTCGACGTGACGCGCCCCGAGAACCCGCAGAGCGCCCATCTGGGGTTCGGCCACGGCATCCACTACTGCCTGGGAGCGCCGCTGGCCAGACTGGAGACGCAACTCGCTCTCACGGGCCTGTTCGGCCGGTTCCCGAGGGCCGCTCTGGCGGACCCCGCGCGTGAGGCGCCCTGGATGGAGGTCCCGTTCCCGGCCTTCCGAGGCCTCGCGGAGCTGCCTGTCGTGCTTGAGCCCGCCATGCCGTGACCGGCAGCCGGAAGGGACCGGCATGCGTTCGTCCGCCGCGCGTTCGCGCACGGCACGGTCGACCACCGCACGAACGCGTCCGTCTCCCGGACGGCTGTCCCACGTCTCGTCGGACGTCGGTCGAAGTCTGGCCGTCGAGCGGGTGGGCGTTCACGGTGGCTTGCCCCAACTCGTTCTGAAACAAGGCTGGTCAGTCGCACAAGGCGGCTGATCGCCGGATCGTGCCGTCCTGCTCGGGTTCGTATCGCGCGCATGTTCCTGCCCTCGAACACTGAGGGATCCGAACTGCTCTGACGCTTCGTCAACTACTCCACGGGTACTCATGAAGTGGTGCCCGCAAGTTGGCGAGGGGGAGCCGTGACAGAACCGGAACCGACGCACGAGATCCACGAGACGACGGACACGAAGGAGACATCCGGCTCGCCGGAGATGCCGGGCCCGCCGGATGCGCCGCCGACGCAGGATCCCGGAGCCGCGAACGGGACACCACAGCCGTCGCGACGAAACCGAGCCCTTGTGATCGGCGTCGTCGGAGCCGTTGTACTGGGTCTGCTCGTGGGCCTGGCGGTCTGGCTGTTCGGCGGCTCCGAGGACAAGACGGCGACGAAGGGCGATCGCAAGCCGTTCGACAAAGCGGTGGCAAGTCTCGCGGTCGCCAAAGGGCTGCATTACAAGGACACGGCGATCGCCGGCGTCACGGTGAGGGACGTCACGGTGACCGCGTCCGGCAAGAAGTTCGGCAGTACGGGATACGGCGACCGCCTGAAGAACCTGGAGAAGGACGTCCTCAGGATCGACGGAAAGACGTACACCCGGTGGAAGAAGGCTCACGACTACGAGAAGGACAGCCTGCCGAAGGACGCGCAGGACGGACCGGGCCGGTGGGCTGTCAATCCGATCGGTGGCACGGCCACCCTTGACGAGGCGCTCCAGCAGTACATCTCCCCCAAGGAGTTGGCCGCCTACCTCGCCCGCGCCCTGGACGACGTCGACCACTTCCCCCGCGCGGACGACCCGGACTCACCACCCCTGACCGTGCACGGGGTGCCGGCGCTGCGGGCCGACACCTCCGTCGGCAGCCTGGTCGTCACCAAGAATCCGCCCTACCGGGTGCTGCGCCTGGAACCCTACGACTTCCACGATCTGTCCAAGCGGATCCGGGAAGCCACCGAACAGGGCGAGCAGCCCGTGCTCCCCGAGGTCACCCAGGGCCCGCTGAAGGAGGGCGACTCCGAGGGCATGGAGCTGGAGCCGGTCACCGGTGCGAAGTCCGAGGCGATGTTCGATCTGCTGGAGGAGTACATCCGCAGGCTCGGCGACGCGGTCGACGAAAGCGTCGACTTCACGCTCAAGACCGGTGGCTCGTTGAACTGCGGCGCCTCCGGTTGCTCCGTCCGGGAGGGGTTCACCGGAGAGATGACTCCCCAGAAGAAGGGGGCGCACGTCGTCGTCGGCAAGGTCACCGCCGTTCTGACCGCGACCGTGACCGTCAACGGCAAGCCGGCGGGCAGGTGCACCAGTGCGCCGACCGTCGTCCGCTTCACCGGCAGTACATCGAGCGGAAACCTGTCGTGCTCGGTCCCGGAGGCGGGACCGGTCTACGCCACCGAGCACGCACGTCTCAAGGCCCAGGCCGAAGCGCAGTCCCGCGCGTCCAACCGTCCGGTCCCCTATCGCGTCTCGATGCGGGCCTGGGCCGAGATCGACGCGCAGGCCGTTGCTCTGGGCAGGGTGGACGAGCTGACCGAGGAGGTACGGCGGGAGAAGCGGGGAGCCTGAGGGGCCCCGACAAGGCGTTGGATGTGCCGGCGGGCGGGACCCCGCCCCGGTTCGCGAATCGGGGCGGGGCGCGAGCCGAGTACGGGCCGGGCGTGCCGTCCCCGGGGAGTCGGCTGCCCGTGCCCGACGGCACGTGCGCACGGCTTCACGCGCGGGGCTCGGCCTCCACGATCCGAGCATGGGCCCAGGCCATCAACCCGGGGTCGCTCAGGGCGTCGACCCACAGGTCGGCCCGGTCCTGTCCTTCGCAGGCAGGGCGTGGGCCGACACCCAGTACACGCAGGCCGGCCCTTCGCGCCGACTCGATACCGGTGACCGAGTCCTCCACCGCCAGTGCGTCCTGAGGGCGCACGCCGCAGAGGTCCGCCGCGGCGGCGTAGACATCCGGATGGGGCTTGGGCCGTAATGCGTCGCCCGCGACGACGATGTGGTCGAAGCGATCCAGCAGCGAGGCCCGTCGCAGGCAGGATTCCACCACGTCCAGTGGGCAGTTGCTGGCCACCGCGAGCGGCAGGTGACAGGCTGCCAGCCGGACCAGAGCCGTCGCGCCCGGCATGGTGACGGGGTCCGCGGCGACCAGCGCCATGAAATGTCGGAGCAGTGAATCGGTCAGGGACTCCGTGAGCTCAGGCTTCCCGGTCTCCCGGGCCATGAGGCTTCCGCACTCGGTGTAGTGCACTCCCTTCGCTCGCTCCGTGAAACCGGCCGGAGGCTTGAGGCCGAATTCCCGGAAGGCGCGAATACGGGCGTCCTGCCAGTGGCGTTCGGTGTCCATCAGAGTTCCGTCGCAATCGAAGACGATGGCGGCCGGGGACCAGTTGAGGATGCGATCAGCTGTCATTTCTCTGCCGTTCTCGGAGAGTGCGCCGACCCCGGTCTTCCGGGGGATCAAAGAGATGTCGGACTGCGGGAGAGACGCGCTCGACTGCTGGGACGTGGATGTCGAGGGGAAATCGATGACCGCGTGCGAAGGCGGTCCATTCGCCTCCGTGGGGCCCGCTGCCCAGAGCGCCGTCCGCCCTGTGGAGCGAGCCCGAAAACATCGTGCTGATTACGTTAATTTCACGGAGAAGACGTGCGCAATCACCATTTCGAGTGTTTTGGGGCAGGCCGGTCACGGAGTGGGTGCGAGGCGCGGCAAGGCCTGCGGGGACTCTATGGCACCCCAGAAATGCGGACAATTCGCTCGTTACTTGCGCAGCTCGGCTTAATTGCCCTCTATGGCCTCATATGGTGGCGGAGTGGTGCAGAAATGAGCCTGCGCAGGGAGGCGGACTTCCCTGATGTCACTCACATGTACGCACGGTCGAAGAATAATAAGAATTCCGTGACCGACGGTGTGGGGCCGTGAGTGCGCGGGTGTGGCACTCCCTTGCGTCGCATGAACGGCGCACGTTATCGAAGGTGGAACATACGTGCAGGACAGGGCGCGAGCTACCCGGAGGTCCCTGTTGGAAGCCGCGGCGCAGCTCTTTCTCGAACAGGGGTATGTGGGCACCAGTATCAATGACATAAGCGGCCGTTCGGGGAAGACCAGCGGAGCCATCTACTTCCACTACTCCAGCAAGGAGAAGCTCGCCCTCGCCGTCGTTCGTGAACAGTTCGCCGCATGGCCGCAGTTGGCCGGGCACTACGCGGCCCCGGAAGTCCCGCCGCTGGAGAAGCTCGTCACCCTGAGCTTCGAAGTCGCCAGAGCTCTGCGCGAGGACGTCATAGCCCGCGCCGGTGCCCGACTGTGGGCCGAACGCCACAGCATCGACGCGGCTGTGCCCGCACCTTTCGCCACCTGGGCCGGGGCCGTCACAAGGCTGCTCGCCGATGCCCGCGTCAAGGGGGAACTCGCCGAGGGCGTCGAGCCGTCGAGCACTGCCACGACACTCGTGTGCGCCTTCTTCGGCCTGTACAGCCTCACCGACGAGGTGGCGGGGGAGCGGGTGCTCGCGGCCCGGCTGCACCAGTGGTGGCTTCTCGTTCTGCACGCGCTGCAGGCGCGCCCGGACCCTGCCGCCCTGATCGCACGGGCGCGGGCGCGCTGCCCCGAGTGACGGCGAACGGCGCTTCCCGCACAGTCTTCGGCCGCTGCCGAGAGGTCGCATGTCGCCGACGCGGACAGCGGTTGGTCGGCCGCCGGTGTGCTCGACGGCATCGAGGGCGACCGTGCGCCGCCTCCACCTGCCCGCGTGCGGGCCGGCCCGCGTCCGCGCTCGGTCGCGGCCGCACCGCCTGCCTCGTCGGTCCGGACCCGTCCCGGCAGCCGGTTCCGGACGAGGCGCGCCCCCGCGTCGACAGGGCTCGTGAACACGTCACCCGAGCGACGTGAGGTGGAAGGTCCGGTGCATTTCTCGCAGACGTTCGGTCAGAGAAGGTACGGGCCCCTGGACCACGAGGCCCGGCACCACGTAGGAGGCCGCCAGGGTACGCACCGGAGACGACAGCACACCCAGCTCGGTCAGCCATTGGGCCAACTGGGTCGCGGAATGGGCGTAGACGATGCGGCCGAGGCCGACCCAGCCGTGTGCGGCCGAGCACATGGGGCAGTGCTCACCGGAGGTGAAGACGGTGGCCTCGGCCCGCCGGTCCGCCGTGAGGTGCTCGGCGGCCCAACGGGCGAGTTCGAACTCCGGGTGGCGTGTGCTGTCGCCGAGACTGTTCACGCGATTGCGGTCCTCGGCGAGGATCTGACCTTCGGCGCCCACCAGGACGGAGCCGAAAGGCGCGTCCCCGGCCCGCAGTGCCTCGGCCGCCAGTTCCACGGCTCGCTCCAGGTGCTGGTGTTCCGCACCGGTCAGTTCAACAGTTGACACGGCTCGCTCCTCTCACGTGCGCGGGATTGCCCACGCGCCCGTTGGACTCACCGTGTCAGGCCCTGACCTGCGGCGTCCAAGAGATGTGAGCCATCGCGGCGATCGGTGGCGTCGATGGACCCGTGACAAGGGTTTCCGTACGGGCGCGCCGGACATGGTGCGCCGCTTCGCCCCAGAGGTGAGGGGGGCGCCGTGGACGTGCCCGTCCGGCCTGGTCCGCAGGAGGGGGAAATGTCCCGCTCGTCTGCCTCCACTCGGGTGCTGCCGGGGCTCCGCAGGGGCCCGGTTCCGGCCCGCTGAATGTGATGCCACCCATAGGAGCCGCGTCACATCCTAGAACGGTTAGTAGAAGCGAAGCTCTTGGAGCAGCGATGAAAAGCCTCAAAATGGTTAATTTTGGACATTGCTCCTAATTTGGGTAGTACGTCACATTCTTGCGTCGGGTTCGGACGGGCGTTAACCATGGCTGTCGTTGCGGGAGACCGCGACCGGGCCGGGCGGATCGCGTCGGACCGGTTCGCACCGGCCCGCATGGCGGGGCTCCGCTCCGCAGGCCGCCGTGATCGAGACGGCGGGCACCACGTGACGTCCCCGCATTGGAGAGTTCCTTCCGTATGACCACGCACACGCAGTCCCGCACCGCCCGTTTCGCCCGTATCCGGACGCTGTCCGTCGCCGGTATCGCTTCCCTGGGCGCCGCTGCGGCCGCCCTCACCCTGACGTCCACCTCCGCCCAGGCCGCCGAGGTGAAGTCGGTGGGCGCCTCCGTGGCCAAGGTCTCGGCGGCCGACGGCAAGAGCGGCAAGGGGTACGGCAACAACCTGGACGGCTGGATCAAGCAGTCGCTGGCCATCATGAAGGCCAAGGGCATCCCGGGCAGTTACGAGGGGCTGCACCGCAACATCATGCGCGAGTCGGGCGGCAATCCGAACGCCCAGAACAACTGGGACGTCAACGCCCGCAACGGCGTTCCGTCCAAGGGTCTGCTCCAGGTGATCCAGCCGACGTTCAGCGCGTACCACGTCGACGGCACTGCGCACGAGCTCACCAACCCCGTCGCCAACATCACCGCGGCCGCCAACTACGCCGCCCACCGCTACGGTTCGATCGACAACGTCAACTCCGCCTACTGAGCGGCGAACTCCACACCCACCGCGTGAGCCAGGACCGGCACGGCAGCACCGACGCTGCCCATGCCGGTCCTTCGGCATGCCACGCGGGCGACCGGACGCCGAGGCACGGGCCGTGCGGACGAACCCGCCCGTCCACGTGGGGCATCCGGGCCGTCGCGGGACCGGATGCGTTCAGGTGCGGTCCGGTGCCCTGCCGCGGAGGGCTGTGCGCGATCACGACCCGGACGGGGGGCGGTGCGTCGGCGGTCGTCTCGGGGGACTATGGAAGCACCAGGGAGGCACGGGGAACCATCCTGGCGCCGCAGCCGCAGCCGCAGCCTCGGGCCCGGCGCCGGTGGTGCGTCGCGTCGGCAGGTGGAAGGAGCGCCCGGGATGAGTGGAGCGGGAACCTTCGATGCCGGCAACGATTCGTCCGGCCCGCGGCTGGAGCGGCCCAGCGGCGTACTGGACGCTCTCGGCGTGGCCGTGGTGGTGCTGGACGCCTCCGGGCGAATCGTGTTGTGGGGCCCACAGTCCGAGGAACTGTTCGGCTACTCCGCGCAAGAAGCGCTGGGCCGGAGGGCGGCGCTGCTGCTGGTCCATGAGCGGTACAGGGACCTGGTCGTCGGCAAGTGCGAGCGGATGCTGGAGACCGGCCGCGGCTGGGCCGCCGTCTTGCCCGCACGGCACAAGGACGGCAGCACACGGTTGGTGGAACTCCACGGCGCCCGGCCGGCGACCGAGCAGGGAGACCTTCACGCTCTGGCTGTCGCCACGGACGCCACGAAGCTGCGTGAGGTGGAGCGGGACGTCGCGTTGTCCACGCAACTGATCGCCCAGTCACCGATCGGCCTGGAGGTTCTCGACACCGATCTGCGCTATGTGGCCGTCAATCCCGCGATGGAGCGGATGCACGGCATGTCCGCCGAGGACCACGTCGGCCGGGGATTCCGCGAGGTCCTGCCCTCGGTCAGTGTCGACGCGTCCGAGGCGGCGGTCAGGGAAGTTCTGGAGACCGGACATCCACAGGTCGACAGGTACACCGTCGGCCGCACTCCGGCCGATCCTGACAACGACCATGCCTGGTCCGTCTCCGTCTACCGGCTTGAGGGACCCGACGGTCGGGTGCTGGGTGTCGCCACATCAGTGGTGGAAGTCACCGATCGGTACGGTGCGATCAAGGAGGCGGCGCAGGCCCGGCAGCGTCTGGCCCTGATCGCCGAAGGCTCGGCCCGCATCGGCACCACCTTGGACATGCGGCAGACAGCCCGCGAACTGGCCGATGTCGTGGTGCCCGAGCTCGCCGATGTCGTGGTCGTGGACGTACTGGACTCCGCGCTGGACGATCGTCGGCCCGCGAATCCCGTCGGCGGCCCGGCGCTCTTCCGTACCCTCGCGGTGAGAGCCGCCGGCCTCACCGAGGCGGCCCGCGCCGCCGGTGCGGCCGACCAGTCGGTCAGCTACGGCGCCGACCGGCTGCCCACCCAATGCGTACGGACCGGGCACCCCGTCCTGGTGAGTCATGTGGAGGAGCGGGACCTGGCACGCATCGCCCGTGACGCCGGTGCCGCCGCCGTCCTGGCCAGTGCCGGTATCCACTCGTATCTCGCGATACCGCTGGCCGCCCAGGAGGGGGCGTTCGGGGTGCTGGGTCTCATGCGCGGTCGTAATCCGCTGCCCTTCGACGCGGAAGACGCCACCCTGGCCGGTGAACTGGCCGGTCGGACCGCGGTGTCCCTGGACAACGCGCGCCTCTACCAGAGCGTCCGCAACACGGCGGTGACGCTCCAGCGCAGTCTGCTCCCGCGGCCGGTGCCGCCGCCGGGCCTGGAGATCGCCACCCGCTACCAACCCGCCGGGACATCCACCGAGGTCGGTGGAGACTGGTTCGACGTCATCCCCCTCGCCGAGGACAGGACGGCGTTCGTGGTGGGCGATGTGATGGGCAGCGGCATCGACGCGGCTGCCGCCATGGGCCGTCTGCGTACCGCCACCGCCACTCTCGCCGACCTGGGCCTCCCGCCCGATCGGGTGCTGCAACACCTCGACAAGATCACCGCCGGCCTGGAGCCGTCCATCGCCACCTGCATCTACGCCGAGTACGACCCGCACAGCGACTTGTGCTGCATCGCTGCGGCGGGGCATCTGCCCCCTGCCCTGACACCCGCCGGCGACCACCCCGAACTGCTCGACCTGCCCTCCGGCGCGCCTCTCGGGGTCGGCGGCGTGCCCTTCGAAGCGGCCACCGTGCCGCTGCGTCCCGGTGATCAACTGGTCCTCTACACCGACGGCCTGGTCGAAACGCGCCGCGACGCCATCGACGCGCGCCTCGACCTCCTGCTGCGCGTGCTCGACGGCGCCGACGGCTCCCTGGAGGAGACCTGCGACCGGCTCCTGGACGCGTTGCGTGATCCGGACGACCACGACGACGTGGCGGTACTCATCGCCCGGCCCGGACCATGTCCGCGATCCGCGGAGGAGGAGTGACCCCGGCACGGTTCCCCGCCGCCTCGGCCGCACGGCCGCCCCTCAGCGCTACGGCCGAGCGCTCGACCCGCCGTACGCGGCGGCCGCGAGGCCCGCAGGCGGGGAGCGGGGCCGAAGCGGATCCCGTCGTGGCCACGGGAGATGGTGTCCGGGGCGCGGCACTTCGTCGGTGCCGCGGGTGCGGTTGACGGATGACTGCATGTCAGCTCGCTCCTGTGCGGGTACACGGAGCACGGGTGACGTTCGAGCCCGCCGACGCGGCTTGCAGGGCGAAGCTGTGCCCTCCGGTCGGCGCCGAAGCCGGCGTTCTGCCTGCGCGACGACCCGCTCCCGGCCCTGGGGCGGACGTCAGGCCCGGTCGCCGCATTCCGATAGAGCGGCACCGTTTGAATGATCAAAGTGCCAGGGGGTTACCATATGAGCGCCGCCTAGCTCGAAAGATAAATCTGTGACTGTCAACGAGGACTCGTTCACCAGCTGGAAGAACCGCGAGGAGATCGCGGAGTCGATGATCCCCATCATTGGGAAACTGCACCGGGAGCGGGATGTCACGGTCCTGCTTCACAGCCGCTCCTTGGTGAACAAGTCGGTGGTCAGCATCCTCAAGACCCACCGATTCGCCCGCCAGATCGCCGGTGAGGAGCTCTCGGTCACCGAGACGCTGCCCTTCCTGCAGGCTCTCACCACGCTGGATCTCGGCCCTTCCCAGATCGACATCGGCATGCTCGCCGCGACGTTCAAGACCGATGACCGCGGTCTGTCGGTCGGGGAATTCACCGCCGAGGCCGTCGCCGGTGCCACGGGTGCCAACAAGATCGAGCGCCGCGAGGGACGCGATGTCGTCCTGTACGGCTTCGGCCGCATCGGCCGCCTCGTCGCCCGGCTGCTCATCGAGAAGTCCGGCTCCGGAAACGGTCTGCGACTGCGTGCCATCGTCGTCCGCGGGGGCGGCGGCCGGGCCGTCGAGGATCTCGTCAAGCGCGCCTCGCTGCTGCGCCGTGACTCCATCCACGGCCAGTTCCAGGGCACGATCACCGTCGACGAGGCGAACAGCACGATCGTCGCCAACGGCAACGAGATCAAGGTGATCTACGCCAACGACCCGTCGGAGGTCGACTACACGGCGTACGGCATCAAGGACGCCATCCTCATCGACAACACCGGCAAGTGGCGCGACCGCGAGGGCCTGTCGAACCACCTGCGCCCCGGGATCGAGAAGGTCGTCCTGACCGCGCCGGGCAAGGGTGACGTCCCCAACATCGTGCACGGCGTCAACCACGAGACGATCAAGCCGGACGAGCAGATCCTGTCCTGCGCCTCCTGCACCACCAACGCCATCGTCCCGCCGCTGAAGGCGATGGCGGACGAGTACGGTGTGCTGCGCGGCCACGTGGAAACCGTCCACTCGTTCACCAACGACCAGAACCTGCTGGACAATTACCACAAGGCCGACCGGCGTGGCCGCTCCGCGCCGCTCAACATGGTCATCACCGAGACCGGTGCCGCCTCCGCCGTCGCCAAGGCTCTGCCCGACCTCAAGGCGCCGATCACCGGCAGCTCGATCCGCGTCCCGGTGCCGGACGTCTCGATCGCGATCCTCAGCCTGCGGCTCGGCCGTGAGGCCGATCGCGAGGAGGTCCTCGACTACCTCCGCAACGTGTCGCTGACATCGCCGCTCAAGCGGCAGATCGACTTCACCACCGCCCCGGACGCGGTGTCGAGCGACTTCATCGGCTCGCGCCACGCGTCGATCGTCGACGCGGGCGCCACCAAGGTCGAGGGCGACAACGCGATCCTCTACCTGTGGTACGACAACGAGTTCGGCTACTCCTGCCAGGTCATCCGCGTCGTCCAGCACGTCTCCGGGGTGGAGTACCCGACCTACCCGGCCCCGGCGGTTTGATCCCAGCGCCCCCTACGCACGCGCACGCCCATGGCGTCGACCCGGTACTGCTTTCGCTCAGCGGCACCTTCGGAGTACCGGGCCGTCGCCCCGTGGGTTGCGGGGGAACCGAACACCCGTCAGCGTGAACCCGCGGATCCACCGGCGTGTGCCGGACCGATGCATCCGCGGGTGCGGGTGAATCACGAGGATCCCGGGCGATCCGCGAGGCTTCGGCGACGATGTCGGCCCGGACGTCCTCGGGTCATGACGGCCGCCCGCCGAACTGCCAGTCGTGCACCTCGATGTCGGCGTACTGGTTCGCGGTCAGGACGGCGCGAGCCGCGTCCGGGTTCGGTGCCCGGACCAACGCCGCCGTGCCCAGCCAGGCGGAACCGTCGTCGGACAGCATCGGCCCGTAGGCGATCAGCTCGTCCCGGTCGGGTGGCGCTGCGAGGTCCGCGGCATGCCCCGTGCCGAAGCCGAGCACCAGGTACCGGTCGCCACCGGTCCGACCGCCGGGGAAGTCCCACATGGTGCGCCCGAGTGTGTTGTTCCATCGTCGCAGCAGCACGTCCCGGTACACACCGGCCTGGTAGTTCGGCTCGGCGAAGGCGAACGCGCGGGCGGCGGCGGGATCCGGCAGGTCGACGATGTGCACGCTGCCGGTGGGCGTGTCGCCGGCGAGGGTCGGGCCCCGCGCGATCATCTCCTTCGCGTACTGGTCCATATAGGCCCAATGATCTTCCAATAGCTCGTCGCGCAGAGGTACGGAGCCGGGACGGTCGCGGTGGTAGCAGAAGAACTCCATGCCCATAGAGTCCCTTCGAGGAGATCTCCGAGTCGAGCGGGTTTCACTGCGGTGACCACCTCGACAGCCTCACCCGGCAGCACGCGTGCACCTCGAGGGAACGGTCACACGTCGCGGTGCCGCACGACGACCACCGCGAGTGCGACCGCGATCAGCGGCCAGAGGATGTACACGATCCAGAAGCCGGGTGTCAGGGACGTCAGCCCGGATGTCGTGGTGATGGGCCGAGTTCAACTCGTGATCACCGCCTACGAAACGGGGCTGGTCACGCTGCCTCGCTGAGCGTGTTCCCGGGGCACGCGAGCCCGGCGCGACCCGAAAGGGACAGCCTCAGGGCTTCAGGGCGCGCTCGACGCGGAGGCGGGCTTCGTCCAGACAGGCGTCCAGACTGGTCCGGGGCGTCGGTGGCTCCGGAACGTGTGAGCACATGCGCAGCGGCTCGTTGAGCCAGGCCCACACCTCGGCAGCGGGGTCCGTAAGGCCGCTTACTTGCTCCGCGACCGTGTCGTGGAGGTGGTCCGGGTCCGCGAGCAACCGGCCGAGGCTGTCCAGCGTCACTCGGTCGGCGGGTACGGCATCGCGGATCGCCAGGACATGGAGACCGACGGCCAGAATCGCGCGGATGCGCATCGCGTCCCAGGCGGTCATCACACGTCGGTTCGTGAGCCCGGTCGCGCGGTGCAGCGCGGCTGTCCACTCCGTTGTGCGCTGGTCAGTGGTCATCGCTCCGTCTCCCCCTGGCATCCGCAGGACCACCTGCTTGAGTCCGTGCCCCGGTGGCCGAGAACCCGACGTCTCAGCGTAGTCCGTCGTTGGCCGCCGGGGAGGGTACGGGCGGACACGCACGAGCCCCGCACACTCGGGCCGGTCCCGGGAACACGTGGTCGGCCGTCCGCCCCACCGGGCCCCCGACACGTTTGAACGCGCGCCGGGCAAGGAACAAGTGGGTACCTTACGGTAGTTGCCCCATGGTCATCGTGAAGGAGTGCGTACATGACGGTCTCACTCGGTCTGGGTCTCCCGCAGATGAAGCAGTACGACATCGGACGCGATGTGGCCACCGTCGCGCGCGCGGCGGAGGAGGCCGGGTACGCGAGTCTGTGGGTCTTCGAGCGCGTCCTGTTTCCCGAGCCCGCGACCCAGGGGCTGTACGGTGTGCCGGGACTGCCGTGGCCCGACCAATATCGCAGTGTCGCCGACCCGCTGGTCACCCTTGCGCTGGCCGCCGCGGCCACCGACCGGGCGCGGCTCGGGACCAGCGTCCTGGTCGCGCCGTTGCACGTGCCGTTCCAACTGGCCCGTTCTCTCGCCTCACTGGATGTGGCGAGCGGTGGGCGAGTGGTCGCGGGCCTGGGCACGGGATGGTCTTTGGATGAGTACGCGGCCGCCTCCGTCGCGCCCTTCGAGAGGCGAGGCGCGGTCCTGGACGAACTGCTGGACGTGTGCGCGGCCGTCTGGGGACCGGACCCCGTCTCCTACGAGGGCGAGCTGACCACCATCGCCCCGTCCGAGGTCGGCCCCAAGCCGGTGCGCCCCATTCCGGTCTATCTGCCCGCGAACAGCCCGCGTGCCAACCGCCGTCTGGTGGACCGGGCGGACGGCTGGATGCCCGTGGCCGCAGGCGCCGTTCAGCTGGCCGAACAGTGGCAGCGGGTGCAGGACATGGCCGCCGAGCGAGGACGGGAGCGTCCGGTCGACATCTGCGCCCGAGCCAATGCGCGGTACAGCGCCAAGCCGATCGAGGGCACGGGCCGCCAGCCCTTCCACGGGAGCGTGGCACAGATCGTCGAAGACCTGGTGGCGCATGCGGAAACGGGCGTACCGGAGTTCTTGCTGGACCTCCAGGGCGCGACGCGTGATGCCGCGGAACTGATCGATGTGGCGACCGAGGTCTACGAGGCGGCGCGCGCCGCGGGCGTCTGACCGACGCGTGAGGGTGTCCGAGCCCACTGCCCGGCGGGGACGGGGCGGACACCCTCACGCGGCCTCACGCGGTCGGCCCTGTTGACGAGCCCGCTGCTGTGCCCCCACGGCCGCGACGGCCGGCCTCCCTCCCACGTGCGGCCGAATCCCCCTCTTCGCGCCGATGACCGGAGCATCGACGGGCCCTTCGCGGCAGAAGCGGAAGTCGCGCTGCGGCGCACGCGGACGAGGGACGGAAGGCGGTCGGGACAACGCACGGTCGTCACCGCTGCCCGGCGCCGGGCGAGATCCGTCCGATGCGCAATCCGGAGCGTTCCTCCAGCCACCCTTCGTCAGTTGGATGCCACCCCCGTCCGTGGTTGCCCACAGCTGTTGCCGCGCGTGCCGGCTGTTGCGTTCAGCTGTATACCGAGAAGCGATGAAGAGCTGCGCGTAGGCGATCAATCGGGCATTTCTGTCGGGTGACTGTGCGAGTTCTTGTCTCGTAGCATGCCTTGGTATACAAACTGGCCCGGCCGTACATCTCCTATCGAGGAGCCCGCCATGTGTGTCGATTCCGCACCGCCGCCGCCCAGCCGCGTTCGCCCGGCGCCGGGCCGACGCGTGCGAGGACGCGGGCGTCGTGATCCGTGCGGGCATCGTGCGATCCGCCCAACTCCTCGGTCTTCAGCGGACGGTGGGCCATCTCGCCCGTGGCTTCGCCGGTGACGCGATCGTGGTGGACGTCGATCCGCTCGCCGACGTGTCCGTGCTCAGAACGCCACTGCACGTGGTGTGAGCGGGCTCGGCCCTCAAGGCCTCTCCGCTTCTGAGACCTCGTGTTTCTGCCGATGGGCCGTCGCCGACGACCCGACGCGGCCTCTGCCGCTGCCTCTCTCCAAACCGAAGGAATCCTGATGACGCCTCCTCCCTCCCCGATGTCCCGGCGCGGTGCCCTGGCCGGCGCCGCCTCTCTCGCGGGAGCCGGTGTCGCGCTGTCCGCGGCCGCACCGTCCGCCCAGGCCGGCCCCCGCAGCCGTCCCGGCAATGCGGTGATCTTCCGTGACGTACGGCCGATGGGCGCGGTGAAACCCGTGGATCTCACCGTCGTCGACGGCCGGATCACCGGCGAACAGGCCCCCCGGGGCACCCGGGTGATCGAGGGTGGTGGGCGCATAGCCCTGCCGTCCCTGGTGGACGCGCACATCCATCCCGACAAGACGACGTGGGGCGGCTCATGGGTCTCGCGCGAACCGGCCGACAGCATCGCCGACTTCGCCGCCCAGGACGTGGAACTGTTCCACAGCCAGCACCGGACGGTGGGAGAGCGGGCCCACGGGCTCATGGCACACGCCGTGACCCGCGGGACGCGGGCGATGCGGGCCCACGCCGACATCGCTCCGGCCTACGGACTGACCTGCGTGGAGGGGCTCGCGCAAGCACGCGAGCGGCTCAAGCACGCGCTCGACGTGCAGATCGTGGCCTTTCCGCAGCATGGCGTGGTCCGCGCTCCCGGCACGGCGGCACTGCTCGAGCAGGCGGCTCGGAGCGGGCTCGTGGACATGATCGGCGGGATCGATCCGATCGGCTTCGACCAGGCGATGGACGAGCAGCTGGACCTCGTCTTCGGCCTTGCGGAACGGTACGGGGTCGGCGTGGACATCCATCTGCACGACCGGGGCGAGAAGGGCTTGACGGTGCTGCGCGGCATCATCGACCGAACCCGGACCCTGTCCTTGCAGGGCAGGGTGACAGTCAGCCATGTCTTCTGCCTGCCGGGCCTCTCCGACACCGAACTGGCCGCAATGGCAGAGAGCCTCGGTGACCTGGACATCTCCTTGACCACCGTGGCGCCCAGCGAGTCGCTCGTCCTGCCGATCGCGAAACTGCGGGAGCACGGCGTACGGGTCGGGCTCGGGTCGGACGGGGTGCGCGACTCCTGGAGCCCCTTCGGCAACGCGGACATGCTCCATCGGGCACACCTCCTCGGCTGGGTCACGGATGTGCGCCTCGACGAGGAGCTGGCGGCCTGCTACGAGGTCGGCGCGCACGGTGGTGCCGACGTCATGCGGCTGCCCCGCGCCGACTTCTCGCCGGGCTCCCCGGCCGACTTCGTCCTGATGCGGGCCGAGTGCCTGCCACAGGTGCTGGTGGACATGCCCGCACGGGACATGGTGGTGCACGGCGGTCGCGTGGTGGCACGTGACGGCGAGTTGACATGACCGCCCCGTCACGCCGTCCCGCCGTCCCGCACCGGGCGGCGCCCCGTCGTCGGGCCACCCGCATAGGGTGACGGGGTGTCCGGTGTCCGCGAGGGCTCAGCGACTCGTGGGCACCGGGGCGGACGAGAGCACAGAAAGGACGCCGTACGTGACGGCAAGCACCGACCCGCAGGACGACGGAGGAGAGCCGTCGGCCACTGCGCCGCGCACGCCTCTGAGCGAGCTCGCGCGCCGGGCCATCAGGGAACGCATCATCGGCGGCAGCTACGCGCAGGGCGCCCGTGTGGTGGAACGCGAGATCGCCGAGGACCTTCGGATGTCGCGGGTGCCGGTTCGCGAGGCGCTGCGGGCGCTGGTGGAAGAAGGCCTGCTGGACCTGTTGCCGCACAGCGGTGTGCGAGTGCGCCGGCTGGAGCGCTCCGATGTGGAGCATCTGTACGACGTGTGGGAGCCGCTGGCCATCCAGGCATCGCGCCTCGCGGCCCGCCACGTGGCCCTCTCCTCGGCCGGGGAGGCCGCTGACCTGGCGGCCCTGCGGGCCGCACTGGAACAGGCCGAGGCCGCCGCGGCAGCGGGGGAACGGACCCGGGAGAACGACGCGGGCACCGCCTTCCACGACCGGATCGTGGCGCTGGCGGACAACCCGTTGCTGGCCCAGCTCATGCAGCGGCTGAACGGGCAGTTGCGCCTGCTGTTCGGGCTGAACATGGAACCCGCGCCCATGCGCGCGCAGCACAGTGAAATGTACGAACGCATTGCCGCAGGAGACGTGGAGGCCGCCGGGGCGATCACTCTGCTCCACGTCCGCAAGAGCAGAGAGCTCGCCCTGCGGTCCGTCACCTCCGCATCCGGTCCCTGAGGAATCCGCCACCGGTCGGCTCCCGCGTCGAGGAGCGGCTCTACCGCAGTGGAGCGGTCCGGGGGACTGCCGTGTGGGCCGAACGGTCGATGCGCCGTGCCCGAGGGCCGGTCGTAGCCGAGGATCGGCCACGTCTGGCCACCGCGTCGCGGATGTGGCCGGTCGTGTCGTCGGCGTTCGGTGCGTCGCGGAAGCGGCATCGGTCCACGCGAGCCCGGCCTGATCCGAACGAGAGGCCCTAGCCGGCGGTCGGTGCGCCGGGGACGCGGCGCTCGCCGCCGTTCCGCTCCTGCCACAACCTTTGTGTCCGTCAGAAGGGCTTGGTCGGAAGGTACTTGCCGTCGAGTGTGATGACGGCACGCTCACCGCCCTCGGGGTCTGCGACCTTCTTCACGTCCAGCTTGAAGTTGATCGCGCTGATGATGCCGTCCCCGAACTGCTCGTGGACGAGGGCCTTGAGGGTGGTGCCGTAGACCTGGAGCATCTCGTAGAAGCGGTAGATGGTCGGGTCGGTCGGAATGCCGCCGGGGATCGATCCGCGGGTCGGGATGGTCTGCAGCAGCATCACCGCGTCGGCATCCAGGTCCAGCAGCTTCGCGACGGCCTTGGCGGCCTTCTCCGGAAGGGCGTGCTGGCCGAGGACAGCGGCGGTGACGAACGCGACCGACAGCTCTGCGGCGTCGGCGATCTGCTGCCAGGTCAGGTCCTTGCGAGTCTTCGACTCGACCGCCGCGGCGGCGAGGAGCCGACGGGCGGTGGGGTCGAACTGGGCGTGTGTCATGAGAAGGATTCCTTGTCTCGGCACCGGCCCCGAGGTGTGGCCGGCGGGTTCAGGGGGTGGGTCAGGCCGGGGCCATGGCGGCGTCGACCGTCTCGATCGCGCCGCTCGCGATGTCGAACACCCAGCCGCGCAGGGTGAGCTCCCGGGCGGCCAGAGCGTGGACCACCGAAGGATGGGTGGCCAGGTTCTGCAGCTGTGCGGCCACATTGGCCCGCACCAGGGCGTCCACCGCGGACGTGCCCGGTACGGCCGGGCCGGCGGCGGCACGGGCGCGTGCGGCGTCCGCGTGTCGCAGCCAGCCCGCGATCACCGGTGCGGCGCTGAGATCGTGGTCCTCGGCCAGCGCGGTCATGGCTCCGCACGCGGAGTGGCCGCACACGACGATGTCGCTCACGCCCAGCACGGCGACGGCGTACTCGATGCTCGCCGCGACACCGTCCGGGACCGCGGCGTGGGCCGGGACCAGGTTGCCTGCGGTACGGATGACGAACAGCTCGCCCGGTTCGCTCTGCGTGATCAGTTCGGGGATCACGCGGGCGTCGGAACAGCCGATGAACAGCGTCCTCGGCCGGTGGGTCGTGGCCAGACGGGCGAACAGCCCCGCCTTTGCGGGAAAGACGTCGCGGCGGAAACGGGCAGGGCCGTCTGTGAGGTCGTGCACGGTCACTCCCTTCGGTGGTTGCCGGCCCGACGGGCTGACGTGATTCACCATGCATGAGCTGTACCTATAGAGTCCAAGACTCGTTATCCATCACATCTATTGATCGCATCTATGGCTCACTGTGTGGGGAGTCCGTCAAGGCCCGGATGCTGATCGCCCTCGGGATGCGCCGTGGTGTGCCGGGTCTCCAGTGCCGGGTGCGGCGCTCGGGAACCGGCAGCCGGATACGGATGGCGTGTACGGCGGGGCGGGGCGCGGCGTGGTCGGACGGGGGTGGGGGCGGGGCCCTTCCCTACGCGGTGGGATTCGCGGTCAGGACTGCGCCGAACCGTCCTGGTTCCCGGCGGTGTCCGAGGACAGGTACCGCATCGCGGAGGCGCGCGTGCCCGCCACGTGTGCGCGGGCCAACTCCTCGGCCCGTGGCGCGTCATGGTCGCGTATGGCTTCGTAGAGCCGCTCGTGCTCGCCGCACATCGGGTCACCGTCGTCGAGGGCGGAAGTGAGGCGGAACAGACGCCGCAGGCGTGCGTCGAGGGGGCTCATCAGGTCCTGCAGCAGAGGGTTGCCGGACGCCTCGACGATCCGTCGGTGGAAGTCCGCGTTGTGGGTGACCGCCTCGCGCAGCCGACCCGCTTCGGAGGCCTTGCGGCTGCGGGTCAACAGGTGCTCCATGTCGCGCAGCTGCGCATCGGTGGCCCGGCGGGCGGCCAGGCCCGCGGCCAGACCCTCCAGCTTTTCGCGTACGTCGAAGAGGTGCTCGGCGTCCTCCGTCCCGAAATCGGCGACCACCGCGCCGCGCCGGGGCTGAACGGTGAGGAATCCCTCCGACTCCAGCCGCTGCATCGCCTCCCGCAGCGGGATCCGGGACACGCCGAGTTCCTCGGCTAGCTCCCGCTCCACCAGCCGGTGCCCGGCCGGGTACTCGCCCTCGATGATCCGTTCGCGCAACTCGGTGTAGACCCGGTCCCGCAGGGACTGGTGGGTGTCGCCGATCGAGGCGCGGCGGTCGGGGCGACGGGTGGTCATGGGTACGGCTCCATGCGCGGCTGGGCGGACCGGGGGCGGGCCCGGATGTCTCTGATCATCGCAGACCGGGAAAACCGATCCCCGACAACCATTGCCTGGTATTCGGTATACCAGTTAGCTTGTCGATACCCGCCGCCCATCAGCATCTTCCCGGCCGCAGCCGGTGCTGAGGCATGGCGTGAGACGTACGAACAGTTGGAGGAACCGTGTCGCAGCATGCCGACACCCCGTCGTCGACCCTGTCCGCGCCGACCGTCCTCGTGGACGCCACCCTGGCCGACGGCCGCCGGGTCGACGTCTTCCTGGGCGACGGCCGCATCACGGCCGTCGAGGAACACCGGTCGCAACCCTCCGGGGACTCCCGCGCGGGATGTGACGCCGGGGCCGTCCGCCTCGACGGAGCGCTGTTGCTGCCCGCCCTGGTCGACGGGCACGCCCACCTGGACAAGACGCTGTGGGGCGCACCCTGGCAGCCGCACCGGGCCACCGCCACCCTGCGCGAGCAGATCGCCAACGAACGGGCCCTGCGCAAGGAGATCGGCGTCCCGGTCGCCGAACGCGCCACGGCACTGGCCGAGCGCATGGTGGCGCTGGGCACCGGCCATGTCCGCTCGCACGTCGACATCGACCCGGACGTGCGACTGGAGAGCCTGCACGAACTCCTGGGCGTACGCGAGCGGTTCCGCGACCGGCTCGGCATTCAACTGGTGGCCTTCCCGCAGAGCGGAGTGGTGACCGAGCCGGGCGTCGCGGACCTGCTCGATGCCGCGCTCGCCGAGGGCGCCGACCTGATCGGCGGACTCGACCCGGCGGGGTTCGACGGCGACGTGAACGGCCAGCTGGACATCGTCTTCCGGCTGGCGGAGCGCCACGGTGCGGGCATCGACATCCACCTGCACGACGGCGGCGAGACCGGCACCTTCCAACTGCGCGCCATCGCCGAGCGAACCGCCACGCTCGGGCTGGGAGGCACCGTCGCCGTGAGCCACGCCTACGCGCTCGGCGACGTCGACGACGCCGAACTCGACCGCACCGCCGACGCGTTGGCAGCGGCCGGGGTCGCGATCATGACCAACGGGCCGCGCCACTCCATGCCTCCCGTGCTGCGCCTGCGCGACCGCGGCGTGCGGGTCTTCGCCGGCTCCGACAACATCCGCGACTCCTGGTGGCCCTACGGCACCGCCGACATGCTCGAACGCGCCACCGTCATCGGCCTGCAGGGCGGCCTGATGAGCGATGACGAACTGCGGTACGCGGCCACGCTGGTCACCGACGATGCCGCCGCCGCACTGGGCCTGAGCGACTACGGCCTGGCGCCGGGTCGGCGCGCCGACCTGGTCGCGGTCGCGGCGGGCGGGGTGCCCGAGGCGGTCGCGGCCCACCCGCAGCGCCTGCTGGTGCTCCACGACGGCAGGATCGTCGGCCCCGCACCGCACGCAGCCGCCCCGTCCGGTGGTGCCCCCGACCTGCGAGGAGAGCGATGAGAACCCAACCGCACCCGACGGCCGCTCCGAGCACGCCCGACACGGACGCGTCCGCCCCCGCCGGTCCGGACGAGGTCACCGGCACGCGCCTCGCCGCCGGCCGGATCGGCACCTTCGACCTGGTCTTCTTCGTGGTCGCGGCCGCCGCCCCGCTCACCGTGCTGGCGGGAGTGGCTCCCTTCGCCATCGGGATCGGCGGCTCGGGGGCCCCGCTCGCCTATCTGATCTCCGGAGCGCTCCTGGTGCTCTTCGCGGCCGGATTCACCGCCATGAGCCTGTACGTACGCAACGCCGGTGCCTTCTACGCGTACGTGGCCCGAGGTCTGGGCCGCACGCTCGGTGTCGGCATCGCCTACGTGGCCGTCGTCTCCTACAACCTCATCACCCCCGGAGTCGCCGCCGCCTTCGGCTACTTCGGCGCCGGGGCGATCCGGGACGCCACGGGAACCGACGTCCCCTGGTGGGCGCTCTCCGTCGTCTGCGTCCTCGCCGTCGGAGTGCTGGGCTGGCTCAGGGTCACACTCAGTGCCAAGGTCCTCGGAATCGCCCTGGTGCTTGAGGTGCTCTCCCTGCTCGTCATGGACGGCGGCATTCTGGGCAAGCGCGGAACCGCCGCTCTCGACCTGGGTTCCTTCGACCCCACCACACTCGCCGGCGGCGGAATCGCGGGCATGTTCGTGCTGGTCATCGGGGCCTTCACGGGATTCGAAGCGACCGCGATCTACGCCGAGGAGGCCCGCGACCCACGCCGCACCGTACCGCGGGCCACCTTCATCGCCATCGGCTTCCTCGCACTCTTCTACGCGGCGGGTGTCTGGCTGATCATGGGCGCCTTCGGCACGGACGAGGCCGTGACGATGGCCCGTGCCGCAGCCGGACCCGATCTCACCTTCCAGGCAGGGGAGTTGTACGTGGGCGCATGGCTGTCCGACACCATGCACGCACTCATCGTCGTCAGCGCCTTCGCCGCCGCGCTCGCCTTCCATAACGCCGCCGCCCGCTACCTCTACGCGCTCGGCCGTGAAGGACTCCTGCCCCGGCGCCTCGGCAGGGTCTCCGCGCGACAGGGATCCCCGAGTGGGGCGGTGATCGCCCAGACCGCCTTCAACCTGCTGGTCGTCCTGGCGGGCGCCGCACTGGCCGCAGACCCCTACACCGTGGTCTTCCTGTGGACCAACAGCACCGCGGTCCTGGGCATCATGCTGATGCAGGCCACGGCCGCACTCGCGGTCTGGGCCTTCTTCCGCCGGGACCGGCGTGGCATGTCCGCGGCCCGGGTGGTCTGGGCCCCGCTCGTATCCTTCGCCGGACTCGCCGTGCTGACGGTCCTGGCCGTCTGCCACTTCGACCTGCTGACCGGGGAGACGGGAATGACGAACGTCGCCCTCCTGGCGCCGCTGCCCCTGGTCCTGGTGGCCGGCCTCTGCGTCGCGCTTCGGATCCGTAGGAACGATCCCCACCGGTACGCGTCGCTGACCACCACGGACGTGGAGAAGGACTGACACGCGGGACGTGGCGGCCGGGGCGGCGTTCTCACCCCGCCCCGGCGCCAGCTTCCATAGGTCGCACAGTGCGATTTCGGGATTGTCGATCGACCCGAACTATAATTCCGGCATGGGTCCGGAACTACGTCACCTCCGCTACCTGATCGCGGTGGCCGAGCACGGCAACTTCACCCGCGCCGCGGAAGAGCTGCGTATCTCGCAGCCGACGCTGTCGCAGCAGATCAAGCAGTTGGAGCGTGCTGTCGGCGTCCAGTTGCTCGACCGCAGCGGCCGCAGCGTCCGCCTGACCGATGCGGGTGAGGTCTATGTGCGCCACGCGCGGCGCGCACTGCGGGAGCTGGCCGCGGCCGACCGTGCGGTGCTCGATGTCGCCGATCTCTCCCGCGGCCATCTGCGCCTCGCGATGACGCCGACGTTCACCGCCTATCTCATCGGCCCACTCGCACAGGAGCTGCACACCCGCTACCCCGGTATCACGCTGGAAGTACGGGAGATGACGCAGGACCGCATCGAGGCAAGCCTGCTGGCCGACGAACTGGATCTCGGCATCGCCTTCGCGGGAACCCATCTGCCCGGCATCGTCGCGAGCGCGCTCTTCGCCGAGACGCTCAGCCTGGTCGTCAGCGCGCAGCGCATCGGATCGTGCGATGAGCGGCCGCTGCCGGTGCGCGAGCTCGCCGACCAGCAACTCGCTTTGCTCAGCAGTGACTTCGCCACCCGTGCCCATATCGACAGCTACTTCGCCGATCATCAGGTCAGCCCGCCGATCGCCGTGGAGGCCAACAGCATCCAGGCCCTCGCGGAGATCGTGCGGCGTACCGGGCTGCTGGCCACCGTTCTTCCCGACGCCATCACCGACGACCACCTCCACCTCACGCCCATTCCGGTCGACCCTCCCCTGCCCACCCGCATCGCTACTTTGCTGCGAAGGGAGAGCGGCTACGAGAGCGCCGCTGCCCGCGCCTTCACCCGGCTCGCACACGATCTGGTGCGGGACCGTGGCTACGCGCCGGCCTGAGAACTCGCGCCACGTCGGCGCCTCATGACATGGCGTCCCCGGCACGCCCGACGAGGCAGCGCCTTCCTCCTCGGCCGTCAGGCCGGCTTCATCACGGGAGCCGACCTCCTGATGGACGGCGGCGTCACCGCGGCCCTGCGCACCGGCGAGCCGACCACCCCTTGACCGGGCAATCGCCCCGCACACGCTCTGCTGACACTCACTCCCGCTCCACCAATCGCGCGGTCACGGACATCGCCATGCGCAGCGCGCTGTCGCGGTCCGCCCCGCCCTGGCCGAGGACCACGCGGGTGCTCAACCCGTCGAGCAGGGCCAGGAGTTCGGAAGCGCGGGTCGCCGCATCCAGGTCCGCGGCGAAGCGGCCCTGCCGCACGCCCTTGGCGAGGAGTGATGCGAGGTCGTCCTGCCAGCCGCGGTCGATCTCGGCCTGGGCCTGGCGCAACGGCTCGTTCGACGCCGTGCGTGCCCACAGCTCGATCCACAGCGTCCAGCGCGGGTCACGCGGTCCACGGGGAAGGTACAGCTCCAGGAAGAGTTCGAGCTTCCGCTCGATACCGACCCGCCTGGTCAGCAACGCCCGGCGTTCATCGGTGAGCGCGTTCTCGCTCCATCGCAGCGCCTCCAGGAGCAGTAGGTCCTTGCTGCCGAAGTAGTAGAGGATGTGGCCGCCGCTGGTGCCGAGGCGCCTGGCGAGCGCGGACATGGTGAGCCCGGCCAGGCCGTCCTCGGCGATGGCGGCCATCGCCTCCTCCAGCATCCGCTCCCGGGCCAGATGTCCGTCGCGCCGTCGCGCCGTCGTTGTCACGCCGCGCCTCCTCCTCCGTGTGCTCGGTGACGACCTTAGGCCCTCTCGTTCGGATCTCGCCGGGCGATCCGGCGCGAACCGAACGAAAGACCTGGGCGGCCCGATCTTCGCAGAGGTCTTGACGAGGTGCCGGGAGCGCATCTTGAATGCCGTTCTAACTTCTAGAACGGCATTCAAAGTGAGGTGCCCGGCTGCCGGGCCACAAACGGACGAGGGGCGGGCCGCATGACGCAACAGGACACGACCACGAGGGTGCCGAGAGGGACGACGGGCGCTGCCGACCAGGTCTTCCAGGTCGAGACCCACGGCATCGACCCGATTCCCGACGAGGAGCGTCACGGCAGCGCGAAGGACCTGTTCTGGCTCTGGTTCGGGTCCAACCTCACCTTCACGTATGTCATCAACGGCGCTCTGGCCGTCGCCTTCGGCCTGTCCTTCTGGCAGGCGACCGGTGTCGTGGTCCTCGGCGGCCTGTCGTTCTTCGCCATCAGCGCGGCCGGGCTCAGCGGCGTCCGCACCGGCACCGCCACGCTGGTCATCTCCCGAGCCCCCTTCGGTGTTCGTGGCAACTGGCCTGCCGGGATGCTGAATTGGGTGGTCAGCATCGGCTACACGATCCTCAACACCGTCGTCGGCACGCTCGCCCTCGAAGCGTTCTTCGCGGACACGGGAGTGGGGTCCGGCCGCACCGGGCGGGCCCTCGCGCTGCTGATCACACTCACGTTGACCTTCGGCGTCGCGCTCTGGGGCCATGCCACCGTCCAGTTCGCCGAGCGCTGGATCGCGTACGTTCTCGCCGTCGGCTTCGCCGCGCTCCTGGTGTTCCTGCTGCCGGGCGCCGACACGGCCGGGGCGGCCGTCTCTCCCGGGGCGTCCGGGTGGAGCCTGGCATTCGTCGTGATGTTGGCCGGGCCGTTCAGCTACGTTCCGATGCCGGCCGACTACACGCGCTACCTCCCGAGGGCGACCTCGTTGCGGTCGCTCACCTGGTACGGCGCCCTCGGCGGCTTCGTGTCGTCGGTCGCCCTGGGCATCGCCGGGGTGGCCGCCGCCACACAGACGGACATGACCGATGCCGTGGCCGGCACGGAACGGCTGCTGCCGGGATGGTTCCAGACGCTGTTCCTCGCCCTCGTCCTCGGCGGCTCGGTGACCAATTCGATCGTCACCCTCTACTCGTCGAGCCTGAACCTTCAGGTGCTCGGCGTCCCCTGGAGCCGCTCCAAGGCCATCGTCATCAGTGCGGGCGTCACCGCCGCGGGCGCTCTCTGCGCGCTCTTCCTCACCGACTTCACCAGCTCACTGCTGTCCTTCCTCTCGCTGCTGATCATCGTGTTCGCACCCTGGGGCGGGGTGTTCCTCACGGACATGCTGATGCGCCGCTGCCACTACGACGGACCGGCCCTGCACGCCGGACCGGACGGCGCCTACTGGTACCGGTCCGGCTTCCACCCCGCCGGTGCGGCCGCGCTCCTGGCCGGCATGGTCTTCGCCGCGCTCACCTGCGACTCCGAGCTCTGGACCGGCCCGCTGGTGGCGCCACTGGGCGGCGCCGACCTGACTCTGCTCGGCTCACTCGTCTCCGGGCTCGTCTACTGGGTGCTCGCCCGACGGACCGTGGCGCCGCACACCGACCCTTCCTGAACGGCCGCCGTGCGACGCCCGCATCGGGCCCGCGCGGTACGGCCCCGCCGTACACCCGCACCACTAGGAGTCACCTCACATGGCCATGGCCGCCCACCTCGTCCTGCGCAACGCCCGTATCCACACCGTCGACCCGGCGCTTCCCGAGGCGCAGGCGATGTCGGTGATCGACGGCCGCATCGCCTGGCTCGGTCCCGACGAGGACGCGCCGGGATGGACGGGGCCGGACACCCGGGTGATCGACGCCGGCGGGAAACTGGTCCTGCCCGGGTTCATCGACGCCCACAACCACGTCCGGCTCGGCTCGGACGACGCCTGCGTCCAACTCTCCGGCGCCCGTACGCTCGACGAGGTCCACGCCCGCATCCGGGCCTGGCGTACGGCCCACCCCGACGCCGAGTGGATCGAGGCGGAAGCCTTCGACTACTCGGCCGTCCCGGACGGCCGGATGCCGACCGCCGCCGATCTCGACCCGGCCACAGGTGATGTTCCCGCCTTCGTGCTGAGCTACGACGTGCACACCGCCTGGGTCAACACCGCGGCCCTGCGCCGTCTCGGCATCGACCGCGACCACACCGATCTGCCCTTCGGTGAAGCCGCCACCGACCCGGCCACGGGGGAGCCCACCGGCTTCATCACGGACTTCGCCGTCAAGGGCCTCTCCCGCGACGGTCACCGTGCCCTTCGGACGCTCGGCCTGCCGTGGGCCTCGGCCGACCGGCAGTACGGACGCCTCACCAAGTCCCTGGACGACGCCATCGGGTTCGGCATCACCACCGTGGTCGAACCCCAGAACTCGCTGGACGACCTGGCCCTCTTCACACGCGCACGCGCCGAGGGCCGGCTCAGGTCCCGGATCGTCGCGGCCCTCTTCCATCCGCGCGGTACCTCGGACTCCGATCTCGACGACTTCGCCGCCGCCGCCCGCCGGTACGCCGACGACCGGATACGGGTCGGACCGCTCAAGCTCTACATCGACGACGTCGTCGAGCCGCGTACCGCGGCCCTCCTCGAACCGTACGCGGGCTGCCGTCACCACAGCGGCGACACCTTCTATCCGCCCGAGGAGTTCGCGAGCCTGCTGGCGAAGCTCGACGCCCGTGGCTTCCAGTGCTTCGTCCACGCGACCGGCGACAGGGGGATCCGTACCGTCCTCGACGCCGTCGAGCACGCTCGCGCGGTCAACGGACCGAGGGACGCCCGCCACCAGATCGTCCACGTCGAGTGTCTCGACCCCGACGACACACCGCGCTTCGCCGCACTGGGCGTGGTGGCGTGCATGCAGCCCCGCCACAGCGCCCCGGAGGTCGCGGGACCCGGCAAGGACTGGGCGGAGAACATCGGTGCCGGACGCTGGCACAAGGCATGGCCCCTGCGAAGCCTGCACACGGCGGGGGCCGTGCTCGCGCTCTCCAGCGACTGGAACGTGGCCGAGATGGACCCGATGATCGGGATCCACACGGCCGTCACGCGGCGGCCCCTCGGCGGTGGGGAGCCCTGGATGCCGCAGGAGACGATCAGCGTGGAGGCCGCGGTCCACGGCTACACGATGGGCTCGGCATACGCCAACTTCCTTGAGAACGAACGTGGTTCGCTGACGGTCGGCAAGGCCGCCGACTTCGTGGTGCTCTCCCGCGACATCCTGCGCGCGGCACCGGAGGACATCCCCGGCACCGTGGCTAAGACCGTCGTCGTCGCGGGCCTCGTGGAGCACGGCGGCTGACCACCGACCACGCCGGACACAGGGCCCGGCGGCGTGCAACGCCGGGATCGGACGCCGGACCGGACGGGTCCGGCGCCCGCAACACCGACGGCTCTCCACGGAGCCGGTCGTGGTGTCCGGCCCCGTGCCGGGCACCACGACCCGCACACCGGTCCTCACCCGGCTCGCATCGCGCGGACCCGCCATGCCACGGACGGTTCTCCGCTCGAAGGTTCTGCGCTCAGCGGCTCGCCGTCGCAGCGGCAGCCGCCAGGTCGCGATGGACGAGACGGGCCGTCCCCTCGACCGTGGCGACGCCGTAGTCCATGGTGCGGTTGCCGGTCGAGAGGACGACCATGCCGTAGTCGTGACCACTGCCGGTGAAGGCGCCCACGCTGTTCACCCGCCATCCGTCGGTGGTGCGCGGAAGCCAGCCGTTCTTGACGTGCACGGTCGCCGTGGCGGGCGATCCGGCAGGCACTCCCCACCTCTGGCCCGGGACGACGTGATTCATCAGCCCGAGCGCGTAGCTGCGTGAGGAGGGCGCGAGCACCGTGTTCTCCGTTGTCGTCAGCAACTGCATCAGCCGGAGCTGGTCGCCTGCGGTGATCTGGGTGAGGCCCCAGCTTCGCCCCGTGCCGGGAACGGTGTGGTCCATGTGGGCCAGCGCGAGGAACTTCTTGAAGCCGGCGGAACCGATCTGGTGCCAGAGGGCAGAAGTCGCGTCGTTGTCGGACTTGGTGATCATGGCGGTGGTCAGTTCCACCTCATGCGAAGTCAGCTTCCGCTGCGCCTCCTCGGCCTGCCGCAGCAGTGCGCCGAGTACCGAGACCTTGACCACGCTGGCGGAGTCGAAATGCGTGTCGGCCTTGAGTCCGCAGGTGGTTCCACTGGCCCGGTCGTACAGGGCCAGCGACGATGTGCCCTCCCGCCCGGCCAGCGCACCGGCTATGTCGCGGGCGAGCTGGGCGGCCAGGCCGGGCTTCTTCGAGGTGCAGACGACCTTCGCGCCACCCGCCGAGGCGCTGACGGTGTCGGCCGAGGCCGGGGTTGCCACGGCGCACACGGTGAGCAGCGAGGTTGCGGCGAGGGCAGTTGCCAGAGCGGGCCGCGAGCAGGTCATTATGCGTGATCCGTACATGAGGGCTGTGTCCTGTCTCGCGTGTGCCATAGGTCATGTCGCCGGACCCCGCGGCTGCGAGCCGGGCCACTGAAGTGTGTGGACACCACCGCTCAGCGACATGGGCTGCAGCGGGTCGCCCGCCCCGGCATCTGTTCGGGCCGCGGAGAATCACCGATGAACGGGAGACGGGGCGCGGTCAAACCGGATCGAATCCCAATTCATAGGACACGGTGACCCTACGGGGCCCGGAGATGGGAACCCTCGATTTTTAGGGCGAAATGCCTGTTGTGTCGGTTTTGTCGAAGTGTGATGTTCGCCAAATCTGCTCTGCCGCAGAATCCGTGATCCGTTGCTGGGAGCGAGAGGAAGCCGCGAGCTCGGTCGGGGCACCGGGATGGGCCACACTCTCGCCCTCGGCGGACGTCAACGCTGCGGAGTCGCCGGCTGAGCAGCGCCCGTCGGGCCGGTGACGACCGACCCGCCAAGAGTGGCCCATTGCTGCTGTTCCGGGCCTGCGCCCCCCGGTCAGGTGTTCCCCCTACAGTTCCGGCTCGCCCCATGAACCGACGATCACCTGGTCGCCCACGGACAGTTCTCCGGGCCGAAGCACAGCGAACTTCGTACCGAAGGCGACTCCCCCCTCGGCCGCCCGCCGGTAGTCGGCGAGCGTGCGGAGCGGCTCGGGGCCCGCCTTTGCGCCGACCCCCTGATCGACGACCGTGACGACGCAGCGGATGGCCGGTTTGGTGTATCCCAACTCCGCTTCGCCCATGGTGATGTGGCGTGCCCGATCCTCGATGTGGGGCTCGTTCCAGCCTTCGATGACGATATTCGGACGAAAACGGTCCATGGGCAGGGGCGCGGTTCCTCGTTCGGCCAGCCGTTCGTTGAGCAGGTCCAGAGTGGACCGAGAGAGGACATGGACGGCGCAACTGTCGGCGTAACCGGAGGTGCCGGGCGTCCGGCCATCGGTTACCCGGTTGTGTTCCGGCGGCACACGCATCAGCCGGGTCGGCGCGCCCAGAAACTCCGACAGCCATCCGGCGGCCTCATCGCCCTGGTCGATGCCCTTGTACGGGACCCCGAACAACTCCACGTCCCGGCGCGCGCCGAGGGTGTCGACGTCGATGGTCAGCAGGTCCAGGCCGAGGCCGCGCAATGTGAGGTGCCCACCGTCGGAGCTGATCTCCGGTCTGATCAGCGCCAGTTGCGGATGGCGGCGTTGACTGCGGAACACACCATCTGCGCCGGTCACCATGAAGCTCCGGTCGTGGGCAAGACCCGCGGGCGTCAATGTCGCGTCGTCCACCGAGGTGCCGGCGCATCCCTTGACGGGGTAGTACGACAGTGTAGCGATCCTGGCCACGCTTCCCCTTCGTCGTTCTCAGGGCTGCTGACGGTCGCCTGAGCCCGGCAGCGTGCCGCGATCACGAATCTACTCGTCCCACGGCCCACGGCCCACGGCGCCGGGGCGGACCTGACGGTCCGGCCCGACTTCGCGTGGACCGGGCCCCCTCCTATTGCGTTTCCGTCTCCTTGAGTTGGTACAGCTCGGGCAGGGAGACCTTGATCGGCTCCTGCGTGGTCCGTGCGATCACCACGACGACGGGCTCGTTCGGGTCGGGGTTCTCCTCGCGATGCGGGACGAACGGAGGGACAAGCAGGAAGTCGCCAGGATCCGCGGTGATCCGTACCTCTTCCGTGCCGTTGTGGAAGACGAACACGGGGTGACCGCTGACCACGTAGATCCCCGCCTCCGACTCGCCGTGATGGTGGTTGTCCGTCGCGCTCAGCGGCGGGTTCTCCACCCGGCCCATCCAGAGCTTCTTCGATCCGACCGTGCCGCCGCTGATCGCGGCGTAGCCGTCCAGCTCGCCGGATCGAACGTGGTGGACGCGGTTCCTCGGCGGTGTGTTGTCCTCGCCGCCCAGTGCTGCCCCGACGCCTTCGTGGGTGGTCATCGTGTGGCCTCCTGATGGTCTCGATGCTCTTCGGCCCGGCACCAGCCTGTGACCGGCGCGCATCGAGTGACAACAATCGTTGCCGTAATGGCAACGCGCAGTTCCGGGGCGATGGTGTACCGCGCGGGCAGTCGCCGGGGATGGCGGACTTCGTGGCCGACTGCGCCTGCGGGCCCCGGAGTTCACCGACCGGGCGGTGGTAATGCCGTCACTGTGGTGCGGAGGCGTACACGTCTCTCACATTGTCCCTGGGCTTCGGCTTGCTCCGGCCGCACGGGCCCGCGGCGAACGCGTGCAGCAGATTCTCCGTGGCACGGGTGACGAAAGCCCCCGTACGGGCATCCATGCCGTGGTTGCGCCCGTTCTCCCGGGTCCCCGCCATCAGGGCCTCGACCCATCTCATCGTCCCCGAGGCGAAGACGCCCGCTCCGCTCGGGACGGTGTAGTAGGCGGAGTCGGCGTGGCTGTGCGTGCCCTTGCAGACGAGAGGGGAATGGGCGATCACTTCGAGCGGCGCCGGGGTGGGCATCTCAGGGACGACCCGGTCGTACTCCACCCCGACCAGGTGATCGAAGGAGTCTCCTCGCTTCACGCCCGTTCTCGCGAAGATCCAGTGGTCGCTCCCGTGGACGACATACGGGGCGTCCACTGGATAGCCCTCGTAGAGGACACCGGTCAGGGAGGACTCCGGGAAGGCGCCGGGAGGCTGGCGGAAGTCGTTGGTCGGCATGTCCGCGTGGTCGGCGAGGTACGGATCGTCGCGGTAGTCGGTCTTGTAGCAGACGACGGTGCGGTCGGCTCCGGTGGCGTCCGGCTCCAGCCTGATCCGGCGGAAGCAGGCGTTGGCGCCGAGGAAGGCCACATTGGTGCCCGCATCGCGGGCCCGGGTGACATGGGCCCGCTGCTGCGGCGTCCAGTACTCGTCGTGCCCCAGCGAGAGAGCGGCGGCGGCGCCCTGGAGGATGCCGGGATCACGGTGAACGTCTGTTCCCGTGGTGTAGGCGAGCGGGATGCCCAGTCTCTCCGCCAGGACCACCACCGCCCGTTCGTAGACCATGAACTTCTCCGCGCCGTTGCCGTCGTAGGGGCGGTCGAAGTCCACGGCGAGCGACCGTGTGCCGTAGGCGCCGTTCTCGCCCTGGTAAAGGCTGTAGCCGCCCCACACGTTGTACGCCTGCCAAGTCGCCACGGCGTGCATCAGCACGGTTCTGCCCGCCGCGCTCGCGGAGCGGACGATCAGTGGTACATAGCGCTGGTGGCCGTTGTCCGCGTCCAGCCGGAGCAGGTACGCACCCTCCGGCCAGCCGTCGGCGCGGACCCGGAGCGAACGCCGCCAGCCCGCGCGCACGGTGCGGGTGGCCGGAAGGATGCGGGGGCGGGCCTGGATGGCCCCGGCGACCCGGTGCGAACGCCAGACCAGCCGCGCCTGGGCCCCGTCGTACCAGCCGACACGGTAGGCCGAGACCCGGAACGCAGGGGCGGTGGTGGAGACATGCAGGCCGAACTCCTCACCCGGCAGCACGCTCACCTTGTCCGTATAGCCCTCGACCGCCTCGGGCGGCCCCACCGAACGGATGCGCCAGTCGGCATTCCCCGCCCGGGTCCTCTCCACGCTCTCGGCGGTACGGGCCGCGCCGGGCGGGGCGGACCCGGTGCCGGACTCCCCGCTTGCGGAGGAGTGGCAGCCGCCCACCGCCATGCCGCCCGCCATCGCTCCGCCCGCCGCCGCGGCAGCGAGGAAGTGCCTGCGGTCCAGGCGGCCGGGGAGCCCGGGGCTCTGCGCCTCACCATGCTTCATATCGCCCGCCAACCCGTCCCGCAGTGCCGTCACGGGCCATCGTCACCCGCCACCTGCCCGGTGACGACCCGGGGCGGGCCGAATCGGGGACGGGCCACGCCGTCCGGGTTCGTCCGGGGTTCTCGTCGTCGGGTCGGCCGGGCCCGGCCCTGTGGGCCTGCGGCGTCCACGCCTCCCGCGATGCGCCGGTCAGTGCCGGGGGCTGTTCCTGTCGCCTCGACGGATCCAATGCGCCCGGCGCTGGTAGCGGGCGACCGGCGGGGCGACCGGCGGGGCGACCGGGGGAGCGGGCGGTGGTGCGGACGTGTCGGGGGGCGCTGCCTCACCGGCCGGGGCGGGGGTGTCGCTGGGCGGGCGGAGCCCCTCCGCCGAATATCGCGTCGTCGCGATGCTCTCCACGAGCTGTGCTTCGGTGAAGTTCTCAGAGCCGGGCACATGGGGCACAAAGCCGATGAGTACTCCGTCGCTGACGATCTCCGCGTCCAGCCCCGAGGCCCCGTCGACGTCCCACAGAGCCTCGATTGCCTCGTCGAGGACGACGCGGATCCCGAACTCGTAGACACCCGCCTCCACGACATGGGCCATCACGTCACGGGCACGGAGCGCCGACACCAGACGGCCGGCACGATCCGCATCCATACCGGGCGCACCTCCTTCATGTTCGGAGACCGGTGATCGGCCTTCGATACGAGGCAGCGCCCCTTCCGGGGCGCTGTGCTCACTCGGTTCGGCAGTGGGAGAGTAAGAAGGCGTACGCACCCTCCGCCAGGCGAACCCGTAGCGGGTCGTCGTCGAACGGATGCCACTTCTCCGTCAGCTCTCGTTGTCCTCCGCCCGGCGCTCGCCCTCCGCCTGTGACGGCTGGGTGCGCATCGTGGCGGGGTGCCGCTCCTCGGCCGGATCCCTGTCCTCTTCGAGCCTCTCGCCCTCGGCCTGGGACGGAGTCGGGTACATGTCGATCTCGCTCATGACCGCCTCCACGGTCGGCACGTCTCCACAAAACGAGCCTAACGCGTCATTCGGTGGACGGCCCGGGCTGTGCGCACCGGGCACTCCGTGAAGGTGCGGATGCGTGTGGTGACACTCTCCCGGCGCGCGGCCCCCCGTGCCGGCGTGCCAGGGCATCGGCAGTCCGCAGGTCCAGGACGCGTCGGCGGGAACGTCCCTGTACGGAGCGGCGCCACGCCGAAGAGGGCCTCAGCGGCCCGGAACGCCGTCGGCCGACTCGTGCGCGGCCCTGGGGCGGTGCACTGTGGAAGACGTGGGCGTCAGTGAACGGTATACGGATCTGCGAGAACCATGGCGGCCGAGCCATGCGCTGCTGGCGATTCCCGTCACGCTCATCGTCGTGATCACCCTGGTGGACATCTTCGCGCCGCAGGACATCCATCTGGGGCCGTTGCTGGTCATCGCGCCGGCGCTCACCGCCTCGTTCGCCGGCCCGCTCCCGACCGGGGGCATCGGCCTCCTGGCCGTGGGGGCCCAGGCGTACATCGGCCTGCACATCGGCCTGCTGTCCTCCCGGAACGTACTGGTGCAGATCACCGCCATCGCCCTGCTCTCGGTGCTGACCGTGCTCTTCGCCCTGATACGCGAGCGGCGCGGACGGCAGCTGGCACGCGTGCGGTCGGTGGCCGAAGCCGCACAGCACGTCCTGCTGTGGCCGCTGCCGGACCGGATCGGCCCCTTGCGGGTCGCCTCGCTGTACCTGGCCGCGGAGGACGAGGCCCTGATCGGCGGAGACCTGTACGCGGCCACCCGTGTCGAAGGCGGAACGCGGGTGATGATCGGGGACGTGAGGGGCAAGGGCCTGGCCGCCATCGGGGAGGCCGCCCTCCTGCTCGGCGCCTTCCGCGAGGCCGCCCACCAGCACACCGGCCTGCCAGAACTCGCCGCCGCCCTCGAACAGAGCGTCACGCGCTACCAGGCCGACTTCGACTCGGAGGACGAGCCGGGAGAACCCTTCGTCACCGCCCTGTTGCTGGAGATCCCTGACGAGGACCACATCAGCCGCATGACGAGCTGCGGACACCCCGCGCCCCTGGTGCTCGGCCCGGGGCACTCCGTCACCGTGCCGAGTCTTCATCCCGCGCCCCCGCTGGGGGTCGGCAGCATGGGCCCGACGTCCTACACCCTCGACGCGTTCCCCTTCGAGGCCGGCGACACCCTCCTTCTCTACACCGACGGGGTCGTCGAGGCGCGTGACCGGGGCGGGGACTTCTACCCGTTCGAGGAACGGGCGGCCCGATGGACGGAGAGTTCCCCGGAGGCGCTCCTGAACCATCTGCGACGCGACCTCCTCGCCCACGTCGGCGGGCGTCTGGGCGACGACGCCGCTGTCATCGCGATCCACCGCGCAGCCGTCCCCGGCGTGGTTCACCATCGTGGCAGGATCGACCACTCCTTCTGACAGCTCGTGGTGACGATGTGAGGTACGGTCCCCCGGGTTCCGCGGCGGGCACGGCCGTCGTCCCTCAGGTCCGACCACGGCGGTGTCGGGCATGGCCGAGCCCCCGCCGCTCGGACAGGGGCTCGGGGCTACGGTTGCTCGACCCTGAGGGCTGTCCCGTAATCCCTGGCGGGCGCACGACGACAGCCACGTCACCTCGCCGCGTTGTCAGTCGGGCGGCTCCAGGGGCGCTGTGCGATCACGAGCCTCGCCCGTCTGCTTCTTGATCTCACCCTTCGCCTGGTCAAGTTTGCCTTCGGCCTCCTTGCGGCGGTTGCCGGTCATCTTGCCCATGGTTTCCTTGACTTTGCCCTTGATCTTGTCCTTGCCGCTTCCATGAGCCATGAGGACTCCTCGGGTGGACAACTCTTCCCTCATTTCAAACTAGAACATCTCGGGCAAGGCCGCCTCGTGCGAGAGGCGGCCAGAGAGAGGATGCGCCTGCCGGTATCCGTCGAGTGCGAAGGCCGTCACGGGCGGGCGTGGACGGTCACCGGCGTGCCGCCGCCCGCCCAGGGGCTGTACCTGCGCCGACGGCGTGAACCCGCCGGGCCTGCCCGCAGGCGTAGCCTGGCCATACGCCTGTGCACCGCGAGTGAGCGACGGAGGCGGGCCCATGACCGATCCCTATGGCTTCCTCAAGACCCCCCGCCGTCCCGTTCCGGCGCGCCCCGTCCAGGAACGGCTGAGCGACTGGAACGAGGTCTACGCGGGGCAGGCACGGCTACCGCTCGTTTCCGCGCAGGCGGGGCGATGCATGGACTGCGGCATACCGTTCTGCCACAGCGGCTGCCCACTGGGAAACCTCATCCCCGAGTGGAACGCGTATGCGCGGAAGGGCGATTGGTGGGCGGCGGCCGAGCGGCTGCACGCGACGAACAATTTCCCGGAATTCACCGGGCGGCTGTGCCCGGCGCCGTGCGAGGACGCCTGTGTACTGACCATCAATGCCGACCCGGTGACGATCAAGAATGTCGAACAGGCGATCGCCGACCAGATCTGGGAACGCGGGTACGCGCCGCCGCAGCCGCCCGAGCGGCTCAGCGGCAAGACCGTCGCGGTCATCGGCTCCGGGCCCGCGGGGCTGGCGGCGGCGCAGCAACTCACCCGCGTCGGCCACGCCGTCGTGGTCTACGAGCGTGCCGACCGCATCGGCGGACTGCTGCGCTACGGCATTCCCGCGTTCAAGATGGAGAAGCGCCACCTGGACCGCCGAATCGAGCAGATGCGGGCGGAGGGTACCGAGTTCCGCACGGGTGTGGACGTCGGCGGCGATGTCGACGCCGCGGAACTCGCCGTGCGACACGACGCGGTCGTGATCGCCGTCGGAGCCACCGGGCAGCGGGAGCTGGCCGTCCCGGGCCGCGAGCTGCACGGTATCCATCAGGCCATGGATTACCTGACCCTGGCCAACCGGGTCACGGAGGGCGACCGTGACGTGCCGGCCGTCACCGCCGAGGGCCGCCATGTGGTGATCATCGGCGGCGGCGACACCGGTTCGGACTGTCTGGGCACCGTGCTGAGGCAGGGCGCAGCCTCCGCCGTGCAACTGGACATCAATCCCGAGCCCGGTGAAACCCGACGGAACACCGAGCCCTGGCCCGTGTATCCGAAGGTCTATCGGATATCCCATGCTCATGAAGAGGCCCGTGGGGGAGGCGGCACGGATCCGAGAGTCTTCTCGTCCGCCACCCTCAGCTTCGAAGGGGATCGTTCCGGTCATGTGCGCGCGCTGCGACTGGCGGAGGTGGAGCCCGAGGACAGAAGGCCGCGGTTGGAGACGGAGCGGGTCATTCCGGCGGATCTGGTTCTGCTCGCCCTGGGCTTCTTCGGCCCCGAACGGGGCACCGGCCTGATGCGGCAGCTCGGGCTCGTGCTGGACGATCGGGGGAACTTCGCCCGCAACGGCGCCTTCGCGGCGGAAACAGCCGAAACGGCTGGTGCGGCGGGGTCGGCCGAGCGGACGGCCCGAGCCGGGACGGGCGGGGTGTTCATCGCCGGTGACGCGGGCCGCGGGCAGTCCCTGGTGGTGTGGGCCGTCGCGGAGGGGCGGTCCGTCGCGGCGGCGACGGATCGCTGTCTGAGCGGTTCCACGGTGCTCCCGGCGCCGATCGCCCCGGATGACCGGCCCGTGATCGCCTGAGTGGCTCCGGCGCACCCCAGCCGGTGTGAGGACGTCCCGTCGGCAGGGACCGATGGCGGACACACACTCGCTGTGCGGATTCACCGTCGGCCGGGTCAGCGGTCCTCGTCACCCCGTGGGATGCGCGCCGCTGCTCACCGCTCCGATGCCGGTCGGCCATCAGGGCCTCTCGTTCGGATCACGCCCCGCGACGGCTCAAGCGCCCTTGCGGCAACGGGAGGTGACGGCGGCGCCGAGTTCCGGAGTGAGCGGGCTTTCGGCGGCAGCCAGACCGAGGGCCGTGCAGAGAGTGCCGCCGTACAGGTCGACGGTGGACTCGATCAGGTCCGCGAAGGTCGCCGCAGCGAGCCGGGCCCGATACCAGCCGGTGGCGTAGACGGCCACTGCGACGAGCGAGGCGGGCCACCACACGACACCCGCGAACGCGTAGAGAACCGCCCAGCCCGCCAGCACCGCGGCGGCGTCGAGTGCCCCGGACGCGGTGCGCAGTTCCTCGCGTACGTCCTCGGGCAGCACCAGCCAGAGCCGGGGCCAGCACGCCGCGAGGTCCAACCGGTATTCGGCGAAGACCCTGACATCGGCGCCGGCGAGGCGGTCGCCCATCCAGGTCGGCCGTACCGTCGGGGCGAGGCTGATCCGGTTGCGGCGCCGGGCGAAGCCGGACGCGTCGCGGCCGGCTGCGGACGCCTCCTCCAGCATCGTCTGGTGGTGCTGCCACTGCCGCGACCGCCTTTGAGACAGACGGCTCCTGGCCGGGGCGGCCCACCGGGGCCAGTCTCCCAGCCAGACGGCCCGGACCAGCCGGCCCAGCCCCTGCGCGGCCAGCCCGGCGGCGCCTGCGCCGAGAAGGGCCGCCAGCCCGGTCAGCAGGACCGTGGCGGAGCCGTCGGCCTGGAGGCGGCGCGCCATGTCGGTTGCGGCATCGGCCAGTTGGTTCGCCGAGAGGGCATCTCCCTGACCCAGGAGGAGTCCTGCCGACAGCGCCGCGACCAACAGCAGGCCGGGGAGCACCAGGACGGAGAGCCAGCGCTCCGCCAGCCGTCGGCCGACCTCGACGAGGAGTCCGGTCACGCGGTCGGCCGCAGGCGCAGTGCCGTGCCGCGCACCGCGCAGACCTCGACGGGTGTCCCCGGCGGCCGGATCCAACTCCGGTTGCAGGCTTCGCCGGGGCACCCGTACACATCGACGCCGAAGCGGAATTCGGTGGCCGCCGGGTGGACGATGCCGCCGGGGCTGCGTACTTCGGCCGACTCCGGAGCGCCGACACTCCGCATGAAGGCGGTGATGCCCTCGGTCCGGCCGGCCGCGGCGGCGGCCACGATCGCGTCCAACCGCGCACCGAGACCGCGTCTCTCCGCTTCCTTGCGCAAGAAGGTCAAGTTCTCGCAGAGCCTGGCGACTTCGTGCCGGTCTTCGCTCATATCCATGGATCCTAGTGGCTGACGCGAACTACAGTGAGCGGTATGCCACTGCCGTACGCCCGGTCCATTCCCGAAGCGCACCTGTACATGGAACTGCACCCGTGCGAGTGTGGCCACAGCGGGAGCACCGGCTACACGCACGCGTCGATCCAGACCGCCCAGGGGCTCGCGTCGGAGCACTCGTTCGGCTGCGCGGGATGCGGCAGGCAACGCCGGTTCGTGTTCCGGATGCCCGGACTGGCACCCCGGCACGCCGACCGGTACGGCGGGCCCGAGCCGTCGCAGATCATCGACGCCGGCGAATGGCGCATGATCTCCCTCGCGTACATGGGGGAACTGGACCGCGTCCGTGCCCGGCCGGACGAGCTGCGCAAAATGCTCGAGGAGGCACTGGCCGCGTACCAGGAGCTGCTCAAGTTCATCCCGGCCGGCCAGGAAGGGATGCCCGACTCGGCGTTCTTCACCGAACGCGGGCGGCGGATCAGGGAGGGTGAGCCGCCGAACTCCTTCTCCCGGCACTTCCTGGAAGCCATGGTCGACGGCGTCCGGCAGGACCTGGCGGCCGTCCGATGACGGACCCGGTGCTGGCGGGCCTTCGGGAACGGCTGGAGCGCTACCGCGGCACCGGGGACCGGGAAGCCGTCCTCGCGTTCGACGTGGGCCTGGAGCTGGACGCCCTCCTCGGTCCGAACGAGGGCTTCGACGCCGAGGCGGCGCACGTGGGCGGGACCGTGTACTGGGCGCGCTACCGCGCCGGCAGCACGTCCGAGCGGGACCTCGCCGAGGCGCTCAGGCTGCTGGCACTTATCGACGACCGTGCCGAGGGATACGAGATCCCCGGTCCGGTCCGGCTGATCCTGGCCTGCCGCGATGGCCGCTGACCGGACACGTGCCGCTTTCGACGCGGCGGTCGACGAGCTGAACCGCTCGTCCCTGCGGGTCGTCGATCCGACCCCGGCCCAGTGGCGGCGCATCCTGCGCGAGAACACCGAAACCGAGGTCTTCCGGCACCGGATCGCTCCCGTGTCGGGCCGATTCGACGCTTCCCGTTCGCCGTCCGGCACTTGGGACCAGGACGACATCGCCGCACATCTGCGCGAACTGGGCGGCGCCGTGCTGGCGCAGTGGGAGCGGACGCACGACCGGCGTGCTCTGCGCATCGCGGTCGCGCTCTGGCGTGATGTGGTCGCGCGGGCGTGGCTGACCGACATCGCGACGTCGATCGGCGACCTCGCGGCCAGGTTCCTGGACCGCTACCAGGAGACCGCGGCGCTGCCCCTGCTCGACATGGCCGTCCGGCTCGGGCAGGACGCGGTGTTCGACCCGCTCGCGTTCCAGCAGTCCCAGCCGCGCCGGTTGCTCGTCCTGGCCGACGCGTTGCGCTGCCGGTACGAGTACACGGGCGACCGGGCCGCGCTGGTCGAGTCCCTGGCCCGGTACCGGGAGGCGTCCTCCGGCGTCACAACGCGGCCGGAAGCGCTGGCCGGGATCGTCGCGATGCAGGCCCACCGGGACGTGCTGACGGGCCGCTCAGGCACCCCGCGCCCGGTCGAACTCTGCAGGAACGATGGGCCGTTGGCCCGTGCCGCCGCTCTCACCGAGCAGAGCGCGGCATGGCTCGACGGATTCCGGCGCACCGGCGACTCACCGCGGCTCGACGAGGCGATCGGCGCCCTGCGGTCCGCGCTGGAACTCACGCCGGCGGACCACCGGGACCGCCCGCTGCGCATGGCCCGGCTCGGCGCCGCGTTGCGGCAGGCGTTCCTGCGCCGCCCCCATGTACCCGTGCTGGACGAGTCGGTGGCGCTCTGCCGGGCCGCGCTGGCGTTGCCGATCGACCGGCCCGGCGTGCGGGCCGAGGCGATGACCGGGCTGGCGCTCGCTCTGCGGGACCGGCACGGCGCCGAGGGTGGCGCGCCCGAACATCTCGCCGAGGCCGGTCTTTTGGCGGCGGAACTGGCCCACGCGTACCCGCCCGGACACCCCGAGCGGGCCGCCGTGCTCGACGAACTGGCCGATCTGTCACCCGATCCGGTAAGGCTCGCTCCGTCGCACGAAGACCCCGGCCGAGCGGGTCGGCTGCTGGACCTGGCGGCGTCGCTGCCCCCTTCGGACGCACACCGGGCGGTGGCGGCGTACGCGGAGGCGGCCAGGACGCCGGGCGCGCCGCTGAGGGTCCGCGGACTGGCAAGCCAGCGCTGGGGCCGATCGGCGGCGGAACAAGGCGACTTCGCCGGAGCCGAGCAGGCGTTCCGGTTGACCGTCGACCTGTTGCCGGACCTGGTGTCGCGACTGGAGCAGCGGGACGACCAGGAGTATCAGCTGATGCCGTTCGGGGGCCTGGCCTCGGACGCGGCGGCCTGCCTGCTGAACCGCGGCGCGGATCCCGCCGAAGCCCTGGACCTGCTGGAACGCGGACGTTGCGTCCTGTTCTCGCATGCGCTGGGGGAGGTGCCCGAGCGGGTCGACGAGGTCGTGCGGTCCCAGGTCGCGGCCGCGGGCCCTGTCGTGGTGGTCAACGTCAGCCGGCTCGGCAGCCACGCCATCGCGCTCACGGCCGCCGGAACAGAGGTGATTCCCCTGCCGGGCCTCACCCCGGAAGCGGTAGAGGATCGCCGTATCGCTCTGGACCTGGCCCAGGATCTGATTCGTTCCCCGACCGTCGAGCCGGATCTGCGGTGGGCCGCGAACCGGTCCGTGACGCGCCTGTTGGGCTGGCTCTGGGACACGGTGACGGGCCCCGTGCTGGAGACGCTCGGCCTCGAACCGGCGTCCGATCCGCTGCCCAGGCTCTGGTGGCTGCCGACCGGGCAGTTGTCGCTGCTGCCGGTGCACGCGGCCGGACACCACACGGCGCGGGACGGGCGCACGGTGTTCGACCGGGTGGTCGGCTCCTGCACCCCCACGCTGCACCAGCTGCTGCGCGCCCGACTCCGCGGCGCGCACCGGCCACCGGACCGCTCGCTCGTCGTCGCCATCGGGGACCTGCCCGACTACCGACTGCCCGCCGCCGGAAGGGAGGCCGAGGTCGCCGGTGCGCGGCTGCCGGGAGCCCGGATGCTGCTGGACGGGGCGGCCGACCCCGACAGCGTGCGTGAGGAACTGGCTACGGCGGCCTGGGTCCACATCGCCTGCCACGCCACCACGGACGTCGGCGAACCCTCGGCGAGCCGACTGGCCCTGGCTGGGGGAGCGCTGTCCGTCGTGGACATCGGACGGCTGCGCATCCCGGACGCCCACTTCGCCTATCTGTCCGCCTGCGGTACGGCGCGCGGCGGCGAGGTGTTGTCCGACGAGGTCATCCACATCTCGTCGGCGTTCCAGCTGGCCGGATACTCGCATGTGATCGGGACCCTGTGGCCCATAGTCGACGATGTGGCCGCCCGGATCGCCGATGACGTCTACGCGGAACTGCCCGGCGGCGCGGATCCGGCGCGCCGCCTGCACGCCGCCGTCAGGGGCGTTCGTGACGAGTACGCCGGCAACAGCCCGTTGCTGTGGGCGTCGCACCAGCACATCGGACCCTGACCGGACGGGTCCCTTCGCGCCTGCGCGGCGGACCGGCCCTCGGCCGGAGTCCGCCGGGCAGGACGAAGGGACCCGCCGCGACCGGGCACTGTTGGTGAACGGGTGTCCGCGACCGGCCCGGTCCCTTCACTCCCGGTGCGTGCCGGTCCGCGGGCCGGGGACCGTCAGGGGCTGGCCCCGTCGAAGCCGTAGCGCAGCGGCTGCTCCTTCGCCCGAGGGTCGAGTCGATAGACGTACAGGGCTTCCACCCGCATGCCCTCGGGTGGCGCCTCGACCTCGCACGGCCAGGTGACCTGAACCACCGGTGGCCGGCTGGTGACCCACATGCGCAGCCCGTGTGCGGGGCCGCCGTCGAGCATCGCGATCTGCTGGTTCGCCTGAGTGTCGGAGGTATCGGCATCCATGTCTACACTTTAATGGTTGCGCAATACGTGAATAGTCGTGAGCTGTGTCACGCCGGACGGCCTTCCGTGGCGCCGTCCGGCGGCGGAACGTGGAGCAGGTGCGGTCCGGGGCGATGGAATCGAACGGCGCCGGGGGCACGGGGGTCGGTCGATCAACGGACGGCAGTCGGCGCGAGGGGCGCCGCAAGGGCCACGCGTACGGAGTCGGCCAGTGCGACCGGGTCGCCCGTGGGCTTCACCGGGTAGCTCTTGCGCTCCAGGTTCCAGGCGTTGTCCCGTGCGAACCAGTCGATCGCGGCCGGGGGCCGGCCGGTGGTCAGGGCCGTGTCGAGGGAGGCGAGGTAGAGCGTCCAGCGTTCGGCGTAGAAATCGCGGACCAGTCCCGACCATTCGCGGTTCGCGTAGTCGCGCAGCCCGCCGGACTCGCTGCCGGAACGATGGCCCCAAGTGGTCAGGATCGAGCGGGCGTCGAACTCCGCGGCGGCCCGCTCGGCATCGGAGCCGCCCCAGGACCTGGCGTCCTTGAGCCAGGGCCCCAGCATGAACCGCCGGTCGGAGGCCAGCAGCCGGTCCAGCAGGGCGAGGTCCCGCTTCCACTCCGTGGCCCGTTGCCGGTACAGGGCAAGGTCCTTCTCCTCGTACGCGGACCTGATCCGGGGCAGCAGCGTACGGCTGCGATTGGCCAGCGCCTGCCGGGCCACATCCACCACATCGAACCGGTACGCATCCGACTTCCGCAGTTCGGGGGCGACTTGGAGCAACTCCGTGAGAGCCCGCTGCACCGTCGACGCGTCGTACCGCATGGACGACGGGCTCCAGCTGGCCGCGGAGCCCGCGGTCAGTGCGGGGCGTGCGGTGAACAGGCTGTCCTGGGACTCGCTCCAGGTGCCGGACGGCGTGCTGTAGGGGCCCGCCCGCAGCAGTTCCCATGCCTTGGCGGCATGCGGGTCGGCGCCGCCGTAGCGGCGTTCCGCGTAGTCGGCGAACCAGGCCGCGTCGTCGGAAGGAGCGCTTTGCCAGGCGAGTTCGGTGAAAAGCTCGTATGCGACGGGGTTGCCGCCGGTGCCCTCCGGCAGGTAGGCGATTCCCCGGAGCGCGCTGCCCGGCTTGGTACGCCATTCGTTGAACCGGGCTGTCCAGACTGCGGAGTTGGCCCCGATCGTGGTGTGACCACCGAAGTTGGGGATGGTTCCGAAGGCGTACGGCGTGCCGTGCCAGGCGGCCTCCCGGTCCAGGCCGTTGTAGCGGTCGGCCAGTCCGTCGACGATGAACAGCCTGCTCCTGTCGACCGCGTCGATGAGCTGCGTCGACGGATTGCTCTGCCAGCCGAGCAGCACCCAGGTTGCGCCCGGGTGCGCGGTCTGCAGAGCGTTCATGACGGCCCGAGCCGCGTCCGCGATGGGTACATCGCCCGGCCTGCCGCCTTCGTGCAACAGATCCATCTTGTACATGGCGGAGTCACCGAACAGCCTTCTCTGGTGACGGTAGAAGGCCTCGGCGACCTTCGGGAACATTTCGCCGCGCGGGTCCAGCCAGTCCGGCCGCTCGAAACCGACCCAGTCGCCCTGCGGTACCACGGGGCCCGTCGGGTTGCGGTCCGTGAACCCGGGCGGGACCGTGCCGTAGTAGCCGGGCAGGACCGGGGTCATACCGAGCAGACGCAGCCGATCGGCGATCCTGCGGCCGAGCGCGGCGCGCCGGTCCAGCAGCTTCTCGCCGACCGGGCCACCGAAGCCGGACATGTTCTGCATCAGCCACCACGACTGGTGCGCCGGACCGGGAATCCAGGACGCGAGGTCCTTCTTCGCGTACCCGAACTCTTGGAACGTGTCGTAGTACACGGCGTCCGCGCCCATCTGGACGAACACCTCGTTGACGCCGTGCAGGGCCAGGACGTCGATCTGCTTCTCGTACGAGGCCCAGTCCCGGTACGCGCCGGAGTAGCCGTCGTCCGTGTCGTTGAGGGCGAACCGGTGCGGCACGGAGGCGTCCCGGCGGACCGTGCCGACGGGCGCGGGGAGCCTCTTGGGAAGTCTCGACGTGCTGTCACCGGGCCAGCCGATGTCCACCTTCGCCGTGTACTTCAGGTACCAGTCGACTCCGCTGAGCAGCACGGCGGGGCTGGTCCCCCGAACCCGCACGTGGCCCGTGGTCCCGGAGACGGCGAAGTAGTCACCGGACGTGGGACGGTCCACCGCCACGAGGTCGAACTGCCCGGCGTGCCGGGGGAGAAGGCGGCGCAGGGCCGCCTCGGCCGGCCCGGTGGCGAAGACGGGTCCGCCACGGGGAGCCGCCTCGGCGGGAGCGGCGGGAGCGTTCAACACCGCGGCCAGCACCGTGAGGGCGGTCGTGCAGACGACGATCCAGGATCTGAGGCTTCTCAACGTTGACCTCGTCCGACGAAGGGATGCGGAGGTTTGCCGAGTACATGGAGCGGGCGCGCATCAGACTTACTAACGGAGCATTCGTTAATATGGGCGGACCGTGCCGTGACCGTCAAGAGCGCCGCCCGTCCGCGCTCTCGAAGCACTGGGTAGAGTGCCGACAGGGGGGTCCTGCAAGGGAGTTGACACAATGTCAGTCCACAGAGCGGCAGCCACCGGCCCGCACGTCCTGCGCCGGATGAACGTCGCCGCGGTCCTGGCCGCACTGCGGGAGGGGGACGCCCCCACCGCCCGCGTCACCGACCTCGCCGCGCTCACCGGGCTGTCACGGCCCGCGGTGACCAGGGCCCTGGGCGAACTGAGGGACTGCGGACTGGTGGAGTTCACCACAGCCGTCGGACCACAACAGCTCGGTCGGCCCGCCCAGTACGCCAGGTTCCGCGCCGAGGCGGGGCACGTCGCGGGGGTCGACATCGGCCCGCACAAGGTGCTGGTGGTGATCGCGGACCTGGCGGGCCAGGTGCTGGCCACGCATCGGGTCGCCGTGGACAGGGGTACGGCCGGGCCGCGCCTGTTCGCCACGGTCCGGGCCGCGCTGACGGCGGCGGCGGCCGAGGCGGACGTGCCGCTGTCGAGCCTGTGGGCGGTGAGTGCGGGCACCCCCGGGATCGTCGACCGGGAGCGGGGCGAGGTGCTGCTCGCGCCCAGCATTCCCGACTGGGCCGGGCTGCCGGCCGCATCGCTGCTGCGCGAGTGGCTGCACTGTCCGGTGTCCATCGAGAACGACGTCAACCTCGCGGTGCTGGCCGAGCGTTGGCGCGGCGCCGCAACCTCCTCGGCGACCGGCAGGGGCGACGACGCCGGTATGCGTACCGACTGCCTGGTCTTCGTCCAGTGGGGAAGGCGCATCGGCACCGGCATCGTCATCGGCGGCCGCCCCTACCGGGGCAATTCGGCCGCCGCCGGTGAGCTGGGATTCATCGACCTCATGGGAGATTCCGGCCCGGTCCCCGGACCGCGTCCGGCCGACGGCATGGGGCCGTTCGAACGGCTCGTCGGCGCCGAGGCCATTCACCGGCTGGCCCTGGAGGCCGGTGCTCCCGTCGGCGCCGCCCATGACATCGCGCCACTCTTCGCGGCGGCCGAGGCGGGGGACCGGACCGCCGTCGACGTGGTGGAACGGGTGGCCGCCCGGTTCGCCCGCGGACTCGCCGTGCTCCTGCTCGTCCTCGATCCGGGCCGGGTCGTCGTCGGGGGCGGTGTCTCGCGGGCGGGCGACACCCTGCTCGAACCGGTGCGCAGGCATCTGCGATCCCGCACCCTGGTGCCGGTGGAACTCAACGCGTCGGTGCTCGGTGAACGAGCCGTCGCGCTGGGGGCGGTGCGTCACGCCCTGAACGTCGCCGAAGAACGTGTGACGACGACCCACCAAGGCGTGATGTAGCGACGGGGCGGGGGTGGTGCCCGGCGGACGGAGAACGGCGCCGGGCGGAGTGACGGAGGCGTACCGACTGCCGCTGTCACCCGGACGGTCGGCCGGTGTCACCCCGTTGCGCTCCGGGCCGTGCCGTCACCGCGGGGCCCGGTGACGCTGGGTCCGGCGTCCTTCCCCTCGGTGGAGCGCCCCAACCCCTCGTCGGTGCTGTTCGTTTGCTGGGAGTGTGTGATGGATCTGCGTCTGACAGGCAAGACGGCCGTGGTCACCGGCGCCGGCCGGGGCATCGGCCTTGCCGTGACACGGGCCCTCGCCGACGAAGGCGTGCGAGTGGTCGCGGCCTCCCGGACCCTCACCGAACCGCTGTCCGAGCTGACGGCGCGCGAGGACGTCCACTTCGTGCGGGCGGACCTCACCCGGCCCGACGGTGCCGACGAACCGGTGGCGGAAGCGGTCGACCGGTACGGAGGCCTGGACATCCTCGTCAACAATGTCGGGGCCGTGCGTCCGAGAGCGGGCGGTTTCCTGTCCGTCGGCGACGACGAATGGACGTGGGCGCTGACGGTCAACCTCCTCACCGCGGTGCGCACCACACGCGCCGCCCTGCCGCACCTGATCGCAAGCGGCTCCGGCTCGATCGTGACGGTCGGTTCGGTGAGCGCCTTTCTGCCCGACCCCTCGGTCATCGACTACGGAGCGAGCAAGGCGGCCCTGAGCAACTTCTCCAAGGCGCTGTCCAAGGAGGTCGGCCCGCACGGGGTACGGGTGAACACCGTCAGCCCCGGTCCCGTCGCCACGGACCTCTGGCTGGGCGAGGGAGGCATCGCGCAGACCGTCGCGGCGGTCGCCGGCAGCGAACCGGACGACATCGCCCAGGGGTTCGCCGCCCAGGCGGTGACCGGGAGGTTCAGCCGGCCGGAAGAAGTCGCCGATCTGGTACTGCTGCTGGCGAGCGGCCGGTCCGGCAACGTCACCGGATCGGAATTCGTCATCGACGGAGGACTCGTCACGACGCTGTGACGGGGAACGACCTGTTGCAGGAGGGGATCGGCACGGGAGATAGGAAGGGATCGGCACGGGAGATAGGGAGGGGATCGGCACGGGAGAAGGAACGGGACATCGCATGCCACCCTCATTCGGCCGACGTGCCCTGCTGCTCGGCACCGGCGGACTGCTCGCGGGACCCATGGGCTGCTCCGCGACCTCCCGGACGGAGGCCGCCCCGGCCACGTCCGTATCCCGGTCCCCGCTCCCACTCCTGCCGACGACCACGGCCTGGCGTCCCGACCGGGGCGATGTGGACCCCGACGTGAAGCTGCGTGCCGTGCGGGTGGTGGAGGCGATCGGCGCCTGGCCCGGCGGCCAGGGCGGTGCGGCGGCGGCGAAGAGACGGGTGGCCGCGCTGGGGGCGGCGCCGTCACTGGTGGACCGGGCGGGCGCGCTGCGCCCCGACGCGGACCGGGCCGCACTCCAGGTGATCGACGCGCAGTACGGCGGGATTCTGGCCGACTCGGCCAGTGTGCTGGTGGTGTGCCGTCAGTGGACACCCGGCCACGCGGGCGGCACGACCGTCGACGTACGGCTGAGCCGGGCCCGGCCTCACTGGGAGGTCACCGATCTCCACCCGGCCCGCCCCGGCCCCGCCGCAGCCGCGCTGCCCACTCAGGCCAAGCGGGTGCTGGCCGAACCGCGGATTGATCTGCCGCCCGCGGCCGAGGCGGACATCCGCAGCGGGCACGTCCACCCGAGCGTGCTGCGGGCCCTGCTGAGCCTGGCCGGAACGTACCGGATGGACCTCAGCGTGATCCGCTCCGGGCACCCGCTGTACGTGTTCGGCACCGACCGGCCCAGCGATCACCCACCGGGCCGGGCCTTCGACGTGGGGCGGATCGACGGGCACATGGTCGTCGATCCGGCCACGTCGCGCCGGTTGATCGAGTCGTTCATGCGCGACGCGGCGGCGGCCGGCTCGTACAACGTCGGCGGGCCGGTCCGGCCCTCCGGAGGCGCGACGGCGTATCAGTTCTTCACCGACGCCACCCATCACGACCATGTCCACGTGGGATTCACGGACTGAGGACCGCTCAGGCGCGCTGGTCGAGGCCCGCCCCCAGCGGCGGCTGCGGGGCGTCGAGCAGCGAGGTGTCCACCTCGCCGACGCCCCAGCCGTACGCCAGCTTGTGCACTTCCAGTACGAAGAAGGAGTCGGTCGAGACGATTCCGTCGATCTGATGCAGTCTGCGGTTCATCAGATCGGTGAAGTGGTCGGTGTCCCGGCAGATCACCTCCACCATCACGTCGTAGGTGCCCGCCGTCATGATGACGTAGGAGGTCTCGGGCAGTTCCCTCAGCCGTCGGCAGACCTCCTGGGCGCTGCCCGGCCTCACCCGGATGCCGACCATGGCGAACCGGTCGAAGCCGATGGTCAGCGGGTTGGCGATACCGACGATCTGGAGAGTGCCGTTCTCCTCCATGCGCTGGACGCGGTAGCGCACGGAGGAGGCGGGGATGTCGAGTTCCTCGGCGATCTGGCTGTACGGGCGGCGGCCGTCCGCTTGGAGTGCGGCGATGATCTGGCGGTCGGTGTCGTCCAGGGGGCTGCCACCCAGCGTGCTCATGCTGTTGCTCCGGCTCTCGTCTACGGCCCGTCACGGTGTGCGGGCCTGGATCTTCGGTCGTGCGGCCTATCCTGCCCGGCTCAGGAATCGAAACCGAGGCCGAGTCGGTCCAGGGTGCGCAGCCACAGATTTCGATGGCCGTGCGTGTCCTCGCGGGCCATGGACCAGCGGGTGGCCTCGACGCCCAGATACCGGACCGGCTCCGGAGGGAAGGGCATCGGGGGCCGACGGATCATCGCGGGCCGGAGCCGGTCCGTGCGCCTCCCCGCGAGCAGGTCCAGCATGACCTGGGCACCGTACCGGGTGGCGCCGACGCCGAGCCCGGTGAAGCCGAGCGCGTAGGAGATCCGGCCGTGTGCCGCGGTGCCGGCGAACATGCAGAAGCGGGTGGTGGAGTCGATGACACCGCCCCAGGAGTGCGAGAAGCGGACATCGGCGAGGGCGGGAAAGGCCTCGGCGAACTGGGCGGCGAGGGTGTCGAAGGTGGCGGGTCGCTGGGTGAGCCGTTCGTCGACCCGATTGCCGTAGTGGTAGATGGCGTCGTAGCCGCCGAAGAGGATGCGGTTGTCGTCGGTCTTGCGGAGATAGTGGAACTGATTGCCCGCGTCGGTGATTCCGTGGTCGCCGATCCAGCCGATGGCGGCAAGCTGCTCGTCGCTCAGGGGCTCGGTGGTCAGGGCGTAGTCGTAGACCGGGATCATGCTGAGCGAGAGGCGCCTCAGCAGGGGCCGGTAGACATTGGTGGCGAGAGCGACCTGCCGGGCGCCGACCGCCGCGTACGGGGTGGCGAGGCGCACCCGGCCGGCATGACGGGTGGTCAGGGCGGTGACCTCGGTGTGCTCGGCGATGCGGACCCCGAGGTCCAGGCAGGCGGCGCGCAGGCCCCAGACGAGCCGGGCGGGGTCCAGGAGCGCGTAGTCGGGGGACCAGAGGCCGGCGGTCCAGCCGGGGGAGTCGATGTACGCCCGCAGTTCCGCACGGTTCAGCAGCCTGGTCCGCTCGCCGTACCGGTGGGCGAGCGTATGGGCGCTGTTGAGTCCTTCCGCCTGCCAGGGCGTGGCGGCGACGGTGACCTTGCCGCCGCGCACGAATCCGCAGTCGATGCCGTGGGTGTCCAGGTCGCGCCGGAAGGCCTCGAAGTTCTCCATGCCCAGGCGGTGCAGCAGCCGGGCCTCGGCGGGCCAGCGGTCTGCGCCGTTGGCGAGGCCGTGGGTGAGGCTGGGTGAGCAGAAGCCGCCGTTGCGGCCGCTGGCCGCGTGGCCGCAGGTGTTCTGTTCGAGGACGAGGACGTCCCGTTCCGGGTCGGCGCGTTTGGCGAGCAGCGCGGTCCACAGGCCGGTGTAGCCACCGCCGACGACGGCGAGATCGCAGGTGGTGTCGGCGGTCAGCCGGGGCAGGGACGTGGGGTGCTCGGGCCGGTCCAGCCAGTAGGGGGCGGCCTCCGTGTCACGCAGGCGGCTGCGGTGGTCGGTGGGGCGGGGGGCGGCGGTGGTCATGTGGCGGGTACCTCGTTGCCGGCGTGGTGGGGCAGCGTGGGCCGGGGCCCCGACGCTGGTCGGGGCCCCGGTCGGCGGCGGGCGGGAGCGGGCGGGGCGGTCAGAGACTGATGACGCCGGTGCGGGTGTCGGTCATGTCCATGAGCGTCCACTTGCCGCCGATGCGGCCCCAGCCGGTGGACCGGCTGCCGGCGCCGCCGAACGGCATGTTGATGTCCCACCAGTTGTTGCTCTCGTTCACGACGACCTGGCCGACGGCCATTTCCTCGATGAAGCGGAACGCGGAGGTCATGCTCCGGGTGAAGACGGCGCCCTGGAGGCCCAGCTTGTCGTCGTTGGCGATGCGCAGCAGATCGTCCTCGTCCTGTCCGGTGATGATCGGGACGACGGGTCCGAAGGACTCCTCACGGGACAGCAGACTGTCCTCGGGGACCCCGTCCACCACGGTGAACTCGTAGTAGAGATCGGTGGGGTGGCCGGAGGCACGCTTGCCGCCGAGCAGGATGCGTGCGCCCCGCTCGCGGGCGTCGGCCATGTGCCGGTCCATCTTGGCCGCGACGCCCTCGTTGTTGAGGGGGCCGAGCACGGTCTTGGGATCGAACGGGTCGCCGAGGGTGATGCGCTGGGCCTCGCGCAGGACGGCCTCGACGAACTCGTCATGGATGTCGGCATGCACGATGACGCGTTCGGTGGCGCAGCAGACCTGCCCGGCGCACGGGTAGGCGCCGTCGACGGCGGCCTTGGCGGCAGCCTCGACATCGGCGTCGGCGAGCACGACGAGCGGGCCGTTGCCCGAGCACTCCATGATCGAGCGCTTGAGTCCGGCGGCGGACTGGATCTTCGCCCCGGTCGCGGAGGAGCCGATGAAGCCGATCGCGTGAATGCCCTCGTGACGCACCAGCGCGTCGCCGGTTTCGCCCTCACCGGGCACGATGTTGACGAGGCCGGCGGGCAGCCCGGCGGCGACGAACGCCTCCATCGCCCTGAGGACGGTCAGCGGGGTGTTCGCCGGCGGCTTGACGACATGGGCGTTGCCGGTGGCGAGGCCCGGGGCGACGAACTCCGCGAGCATCAGCAGCGGGAAGTTCCACGGCGTGATGATGCCCCATGTGCCCACCGGACGCTGGAAGGTGAACATCCGCTTGGTGTTGTCGGTGGAGGGCAGCGTCTCGCCGTGCAGCCGTACGGCGTCCTCGGCGTGCAGATGGAAGAGCTTGGCCGCCTCCTCGATGTCGGCGACGGACTCGGCGAGCGGCTTGCCCTGTTCCAGGGACTGGAGGCGGGCGAGTTCGTCCACGCGCCTGCCGAGCTCCGTTCCGATGCGGTGACAGAGCTCGGCGCGGGTCCACACATTGGTCGCGGCCCAGGCCGGCTGGGCCTCGTTCGCGGCACGCACGGCGGCGTCGACATCGGCGGCCGCGGGCAGGGGGAAGCTGCCCACGAGTTCGCCCGTCGCGGGGCTGATGACCTCATGGATGTTCCCGGAGGTGCCGTCGGTGAAGGCGCCGTCGATGAAGAGCTGGTGCCGGTCGGAGGTCGGGGTGGTCATGCGTTGGCCTCTCTGTCCTGTCCTGAACGGGAAAGGGCGCGTCGGCTCGGAGCCGCGCCGTCCCGGGTCCGGTGCGAAGCGATGACTGGAGACTCCCCGAGCAATCAGGAACTGTCAAGACTGCTGAATCAGCAATCAATTAATTGGATCACTGCTCATTCATGAGTATTGACAGGCGTTTTTCGCTTCCCTTATAACCAGGCCACATCGGCACTCCTGCCTGCGCCCACCCTGAGGGGAACGCCATGTCATCCCAGCCACAAACGCCGGCCCCGCCCTCTTCGGACCCTTCGCACCCGTCGGGAGCGGCGGCCGCCGCACTGCCGAAGAAGATGAGCTGGTTCGACGGATTCGCGATGTCGCTGACCATGCCCGCGGCGCTGATCGCCTCGCTCGGCGCCTCCATCGGCGGTCTCGGAGCCTGGGGTGCCATCGCCCTGTGGGCCGCCTCGATGGTGCTGGCCACGGCGACCAACTGGATCTACACCGAACTGGCCGCGATGTTCCCCGACTCCTCCGGAGGGATCGCGCACTACGCGACCGAGGGCTGGAAGAAGCGGGCACCCGTGGTGGGCCCGATCGCGAGCATCGGCTACTGGTTCCCCTGGACCACGGCCCTCGCGGTCTACTCCGGGCTCATCGGCTCCTTCGTCCGGGCCCAGTGGTTCCCCGGCCAGGACTGGAGCGTGGAGTTCGGACCGCTGAAGGTGGACTTCCCCATAGCGGTGGGCCTGCTCGTCATGCTGCTGCTGTTCGGCGCCGCGATGATCGGCCTGCACGTCGCCATGTGGGTCGTCTACGTCACCGGCGGTGCGCTGCTGATCCCGCTCGCCGTCTTCATCGTCCTGCCGTTGTTCTCCGGTGACTGGAGCGCACAGGGCCTGCACTGGAACCTGCACGGTGCCGCGGGACTGCGCGAGGCCCTGGTGTGGCTGTACGTCATGGCGTGGACCTCGTTCGGTGTGGAGGTGTGCGCGACCTTCGCGCCCGAGTACAAGGACACGGTGCGCGACACCACCCGGGCCTTGCGCGCAGGGGTGCTGTTCTCCCTGGGGGTCTTCATCCTGCTGCCGCTGACCCTGTCGGGATACGTCGGCGAGAAGGCCATCGGCGAGGAGCCCACCACCTTCTTCGTCGGCGCCTTCCAGGATCTGGTGGGCGGTGCCTCCGACCTCATGGTGGTCTTCCTGATCGCCTCGTTGCTCCTCATCATGATCACCGGCCTCGCCGACGGCTCCCGGGTGCTGTACGAGATGGGCAAGGCGGGACTCACCATCAAGCAGGTGGGGGTGCTGAACCGGCGCGGCGTGCCGGCCAGGGCCCTGCTGGTGGCCCTGGTGCTGAACGTCTTCGTGCTGACGGTGCTTCAGACCCCACTGGCCATCATCGTCACGGGCAACCTGGGGTACATCCTCGCCCATGTGCTGGCGGTCTCCGGATTCGCACTGCTGCGCAGGGACCGGCCCGACGCCGTGCGGCCCATCCGGCTGCCCCGGTTCTTCGTGCCGCTGGCCTGGACGCTCGCCGGCTTCCTCACCGTGGTTCTGGTGGTGGGCGCGACCGGATTCTCCATCACCGGGTACGGCGGCTACACCGAACTGGGTGTGGCGCTCGCCGTCCTGGTGGTGGCGGTGCTGCTGTGGCTGTACCGGATCAAGGTGCAGGACCGGCGGCCCGTCGACGACCGGCGGTCCACCGACGGCCGGCCGGCCTGACGCGGGCGGCGTCCACATCGCGTCAACGTGCTGGAAAACAGGCGGAAAGTGGTCCTGCGGACAAGAGTTGGTGCTCCCTAGTCTCGGGCCCATGCGTGTACTTTTCGCCTCGACCAGAGGATCGGGTCACTTCCACCCGCTCATTCCCTTCATCGACGCGTGCACGGCCCGGGGCGACGACGTCCTCGTCGTCGCCCCGCCGGGGCTCGAAGCGTCCTTGGCGGCCAGGGAGCAGCCGTACCGCATCGGCGGGGAACCGCCCCGCGACGAGCTGACGCGGGTGATGAAGCGCGTCCTGGAACTGCCCCCGGACGAGGGCGCTTCACTGATGACCACGGAGGTGTTCGGCCGGCTCGGTGTCGCCGCGATGCTTCCCGCACTGGAGGAGGCCTGCCGCACGTGGCGGCCCGACCTCGTGCTGCACGAGGCCTATGAGTTCGCGTCGGTGGTGGCCGCCGAGCGGCAGGGCATTGCGCACGCCCGGGTCGCGGTCTCGGCCGCGCGTTTCGCCCGGTCCACCGACGCATTGCTGGCCACCGTGCTGGAACCGTACGGCCCCGGCATCACGGAACGGCTCCGCGCGTCCCCGTATCTGACGCGGCTGCCGGCCTCCCTGGATCCCTCCCCGTACGCCGTGACACGCCGCTACCACGAGCTCTCGCGGCCCGGTGTGCTGCCGGACCGGTGGGGCGGCAGCACGGAACCTCTGGTCTACATCACCCTCGGCACCGAGGCGGGCGCCATGCCGACCGCCACCGCCCTGTACCGGGCAGTGCTGGAGGCGGTGAGCGGGCTGCCGGTACGGATACTGCTCACCGCGGGCCGCGGCACCGATCTGCAGGGCCTCGGACCGCTTCCGCCCCATGTCCATGTGGAGGCGTGGGTGCCGCAGGCCGATGTCCTCGACAGCGCCTCGCTCGTGGTCTGCCACGGTGGGTCGGGGACGGTCTTCGGGGCCCTGGCGGCAGGTGTCCCGTCGGTCTGCGTCCCCCTCTTCGCCGACCAACCGGTGAACGCCCTGCTGGTCACCGGGGCGGGTGCGGGACTCGCCGTCACCCCGACCGGTGGTCCGGCGGACGATTCGGCGGTGCTCGGCCCCGACGACGTCTCCCGCATCCGGTCTGCCGCCGAAGTGTTGCTCAAGGATCCGTCGTACCGGGCGCGGGCCGGCCGACTGGCCGACGAGATGCGGGCCACCACCACATGCTCAGAACTGATCGGCACTCTCGATCCGCACTCCTGAGCCGCGACCGCCTCGGCCGCTCCCCCGGCACACGTGCGGAAGGGGTGCCGCCGAACCGGACGGGCACGTCCGTACGGTGGGGTTCGGTGCGCAGGGGCGCTGCGACGGCGCACCGGCGGGCATGGGAAAGAGATGCCAGGAGTATCCGCACCCGTGATCAAGCTTGTCCGGCGCACCACCGAGCCGGTCGGAGCGCAGACCCTGCGCTCCACGGCAGCAGCCGTCATCGCCTACGTCGTGGCGGTGTGGACCCTTCCGCATCCGGCACCCCTCACGGCACCGCTCACCGCGCTCCTCGTCGTGCAGGTCACCCTCTACGCCACCCTCACCACGGGGATCCGCCGGGTGAACTCCGTTGTCGTCGGCGTGCTCATCGCCACTGTGTTCAGCTCCCTGGTCGGCCTGAGCTGGTGGAGTCTCGGACTGACGATCTTCGCCTCGCTGATCATCGGGCGGCTGGTGCGGGTGGACGAGTTCGTACCCGAGGTGGCGATCAGCGCGATGCTCGTACTGGGCGTGTCCCAGGTCGCCTCCACCGCCTGGGACCGTGTGCTGGAGACCCTGATCGGCGCAGGTGTGGGACTGCTGTTCAACCTGCTGTTCGCGCCGCCCGTGTGGGTGCAGTCCGCGGGTGCCTCCATCGACAGTCTGGCCAGGGCGATGGGGCGGATGTTCCGTGCGATGGGGGCGGACGTGGACGGGCACATCTCCGTCCAGCGGGCGGCCGACCGGCTCCATGAGGCCCGTCGGCTGGACCACGACATCGTGGAGGTCGACGCCTCGCTGCGGCAGGCCGAGGAGGGCCTCACCCTCAATCCGCGCGTCAGGCAGGGACTGCTGTACCGGGTCGTGCTCCGTACCGGTCTGGACACCCTGGAGATCTGTGCCGTGGTGCTGCGGGTGTTGTCACGCACGCTGACCGACCTGGCCAAGGCCCGTACCGACGAGACGCTGTTCCCCGCCGACGTGGCCGAATCCCTCAGGAAACTGTTCGGACAGATGGCCGACGCCATCGAGAGCTTCTCGGAGTTGATCACCACTCCGGTCGCGGAGAACGCCGAGGAGGCCGAGGACCGGCTGGCCCGCGCACTCGCCATCAGCCGCGCGACCCGCGACCGGGTGGCGGATCTGCTCCTCGATGACGTCTCGGAACATCCCGGGCAATGGCAGTTGCACGGGGCCCTGCTCGCAGAGGTCGACCGGATTCTGGACGAGCTCGACATCGACAAGCGCACGGAACGCCTCGGCAAGGAGCTCGACCGGCGCTCCGCGCAGGCGCACGACCGTCATCCCTGGCTGCACGCGGTGTCGCGACGGCTCGGAGGCACCCGGAACTGAGACGGCGCGGGCGGACGGCATCATCCGGAGGCCGGAAGCCGTTCGATGGCGACCATGGCCGCGTCGTCACCCGGACGACCCCCGGCGTGGCGGACCAGGTCGGCGCAGAGGGACTCCAGCAGGGAGCCCGGCCCGCTGCCGCAGTGCGACGCGGCCCGTTCCGGGAGCGGATAGAAGACCCCTGACCGGTCCCGGCACTCGATGACGCCGTCGGTGTACAGAAGCAGAGTGTCGCCGACGTCGAAGGCGAACGTCTCCGCCATGTGTTCGGTGACCAGCAGATGCGCCGGCCCGAGCGGCGGGGCGGGTACTCGCACAATGAGTGGGATCGCCTCTCCGGCGCGCAGCAGGAGCGGCGGTGGATGACCGCAGCTGACCAGGCGCAGTTCGGCGCCGGCATCGGGGATGTCGAGAAGGGCCGCGGTGACGAAGGACTCCGCGAGCTCCTGGTCGTCGCCCCCGCCCCCGCCCGTGTGAACGGCGCACTGCTGGTCCGGCGCGACGCTCGCCTCCAGACGCGCCACCAGGTCGATCAGGTGCGACTCCTGGCCGGAAAGAGCGGGGAAGGCCGGCAGCACCACTTGCTGCGCGGCCTCGGCCACCGACCGCAGCCGGGACACCGCCTGTTCGTTCCGTTCTCTCAGCCGGGCGAAGAAGGTGACGAAGGCCGAGATGAGAACGAGTGCGACGATCTGGTAGGTGTGGTCGAGGTCGTTGATGCTGCTGCGCATGACGGCCACCGCGGACTGGGCCAGCACGGCGACCGCGCCGACGAAGGCGGTCATGCGCGGCCCGGTGAATGAGGCTGTCACTGCGGGAGCCGCCACGAGGAACGGGCCGAGATGCACATGCGGTGGCGAGAGGACATCGACCACCGTGACGACGGCGATCAGCGCGAACGGCATCGCCACGAGAGCGTTCCTGCGCCTTCGGGTCTTCCGGAACAGCTGCGGGAACAGCCGGGAATCCATGTTTCCGGGATACCTCACCCGGTCCGCCCCCGCGCCCCGTGACAGCGGACCGGCGCGGCCCCGCAACACCCTTCGTCACTCTGCGTCGCCGGGAGCTCACCCGGACGGTCGGCCGCTTTCACCCGCCTGCTTCTCGTGTCGCGCCGTTGCGGCCGGGCCTGGCAACGCTGGGCCTACCAACCGCTCCTCGACGAAGAGAGAACAGCATGACCGTCTCGGTCTTCCTCGCCCCGCGGACACGGACACCCGGGCGTCGCGCGCGGATCGTCGCCGCCACACTCACCACGGCGGCCCTCGCCGCGGCCCCCGCTGCCGTCGCGGCCGACGGCAGCGCCGATGCGGCCGGCGCCAAGCCCACGGTGGTGCTGGTGCACGGCGCATTCGCCGACGCATCGAGCTGGAACGGCGTGACGGAACGACTGCAACGGGCCGGCTACGAAGTCATGGCCCCGGCCAATCCGCTGCGCGGGCTCGCCCATGACTCCGCGTACATAGCCAGTGTGCTGAAGAGCATCAGGGGCCCGATCGTGCTGGCCGGGCACTCCTACGGAGGTGCGGTGATCAGCGACGCCGCCGCGGGGAACCCGCAGGTGAAGTCACTGGTGTTCGTCTCCGCGCTCATGCCGGACAAGGGGGAGAGGCTCGCGGATCTGTCCGCGAAGTTCGCCGGAAGCGAGCTGAACGCGGCGCTGAAACCGGTGCCGTTCCCGGACGCCGACGCCGAAGGCGGGGAAGGCGCCGACCTGTACATCCGGCCCGCCAAGTTCCACGACGTCTTCGCGGCGGACGTGCCGTCGGGTACCACCGCTGTCATGGCCACTGCCCAACGCCCCATCAACGGGGCCGCGTTCATGGAGAAGGCGGCGGCGGCCGCCTGGAGGACCATCCCGTCCTGGGCGCTGGTCGCCACCCGTGACAAGGCCATCGCCCCGGACCTCGAACGCTACGAGGCCAAGCGCGCCAAGTCCCACCTGGTCGAGGTCGACTCCTCGCACGTCGCGATGGTGTCGCGCCCCGACGCCGTCGCAGATCTCGTCCGGAAGGCCGCCGGAGACAACACACCGGCCGCGTCCACCATGGCCTCGACGGGCACCAGCACGCTGGTCCTGGCCTGCCTCGGTGGACTCGCGGGCGTGACCGTCGTGACCGGCGCCGGCCTCGTGACGGCCGTCCGCAGGCGTCGGGCCGCCGGCAGCGGGCCCGGAACAGCTCTCTGACACCCGTCGGTGAGGGTTCGGGTGCGGGCCGGTCCCAGGACCGGCCCGCCAGTGTGTTCGTCGGCGATGTCATGTCCGTCACGGGGATCACGTCCCCCGCCGCGGCGGGCCGCCGCCGTCACGGCGTCGGTGCGTGAACAGGCGGTCGTCCGGGCTCCCTCGTCATGCGGCTCCTGCCTACGGGGGACTCCAACTCGCCTGCCACCCGGCCGGGTTCGCCCACCGGGTCGCTGCACGACGGTAGCCGCGGCCCCCCGGTTCCTGCCGACGAACCCCGCTCCGGCCCCGGGCCGGAGCGGGGCCCGGGTCTACGGCACCAGCCGGGACTCCGACAGACGGGGCGAGGGCGGTGCCGCGCCGTCCAGCGTTGCGGAGTACAGCGCGGCGTGCTCCTCGCGGGACACCACCGACCGGCCGCCGCGCAGGGTGAGCCGCCGCCCCTGGGGCGTCGTCCAGCGCACCTCCGCGCAGTCACCGGCGCCGTCCACCTCGGGGTCCGGCACCTGCTCCCCGGTCGGCCTCGTGGCGGACGGTACGAGGGAGAGGGACCCCGCGGCGAAGGTGTCGCCCAGCGTCGCCCAGTCCAGCTCCGCCGGGCTCTGGCTCTCGAAGAGGACGACCTCGATCCGTATCCCGTCGGCGCGCGGGACCACCCGGACCGTCGGCCTACGGCCGCCGAAGCTGCCCCCGGCCAGCCTGAAGGCCAGCCGTGCCGTCCCCAGATCGAGATCGACACCACCGTCGACCGCGGAGGTCTCCGGCACGGGCGGTGCGCCGATCACGTCCGTCACCAGTCGCAGTGACCGCACCCGGAACCGGTCACCCGGCCGGATCATGTCGAGGTGGTGGTGCCGGTCGCCCGCCGGGCAGGCGAAGCCCGTCAGCCAGACGACGTGCGGGCCGCTCTGCACGGTGGAGATGACCCCCGAGGCGAAGTCGAAGTCCTCCGCGCCGTCGTCCTTCAGCAGATGGACGTGCAGATGCCCGGGGGTGCCGTCGGGACGTACCCAGTGGCCGAACAGCGGGCGCCGCTGCAGCCAGGTGTCCTGGTGGTTCACACTGCCCAGCGTGGTGACCGTGTCCAGCCAGGTGGTTCCCGTCTCCGGGAACGGGCTCCCGGCGAAGAGCTCCCGGTGCTCGCGCTCACCCTCCAGCTCCAGCAGCCGCGGCAGGGCCCAGTCGGGCACGCGGTAGTCCACGCAGGAGTCCACTCCGACCGACATCTCCCCCCGGACGGGGTGGACCTCCGGGGCGCCCAGCACCCCGCGTACCGCCTTCACCAGGAACGGCGGCACGCCCAGATCATTGCTGTAGCAACGGGCCATCGGACCGGAGAGCTGACGGGTCGGCGGATGCCAGCGGGCCAGGAAGTGCAGCCAGAGCCGGTCGTGCAGACGGTCGTTGAGGACCAGCACCTCCTCGTCACGCACGTGCTCCCTGATCAGGGTCAGGGTCTGGAGGACGACGCCCCAGTAGGACGGGCTGTTGAACTCGGTGAAGCTGCCGGTTGTGTCGATCGCCTCGCACAGTCGCACCATACGGTCCTTGCCGTAGGCGAACAGCTTCTCGTCGTCGAGGAGTCTGCCGGCCGCGAGCGTGACGAACGTGCCCATCACGGCAACGTTGGTGTACGACATGGGGACGTTCCTGCGGACGATCGACGCCGCCGCGTGCCGCACCGACTCCCGGACCTCCCGCAGTACGGCGGGGGGCAGGCGGTCGCCGTGCCGGGCGTGCACCAGCAGCAACTGGATCCCGAGGAAGTCCGCCCAGTTCCAGTCGGCCGGGTCCATCTCCGCCGCGGTTTCCTCGGCGTAGTAGCCCCAGATGCCGTAGGTGGCGCTCTCCACCGACCGGTCCTGGAGCTCCGCGATCCGCAGGATCACGGCGTGCGCGCGCTCGGCGTCGCCCGCACCGCCCCGTTCCAGCAGGAGCAGTGCGTACTGCAGGGAGTTGCGGGTGGGGTGGGCGAGGCCGCCCTTGATGTGTGTGTGGATGGGGTTGTACGGGGCTTCGGTCTGCAGCAGGTTCGCCTCGGGGTCCCAGCAGCGGTCGCCTTCGGAAAGGGCCGCTCGCAGCAGGGTGCGGTCGTACTCGGCGGCCGACCAGGCAGGGTGCACGGGATGTCCTCCAGCTCGCGACCGTCGGGCCGACGATCTTCGGCTATGCGCGGGAAACGTTTTCCAGAGGCTAGGCCGATGTCGCCGCCTCGGCAAGGGGTTCACGGTCAACCCGGGCCGGAGATCCGCTCCTCACGCCCATTGACGCGGCGATATCGGGCGGTGCAAGGTGACCTCCGGCTGGAAAACGCTTTCCGGCCCGTTTCCGGTCTGCCCTGAATGGAGTCCCCGATGAGACCCTCCCTGCGCACCGCCCTCACGGGCCTCACCGTGGGTGCGCTCGTCTGCGTGCTTGCCTCGTGTTCCGGTTCCGGCAGTGACAACGCCGCCGACGGTACGGTGACCATCACGGTCTCCGGGCGCCCGTCGGCCACCAGCGCGGCCGCGCTCAAGATCTTCAACGCGCGGGTGGCGGAGTTCGAGAAGGCCAATCCCAAGATCAGGATCAAGACGAACGAGTACCAGTACGACCAGCAGAGCTTCCAGACCAAGGTGGGCGGCGGCAGTCTGGAGACGGTCGTCCGGGTGCCGCTGACCGAGATGTCGAGCCTGATCAAGCGCAAGCAGATCGCCGATCTCACCACGGACTTCAAGGGGTTGAAGCACAGCGAGGACTTCAACCAGGTGGTGCTCGGAGCCGCGAAGGGCCTGGACGGCAAGATCTATGGGATACCCACCGAGGAGTACGCGCTCGGACTGGTCTACAACCGGGATCTCTTCAAGAAGGCCGGACTCGACCCCGACAAGCCGCCGGCCACCTGGTCCGAGGTCCGTGCCGCGGCCAAGGCGATCTCCGAGAAGACCGGTGCCACCGGCTACGCCCAGATGACCAAGGAGAACGCCGGCGGCTGGATGCTCACCGCCATGGCCTACTCCTTCGGCGACAACATGCAGGAGGAGTCCGGCGGCGAGTGGGCCAACACCTTCGACCGGTCCGGCAGCGGTGCCGAGAAGTCCCTGAAGGCGCTCAAGGAGATGCGCTGGACGGATCAGTCGATGGGCAAGAACCAGCTGCGCAACCTCACCGACATGGAGAAGGACTTCTCCGCCGGAAAGATCGGCATGGCGATCGCCGGGCCCAGCATCATCAACCACTACATCCTGCAGTACAAGGGCGACCCGGAGACCATCGGGCTCTCCGCCATGCCCACGGACGGCAGCAGCAAGCGGACCCTGGCCGGCGGCGCCGTCGCCGTGGTCAGCCCCAGGGCCACCCCGCAACAGCGTGAGGCCGCGGCGAAGTTCGTCGACTTCTACTACCTCGCCCCCAAGTACGACGTCGCGCTCGGCGAGAAGGACGCGGCATCCATGAAGAAGGACGGTGCCGTCGTCGGTGCGCCGACCGTCCCGTTCTACAAGCCGGCCATCGCGGACCCGGTCCGGGCCGCGATCGACAAGCTGGCCAACGTGCCGGTCGCGCACTTCGCCCCGTACGCCAAGGCGCTCGACGAGTACGAGCTGGCCATCGAGCCGCCCGTCGAGGCGCAGAACGTCTACAAGGTCCTCGACAGCGCCGTGCAGGCCGTACTGACACGCCAGGACGCCGACCCGGCCGAGCAGCTGAAGAAGGCTGCCTCGCAGGTCAAGTCCCAGGTGGAGCGCGCGCAGCACTAGGCAAGGAGTTCGAACTGCCGTCTGCCGCGGGGCCGCCCTTCGGCGACGAAGGGAATGTGACGACAGGCCCCGAAGCGCGTCCGGCACATCAGGCATGAGCACAGCACGAGGAGAGGCGAGGAGACGTCAATGAGCAGGTCACACGCACCTGCGGCGCCCGCCGGGAACCGCACCCAGAAGTACCGGACGCGGAAACAGCGTTCCGCCGACCCCTCCGCGGACCGGTCGCGGACAGCGGACGGGCCGCCGCGCACCGCCTCCCCGCGTCGCGGCGGCCCCGGGCAACGCGTCGTCCGGTGGGTCAGGCAGGGAGGTGTCACCACCATCCTGTTCGGACTGCCGATGGTGCTGTGCTTCGCCTACTTCTCCTGGTGGCCGATCGTCCAGAGCGTGCGGCTCAGCTTCCAGCAGACCAATCTGGTGGGCCCCGCCGCCTGGGTGGGCCTGGACAACTTCCAGCACGTGCTGGACGACCCGCTGCTGTGGACGGCCGTCGAGAACACCGCGCTCTTCGCGTTGCTCGCGCTGGTGATCGGCTTCCCGGTGCCGCTCTTCCTCGCGGTGCTCATCGCCGAACTGCGGCGTGGCGGCACGCTGTTCCGTATTCTCGCCTACCTGCCGGTGGCGATTCCCCCGGTCGTCTCCGTCCTGCTCTGGAAGGTGTTCTACGACCCGGACGCCGGCCTGTTCAACCAGTTGCTGGCCCATGTGGGCCTCGGCCCGTATCCCTGGCTGCAGTCCACCCACACCGCCATGCTGTCGATCGTCCTGGAGGCCACCTGGGCGGGCTTCGGCTCCACGGTGATCATCTATCTGGCGGCACTCGGCTCCGTACCGGCAGAACTGTACGAGGCCGCAGAGATCGACGCGGCGGGCATCTGGCGCAGGGTCTGGCACATCACCCTGCCGTCGCTGCGCGGGGTCATCCTGATCATGCTGCTGCTCCAGATCATCGGCACGCTGCAGGTCTTCACCGAACCCTTCGTGATGACGGACGGCGGCCCGGAGGACTCGACTCTCACCGTCCTGATGCTGATCTACAACTACGCCTTCCAGAACGGCGACTTCGGAGCCGCGACCGCGCTCAGTGTGATGCTGGCCCTCGTGCTCGGCGCGCTCTCGGCGGTCTACCTGCGGGCGACGAGGAGCTGGAGCAACTGATGGCCGTACAGACCCCCCTTCGCACCCGCCGCAGCGGCCGTCCCGAGGAGAGCGGACGCGGACTCATATCCGACGCCGACCGGCGGCGGACCTCCGTACGCGTCTGGCTCCGCTCCGCGCAGACCCTCTCGCTCCTGCTGCTGCTCGCCTTCGGAGCCGCACCTCTCTACTGGACGTTCAAGGGCGCCGTCTCACCGACCCAGGATCTGCTGCGCGATCCGCTGGCGCTCTGGCCCGGCCACGCGCAATGGGACAACCTCTCCCGGGCCTGGAACGAACTGCAGGTCGGCCAGTACCTCTGGAACACCGTGGTCCTGGTCACCGGTTCGGTCGTCGCGCACCTCGTCGTCGCCACCACCGGCGGATACGTGCTGTCCGTCCTGCGCCCCAAGTGGGCGGCGCCCGTGCGATGGATGGTGCTCGCCACCCTCTTCATCCCGGGCTCCATCTCCCTGGTCGCCCTCTACCTCACCGTGCTCGACCTGCCGGGCCTCGGCATCTCGCTCGCCAACAGCCCGTGGGGCGTCTGGCTGCCGCACGCCGCCGGCGCCTTCACCGTGCTGATCGTGATGAAGTTCTTCGACGGCATCCCGCGCGAACTCTTCGAGGCCGCCAAGGTCGACGGCGCGGGCCCGTTCATCATCTTCCGCCGGATCGTGCTGCCCATGTCGCGGCCGATCCTCGCGGTGGTGACCCTGCTGACGGTCATGAACTCCTGGAAGGACTTCCTCTGGCCCCTGATCGTCATCCCGGACACCGAGAAGCAGCCCATCTCCGCCGCGCTGCCGCGTCTCGCGGAAACGGCGGAACAGTCGCTGCTCATCGCCGGGATGCTGCTCGCCATCCTGCCACCGCTCGTGCTGTTCCTGATCTTCCAGCGGCAGATCGTACGCGGCGGGGGAGGCTTCACCGGCCTCAAGGGATGAGTTCCACCCGGGCACAGGCGCGGACCCGGTCCGCGCGGCCGACGGCGGCAGCGGTGCGCGCCGACGGCACACGGGCCGGTGTGCTCCGCCGGGGTACAGCCGACGGAGCACACCACCACCCGGGGACCACCGATACGCACCGCGCCGATCCGATCGAGAGGATGCCTCGATGGAAAAGAACGGCACGAACCGGCCAGGTCCACTGGTTGCGGCCAGAGTAACGGGCCGCTCCAGACGGCCCGTCGCATGGGGCGGCGCCGCCGCCCTGCTCGGCTGTCTGCTGGTGGCAGCGCCGTTGCCCGGTACGGCCCCGGCCGCCCACGCGGCCGGTACCCTCACCGTCACCTCGCCCGATCTCATGTTCGTCAAGGGACAGGCGAAGATCACCCTGGCCTCCGACGAGGCCTCGGTGGCCTGGAAGGCCACGGACGACCAGGGCCTGACCGTCGCGACGGGCACCGCACCGGTCTCGGGCGGTACGGCCACCGTCGACGTCACCACGCTCGGCAGCGGCTACTACACGCTCACGGCGACCGCGGGTGCCACCACCCGTACGGCCAATTTCGGCGTGCTGACCGCGCTGGCCGGCCACGAGCAGAAGGACCCCCGCTTCGGCACCGGCATCCACTACGGGTGGAACGACGGCGACGACCAGAAGCTGCTGCGTTCGGTCAAGCTGATGGGCATGCACGGGATACGTTCCGACATCAACTGGAGCGCCATCGAGAAGACTGCCGGCGAGTACACCTGGAGCGGCTACTCCACCGACCAGCACATCCCGTACGCCAAGACGCAGGGGCTGACCGCCCTGCCCATCTCCGCCTACCGGAACCCCCTGTACGACAACAACCGGACACCGGCATCCGACGCGGCGCTGGAGGCCTACGGAAAGTACACCGCCGCCATCGTGGAGAAGTACCAGCAGTCCACGAAGGAGGTCGAGATCTACAACGAGTACAACTCGACCGGCTTCAACAACGGCACCTGCGGCATCACCGCCGACTGCTACCTCAAGCTGCTCAAGGCGAGCTTCGGCAAGGTGCACGCCAAGGTGCCGGACGCCACCGTCATCGGGGGCGGCCTGGCCGGTCTCCAGACCGACTGGCTCAAGAGGCTGTACGCGATCGGTGGCCTGGACCAGATGGACGCGCTCAGCGTCCACGAATACGGCTACCCGAGGCCGCCCGAGGAAGCCCTGGCGAAACTGCCGCAGGTGCGCGCCGATCTGGACGCGGCGGGCGGCAAGGACTTCCCGCTGTGGATCACGGAGAACGGGTACCCCACCCACAGCGACGGCGTCACTCCGGCGGTGCAGGCCGAGTACCTGCCGCGTGCCCAGATCTTCTCGTTCGCCTCGGGTGTCAACCGCTACTACTGGTACGACCTCACCAACGACGGCACCGACGCCACCAACAAGGAGCACAACTTCGGTGGATTCAAGCGCCCCACCGCCGAGGTCAAGGCCTGGCAGCCCAAGCCGTCCGTCGTCACCGAGGGCGTCCTGATCCGCCAGATCGCGGGCCGCGCCTACACCGGCCGTGACGACGCCGGTTCCGACGCCGTCCGCTCGTACCGCTTCGGCACCGGCGCCGACACCGTCCGGGCGCTGTACACGACCGCGACGACACCCGGAACCGTGGAGCTCTCGGCCACCGGCCCGCTCACCGTCACCGACCAGCTGGGCCACGCGAAGACCTACACCCCGGCCGGCGGCAAGGTACAGCTCGGGATCGACGGAAAGGTGCTGTACGTCAAGGGCGCGGTGACCGCCGTCAAGACCGTGACCGCCCCCGTCTTCTCCCTCGCACTGCCGAAGCGCTCCAACACGGAGGAGACCGTCGGCGCGGTGCTCCAGGTGGACCGCACGAAAGGGCACACTCCGATGCCGCCGCGCGTCGACTTCCGGATCGCCGGGGCCGAGTACCGGTTGATCGCGCGGCCCGGCGAGGTCACCCGCAAGACGGTGGAACTGCCCACCTCGTCCCTGACCGGGGCTCGTTCGGTCAGTGGCACGGTCGGAGCGGGACCGCTGACCCTCGGCCGGATCACCACCGACACCGAGGTGGTGCCCCCGACCGAGGTCACCTTCGACCCGGTGGTGAAGAAGGCGGCGCCGTTCGCGGCCGGACTCAAGGTCACCGTCACCAACAACCGCGCCCGCTCCGCGCTCGACCTCACCAAGCTGGAGTGGCAGGTGAACGAGGGCACCGCCTATCTGGACCGGGGCACCATCGACGGGCCGATCAAGGTCGGCGCCGGGTCCAGCACCTCGTACACCGTGGACGCACACAACATCAAGCCCTGGAACCGCTACTGGACGGCCGCCTACATCAGCACCCCCGACGGCACCAGGACCCCCGTGGGCACCTGGAACGGCTGGGGCGCCGTGCAGCCCGCCGGTACGGACACCACCACGCCCGTCGACATCGCCGCTCAGGGCACGGTGTACTACGCGGGCGGCTACCAGGGTGCGGCCGACCTCTCCGGCACCATCCGGCCCCAGTACACCGACGCCGGGCTCGTGTTGAAGGCCGAGATCACCGACAACGTCCTGGCCCAACCCGCCACCACCGCCGAGAACATGTGGCAGGGCGACAGCATCCAGTTTGCCGTCACCCCTCAGCTGCCCGGCCGCAGCCGGCAGTACGTCGAGGTCGGCGCCTCGCTGGTGGGCGGCAAGCCGCAGGTCCACACGTGGCGGCCGCCGTCCGGCCAGAGTGCCGGGCCGACCCCGGGTGCCACCGCCCAGATCACCCGCGACGGCACCACTACCCGCTACACGGTGACGGTGCCGTGGGCCTCGCTCGGCCTCAGCGGCAAGCCGACCGCGTCCATCGGACTCGGCATCGCCGTCAACGACTTCGACGACGACGGCCGGGGGCGCGGCTGGTCCGAGTGGGGTTCGGGCATCACCAACAACTCCAAGAGCGCCACCGGCCTGCGGGCCGTCCAACTGACCGACTGACCCACCGATGAACTGGCGGGGCCGGGTGCACCTGACAACACCTGGCCCCGCCGCTTTCCATGACCCGCAGTACCACGCCTCACCGTGAGGAGACCGACCGCATGGCCCTGTTCGACCTGCCGCTCCACGAACTCCGCGACTACCGGCCGCAGATCGACGAACCGGAGGACTTCGACGCCTTCTGGTCGAAGACCCTGGCCGAGACCCGCTCCCACGACCTCGCGGTCTCCTTCGAACCCGTCGACACCGGGCTCACCGGCATGCGCACGTGGGACACCACGTTCGCCGGCTTCGGCGGCCACCCCGTCAAGGGCTGGTTCAGCGTTCCCACGCACGCCGAGGGCCCGCTGCCGCTCATCGTCCAGTTCCACGGCTACAACGGCGGTCGCAGCCTCCCGCACTGCTGGGGCATGTGGCCGCTGGCAGGCTTCGCCCACTTCGTCATGGACGTACGCGGCCAGGGCAGTGGCGGCAACGTCGGCGACACCCCCGACCCGGTCGGCTCCGGTCCCTCCCACGCCGGCTTCATGACCCGCGGCATCGAGGACCCGGAGAGCTACTACTACCGCCGGGTCTACGCCGACGCCGTACGCGCCGTGGAAGCGGCCCGTTCCCACCCGCTCGCCGACCCCGCCCGCACCGTCGCGCTCGGCGGCAGCCAGGGCGGCGGCCTCGCCCTCGCGGTCGGCGGCCTCGTCCCCGGCCTGGCGGCCATCGCCGCCGACGTGCCCTTTCTCTGCCACTTCGGCCGGGCCGTCACCCTCACCGACGCCGACCCGTACGCGGAGATCGCCGGCTACCTCAAGATGCACCGCGGCAAGGAAGAGACCGTCTTGCGCACCCTGTCCTACTTCGATGGGGTCTCGTTCGCCGCGCGCGGCTGCGCGCCCGCGTTCTTCTCCGTCGCGCTGATGGACCAGGTCTGCCCGCCGTCCACGGTCTTCGCCGCCCACAACGCGTACCGCGGCAAGAAGAACATCGAGGTCTACCGGTTCAACGGGCACGAAGGCGGTGCCATGTTCCAGGAGGCCGCGCAACTCCGCTGGGTACCGAAGACCCTGGAGAAGACCGGCTGAGCCCCGCGCGGTCCGGTGGGTGTTGTGGATCACGGACAGACTGTGGACAGCACGTATATGGTCCCTCGGGGCACTTCATGGCCCCGGGACGAGGCAAGGGCGAGGGCGGACAGTGCGGCAGAGAGTCTACGGGCAGGTGATGCGAGCCGTCGCCTGTGCGCTGATGGTGTGGCAGGTCTGGATGATGTGGTACATCGCCAGTCACGAGGCCGTCTCCGTGCGATGGACCTGCGACGGGACCGGCGGCTGCGCCAGCGACCAGTTCGCGTCGGCGGCGCCGATCGTCGGAATCGGCTCGGCCGTCGTCCTCGGTCTGCTCTCCGCCCGTTTCCTGCACCGTGCCGCGCCCGGGGCGATGGTCGTGCTCTGTGCCGTCGCCGCGATCGCCGGCTGGCACGACGCGCTGGCGGAGGGCCAGGTCGATCACGGCACCACCACCTCCTTCCACATCTTCTTCCCCTTCGCTGAGTTCTCCGTCTCCACCTGGCTCACTTTCCTGTGGTCCGTCGCGGGCGCGGGCTGCCTCGCCGCATGGTGGGGCGCGGCCGTCAGCCTGCGACGCACCGCGGGGCTGCGCAGACTTTCCCGCCGCTGCACCACGGCCGACGCGGTGCTGGAGGGCTGGCGGTCGGTGGGCCGCAAGTACGGCGAGGTCACCGTGGTCTTCGACGACACGGCCGGGGTGCGTCACGAGGTCCCGGCCATCGTGGAACGCGTCGCCCTCAAGCGGGACGTCCTCGCTCTGTACGACGCCGACCGCCCCGACGACCCGGACCGCACCAGAGTCGTCATCCCCCGCCGGAAGGTACTGCGCCTCTCATGACCACGTCGACCTCCACCGCGTCCTCCACCGCGTCCTCCCTGCGCGGCTTCCTCAGGCTGTTCACCGCGGTGTCCGCGCTCGGCACCGGTCTCGCGCTGGCCGCGCTCGTCCAGGGCGCCGTGGACGGCCCCCGCTGGCTGCTGATGCTCGCGCTCCCCGTGACGGCCCTGGCCCTGACGGCGTACGGCAAGGCGGCCGAGGACATGAACTCGGGCGTCGCCGCCCCCGGGCTGCGCTCCGGCGGCCCGCGCGCCTTCGCGCCCGCCGTGGTCAACGGGGTGAGGGCGGTGAACAAGGAGAACGGGCGGACGGCCCTCGACGGGCAGGCCGTGAACTCGGTGTTCGCCTTCGACCTGACCGTGGTGACCGACGAACTGCCCCCGTACCGGATCGAGGTCCGTCACCCCCTCGACCTGCAAGGGCTGCTGCACAGGTCCAGGGCGGTCGTCGAGTACGACCCCGAGCAGCCCTGGCGGGTCGTCATCCCCGACAACCCGCCGCGCGAGTGGCTGGCCCGCGCGGCGAGCCTCGTCCCGCCGGCGGACGAGGTGAAGCACCGGACCGGCGGTGTTCCGGCCGGGTTCCGCGCGCTGGCATCGGGCGTGGTGATCGCGGCCGTACTGCTGGTGCTGGTACGGGTGCTGGGCTGAGAGGCTGTCGGGCGACCTTCGATCGGACAGCCTCCGAGCCGCCGCGGGCTCAGCCGTTGCGCGGATACTTCTTGAGCACCTTGCCGTTGATGTCGGCGCGCAGATAGGCGCCGCCGTACTCGTCCGAGACGTAGACGCTGAGCGTCGGCTGGTAGCCGTCGAACGGGGAGGCCGGGTCGATGTCCACGTAATGGCTGGTGGGCTCGGCGACGCCGAGCTCCTTGTCCGCCCGGCGGATCAGTCCCGGCAAGGCGTCCCAGTTGAACTTCTCCAGGTCCACGGACTTGGCGTCCGGCTGGAGGGTACCGCCCGCGCGTTCGCGGGCGGCCTTGCCGTCCCGGTAGGTGTAGACGTCGTACAGACCCTGGTTCTTCGCGACCGGGGCCTCGACGCGCGCGTGCACGTCGTACAGCGAGAACGACGTGACCCTGGTGCCGCCCATCACGGGCTTGAGCGCCGCGATGACGGACCGTGCGGCGGACGGCGTCAGCAGATTCCTGGTCGGCGCCGCGGCCTTCTGCGGGCTCTCCTTCTCCCCGGCGGGCGAGGGACCGCCCCCGGCCCGGCCCGGGGCGGAGGGAGTGCTGCCGGCCGCCTTCGTGGTCGAGTCGGGCACCAGTGACCAGACCAGGACGCCGGTCAGGGCCGTCCCGGCGAGCGCGGTGGTGATCGCGACGGCGCGGCCCCTCCGGACCCGGCGACGGATCTCCCGGGTGCCCAGCGTGGCGGGCCGGGGAGGCGGGGGAGCGGTGACGGGCGGACGACCGGGCCCGTACGCGCCGGACGGGCGTCGCACGGGGGCGGTGGGCAGGACGGTGGTCGGGCCGGCCTGGCCGTGGCCGGGCGGCACCGCGTCCTGCCGGGTGGGCGGGTCCTGACGAGGCGGTACGGCATCCTGCGGCGCCGCACGCTCCGGTCCGGGCGCCGAGGCCGGCTCGCTCACCGCGGCCAGCATCCGGTCCAGTTCCTCGGGACCGGGCCGCGCCGAGGTGTTCCGGGTCAGCAGTGCGTTCAGTACGGGAGTCAGCGGACCGGCCTGCCGGGGTGGCGGGATCTCCTCGTCGAGCACGGCCGCCAGCGTCGCCAGCGTGGTCGCCCTGCGCAGCGGATGCACGCCCTCCACGGCCACGTACAGCATCATGCCGAGCGACCACAGGTCCGACGACGGATCGCCCTCCTCACCGCGAATGCGTTCCGGCGCCATGTAGTCGGGGGAACCGATGATGGAGCCGGTCGCCGTCAGACTGGTCGACTCACGGATCGCCGCGATGCCGAAGTCCGTGAGGACCGGGCTGCCGTCGGTCCGCAGCAATACGTTGGCGGGCTTGACGTCACGGTGGAGGATGCCGGCGGCATGGGCGGCACGCAGCGCGGACAGCACCCCGCGGCCGAGTTCGGCGGCCTCGACCGGGCCGAGCGTCCCCTCGGCCAGACGCTCCGCGAGCGAGGCACCGGGCACCAGCTCCATCACGATCCACGGGTACGCGTGCTCGCCGCCGTCCACGATGTGGTGGACCGTGACCACGCCCGGGTGGTCGAGCCGGGCCAGCGCGCGGGCCTCCCGCAGCACCCGCTCCCGCAGCAGCCGCGCCGACTCGGGGTCGTTCTCGGCCAGAGCGGGGTCCGGGGGCCGTACCTCCTTGAGCGCCACATCGCGATGCAGGGCCAGGTCATGGGCCCGCCACACCATGCCCATGCCGCCGCTGCCGAGCCTGTTCACCAGCTCGAAACGGTCGTCGATCACTCGGCGCACAGGCCCCCCAGCATTCATGGAAAAGAGGGTACGGGGCGGGCCCGCAGCGGCGCGCACCCACCCCGTACCACTCACACGTCGTCGTTCGGCGTGAGTCGCAACGTCACGATCTGGAACGGCCGCAGCCGCAGCCGTACCGCATCGCCCGCCACGTCCGCGGACTCCTCGGCGAGCGGACGCTCCAGCAGATCCGTGACCCTCGCCCCTGCCAGGGGGAAGCCCGTGGTCAGACGCGCCGAGGCCCGTCCGCCGTGGGCCTCGTGGAGCCGGACCACCACATCCCCGCTGCCGTCGTCCGCGAGCTTCACCGCCGTCACGACCACCGCGTCGTGGTCGACCGAGACCAGCGGGGCCACCACCGCGCTTCCCGGCACCCGGCGCTCGGGCAGGCTGAACTGCCAGCCCTCACGCACCGCGTCACCGATGGTCGCCCCCGGCAGCAGCGCGTACCGCAGCCGGTGCACCCCCTGATCCGTCGCCGGGTCGGGATAACGGGGTGCGCGCAACAGCGACAGCCGCACCGTCGTCGTGGTGGAGCCGTCCTCGCGGACCGTACGGGTCACATCGTGCCCGTACGTCGAATCGTTGATCAGCGCCGCGCCCCAGCCGGGCTCACCGACATGCAGGAAGCGGTGGGCACAGATCTCGAACTTGGCCGCCTCCCAGCTCGTGTTGGTGTGCGTCGGCCGTTGGACGTGCCCGAACTGGGTCTCCGCCGTGGAGTGACCGGCGCGCACATCGATCGGGAACGCCGCCTTGAGGAACTTCTCCTGCTCGTGCCAGTCGACCTCGGTGTCGATGTCCAGACGCCGGGCCCCGGGACGCAGCGTCAGGAGCTGGGTGACGCGGGACGAGCCGAAGGTGCGCACCACCTCGACGCCGTCGCCGCTGCGGCGCACCACGTCCGCCTCGGTCAGATCGGTGACCGTGTTGCGGTAGAAGGCGTCGACGTCCCAGGCGTCCCAGCGGTTGGGCAGATCCGGATGGACCTGGAGCAGATTGGCCGCGCAGCCCGGGGCGACCGTCTCGCGTCCGGCCACCAGATCGACGACCGAGACCACCAGACCCCGCGCGTCCACCGTCACCCGGAGCAGTCCGTTGTCCAGCCGGAAGCCCCCGTCGTACGCCTCGGCCTCCACCGGTCGCTCCGGCTGCCCGGACGCGGGGGCCGCCCCACCCGCGACCACGCCGGCCCGGTCGTGCGGAGCGGAGTTGAAGACGACCGTGTCACCGCCGTCCGGAGCACCCGCCAGGGCCCGCTGCGCCGCCTCGATCACGGCTTCGAGCTCGTCGGCGATCCGGGCGTACGTCGCCTCCGCCTCGCGGTGCACCCAGGCGATGGACGACCCCGGCAGGATGTCGTGGAACTGATGCAGCAGCACACTCTTCCAGATCCGCTCCAGCTCCTCGTACGGGTACGGGAACCCCGTCCGTACCGCTGCCGTGGCCGCCCAGAGCTCCGCCTCCCGCAGCAGATGCTCGCTGCGCCGGTTGCCCTGCTTGGTCCGCGCCTGCGAGGTGTACGTACCCCGGTGCAGCTCCAGATACAGCTCGCCCAGCCACACCGGCGGCCGGTCGTACTCGGCCTCGGCGGCGGCGAAGAAGTCCGCGGGCCTCTCGATCGTCACCCGGGGCGAGCCCTCCAGGTCCGCGAGCCGCCCGGCGCGCGCCAGCATCTCGCGCGTGGGGCCACCACCCCCGTCCCCCCAGCCGAACGGCACCAGCGAGCGTGTCGCGTGCCCCTTGTCGCGGAAGTTCCGCTCGGCGTGCGCGAGTTCGGCGCCGGACAGCTCCGCCACATAGGTGTCCACCGGCGGGAAGTGCGTGAACACGCGGGTGCCGTCCAGCCCCTCCCACAGGAACGAGTGGTGCGGGAACGGATTGGTCGTGTTCCAGGAGATCTTCTGGGTGAGGAACCAGCGCGAACCGGAGAGCGCCACCAACTGCGGCAGGGCCGCCGAGTAGCCGAACGAGTCGGGCAGCCACACCTCCTCGGTCTCGACCCCGAACTCCTCCAGGAAGAACCGCTTGCCGTACACGAACTGCCGGGCCAGCGCCTCGGAGCCCGGCATGTTGGTGTCCGACTCCACCCACATCCCGCCCACCGGCACGAACTGTCCGGCAGCGGCCTTCTCCTTGACCCGCGCGTACAGTGCCGGCTGATGCTCCCGCAGCCAGTCCAGCTGCTGCGCCTGCGACATCGCGAAGACGAACTCCGGATGGTCGTCCATCAGCGCGACGACATTGGAGGTGGTACGGGTGACCTTGCGCACCGTCTCCCGCAGCGGCCACAGCCACGCCGAGTCGATGTGCGCGTGACCCACCGCCGACAGACGGTGGGCGGAGGCGTGCGCGGGGGAGGAGAGCACGGAGCGCAGCCGCTCCCGGGCGGCGCTCGCGCTCGCGCTCACGGCGTCCAGGTCCAGCGCGTCCAGACAGCCTTCCACCGCGCGCAGGATCTCCCAGCGGCGAGCCGAACCGAGCGGCAGCTGCCGCATCAGCTGATCGAGCACCTCCAGGTCCTGGACCAGTTCCCAGACCTGCCGGTCGAAGACCGCGACGTCCATCCGCTCGACGCGGTACAGCGGCTCGCTGCCCGCGGTCTCCCGGTCGCCGAGCGCGCTGACACCGTCCAGGATCTCCGGATTGGCCGCCGCTTCCAGGTAGTACGTGAACTCCTCGCCGCCCGCGACCGGTTCGCCGATCCGCAGCCACGTGTTGCGCGGATTGAGTGCCTTGACCACGCTGCCGTCCGGCCGGTGGGCCAGCGCCTCCGCGGAGAACCCCGGCCGGTCGCGGGCGAACCCGAGGTCGATGACCGCTTCGACGATCTCACCGGCCCATTCGGCCGGGACACGGCCCGTCACGCGGAACCAACTGGTGCCCCAGGCCGGTCCCCAGTCGTCGCCGAGCGCGCCGGGCTTGTAGGGGCCGGCCACCGCCTCGGCGAACGGCACCGGTTCGCCGGGGGCGTGCCAGACCTCGATTTCCAGGGGCGCCGTACGGGGATGGACGGCGGGGCGGATGCGCTCGCGCAGGGCGCGGTCGAGCCGTTCCTCGGTCAGTGTGCGGTCGTCATGCATGAGTGAAAAGGCCCCTCTGAATGAATGTGCGCCATGGGGTGGTTGTTCACGGGAGCTCGTCGAAGCCCACGCAAGGCAGTGACATCCCGTCGGCCAGGGCCAGGAGTTTCTCCAGGCGGGCCGGGGTCACATGGTTGGCCTCCTGGGCGTCGGCGATGCAGTGGGCGTAGAGCGTGGTCACGCCGCCGTGGTCGGCGGTCCGGCGCAGGGCCGTCTCCACACCGGTCAGATCGTCCCCGTACGCGACGGCCCCGCGCCCGGAGTCCACCGAGCACCCCAGCAGGACCCGCCGGGCGGCGATGTCGCCTGCCGGGACGTGCAGTTCGGTGGCGAGGGACGGATCGGCGCGGCGGTCGGCGGACACACCGCCGCGCAGCCGCTCGAAGAGCGTGAGGAGCAGCCGGTCGGTGCTCGTGTCGCGGGCACTGCACGGATAGCCGAAGCTCCGGGACGGGAAGCCGAGACGGCGCAGCGACTCCAGTGCGGGCACCACCTCCCGGTCGAGATAGGCGCCCGCGCCGTGCGCGGCGATGAACTCCGGCGCCCGCTCGTGCCGCAGACCGTGGCAGCCGATGGTGTGACCGTCGTCCGCCAGCCGGTGCAGCAACCGCACGTCGTCCCGGTCGAGCCGGTCGGGCTCGCAGATGAAGAAGGTGACACGGGCGCCGTAGAGCCTGAACAACGGTGCCGCGGCGGCCCACTCGCGCACATGCCGGTCGTCGAAGGTGAGCAGCAGGGCGCGGTCGACGCGGTGGTCTTCGCGGTCCGTCATCGCCCCGGCTCCTCGGGCGCCCAGCCGGGCACGGAGCCGTGCAGCACGGTGTAGAACGGGTCGCCCGGCCCGATCTCACCGGCCAGGACGGGGCGGCCGGTGAGTGCCGCCTTGTACATCGAGGTGATCAGCTCCAGGGAACGGCGGCCGTCCCCGGCGCTCGCCCTCGGCCGCCGGCCCGCACGCATGTCGGCCAGGAGCGAACGGAGCTGCGCGCTGTGCGAGCTCGGGACGTCCTCGGCGGAGGAGGCCCAGTCGGCCGCCCGGCCGGGTGCGACACCCGGCGCAGGGGTGTACGTCCAGTCGCCGTTCCCGTACCCGTACAGATGGTTCAGCTCAATGGTGACGTCTCGCAGATCGATGCGCAGATGGCTCAGCTGCCGAGGCGAAAGGGAACTGTTGACCACGGTGGCGAGGGCGCCCGAGGCGAAGCGCACGGTGGCGGTGGTGACGTCGTCGGTCTCGACGTCGCGGGCCAGCCTGCCTGCCATGGCCCGGACCTCCGCCCAGTCCCCGAGCAGTTCCAGCAGCAGATCGATCTGGTGGATACCGAGCCCCATGGCGGGACCCGCGCCCTCCGTCGCCCACTTTCCGCGCCAGGGGACCGCGTAGTAGGCGTCGTCGCGGTACCAGGTGGTCTGGCAGTGGGCGACCAGCGGCGCGCCCAGCTCGCCGGAGGCGATGAGGGCCTTGGCGTGCTCGGCACCCGATCCGAACCGGTGCTGGAAGACGATCGGGGCGTACGGGCCCCCCTCGCCCTCGGCCGCGGTCATGGCGTCGTACTCGGCGAGACTCAGCGCGGGCGGCTTCTCGCACCACACCCAGGCCCCGGCCCCGAGGGCGGCGACGACCTGTTCGCGGTGGGCGACGGGCGGCGAGGCGACGACGACGAGATCGGGGCGGACCTCGCTGAGGGACGCGGCGAGATCGGTGGAGTGGTGGGAGAGCTTGAAGTCGGCGGCGAAGGCGCGGGCTGTTGCGGGATCGGCGTCGACGGCGCCGACCACGCAGAAGTCCGAGGGGAGTTCGAGGAACGCAGGCATGTGGACGGCGCGGGCGATGTTGCCCGCGCCGACGAGCAGTACACGATAACGAGACACAGTCACAGAGGGCCGTCCAGGCTGAGGGCGTGAGCCGCCGAGGTTGGTAAGCGTTTTCCAGCAGGTCGGTGAAGTGCCCTTCCCGAAGGAAGGGCAGTGGGTGTCAGAGAGTGGCGTAGAGCGCCCCGGCACTGGTCACGGGTCCGGTGCGGAGCCGGTCCGGCCAGTCGAGGGCCAGGCCGAGCGATTCCCTCAACCGGCTCTGGAAGGAGGCGAGCCGGTGCTCGGCCCCGCGGACCGCGCGCGGCGGCAGCCGGTGCTCCAGGCAGTACGACACCAGCGCGCCGACGGCCTCGCCGATGGTCCACTGGCCCGCGTGCCCGCCGAGGGCCGGCGCGCTGAGATGCGTCGCACCGATGTTCCGCCCGGCCGGGAGAAGGTTCTCCACCCGTACCGGCAGCAGGGCGCCCAGCGGCAGCTGGAACGGCAGGCACTCCAGATCCAGGCCCGCGCCGCCACCGTTCCCCGGGTGCAAGGTGATCCGGGAACGCAGGGTGCCCACGCTGTCCGTGAAGGTTTCGGCGCCCGGTGTCCCGGCCCGTGCGGCGGCGGTCAGATGGTGCTCCAGCAAGGTGAACTCGGCTCGGATGCGCCGTGATTCGCGTACATGCGGTGTCTTGGCGAACCCGTCGGCCGTGCCGGTGGCATCCGGCCGCAGGCGCAGCTCGGGGTAGCCGTGCCCGCCGTCGTGCCGGGGCGCGCGTGTCTGCATCCAGTGGAGGAACGACAGCGCCTGCTCGCGGGCCTCCCGCTCGGCACGAGCGCGTACCTCGTCCCCGCGTCCGGCGAGCGGCAGCCGTGTGTAGGCCGTCTGCTCCCAGTCGACGAGGGTGATGTCGCTGTCGAAGGTGCCGGGCAGGTACCGGCTCCGGGCGAGCGTCCGCAGCTGGTGCCAGCGGTCGTTGGGCGGTGCGGCCCACGGAGGGACCTCGTCCGGCTCGTGCAGGAAGAGCGGCACGGAGCGGAGCGGGGCACCACCGGGTTCCCCGGTGTCCCAGGAGAAGGAGTCGGACCACCGGTCGTAGCCGGCGGGCCGCTCGACGGTGTGGTCCTCGCCGGGGCGGTGGTCGAGTGCGAAGACCCAGGAGACCGGCTGCTGGTCCAGCGGATCGGCGACGGCGGCCGCGTGCGGTTCGCCGGTCTCCTCGCGGGATTCGGCACCGGTGACGTGCTCGACGCCCGCGAGGTCGAGCAGCTCGCCCAGGTCCGTCGCGTCGACGACGTACGGAGCGCCGACCGTCAGCAGCTCGCCGTCCGGGGCCTCCAGAGTGACCGCGACCACCCGGTCCCCGTCCGTCTGGGCCGCTACCGGGCGGTGGCGGAGCAGCAGGGTGAGCCGGCCCGAGGCGAGATGCGGGGTGAGCAGCTCCTGGACGACGGCGAGTGCGGCGCGCGGTTCGTGGCTGAGATGACCGGTGGTACTGAGCCCGGGGTTCAGCAGCGGGTCGGCGTACGGCTCCGGGCGCAGCGGGTAGTTGCGCCGGTAGAAGTCGCGTATCCGTTCGCGCAGATCACGGTATCCGGGGGAGACGGGGTCCAGTTCGATGCGGTGGCCGTCGGCGAGCGGGACCGCCTGGGCGGTGAACAGGCCACCGGGCCAGTCGGTCGCCTCGGTGAGCACGACGCGGTGGCCGAACCGGGCGGCGGTCAGCGCGGCGGCGAGGCCACCGAGGCCGGCACCGACCACCAGGACGTCGGTCCCGAGTTCGCGGGTACGGGGTACGGGGGCGGCGGACACAGGAGTCTCCTCCCTCAGGGCCGACGGGCGGCGACGGTACGGAGCCGGACCGGCGCGGACTCGCGCGTCCTGATCCGGACGGGGAGCACGATCTGCTCGGCGCTGCGGTACGGGTCCTCGCCCGCCGTGCGCTCCGCGATCCGGGTGGCCAGTTGCTCGACCGCCCGGCTGCCGATCTCCCTGGCGGGCAGCCGGGCCGCGAAGCTGGTGAGCGGCAGCAGATCGTAGGGGCCCACGTCGTCCATACCGGCCAGCACGATGTCGTCCGGCACGGCGATGCCGAGCGAGGCCAGATCGGAGGCCGCGGTGGCGACGGCGAAGCCGTGCGCACACAACAGGGCGGTCGGCGGCTCGGGCGCGGCGAGCAGTTCGGACAGCCACTGCGTGCGGTCGTCCTCGGGCAGCGCCGTGTAGGAGCGCAGCGCGGTCAACTGGGGGAGCAGAGGCTGGTCATGGGCGCGCAGTGCCTGCTTGTGCCCGGTCATCCGGTCGTGGACGCTGGTGCACTGCGTCTCGCCCCAGAGCGTCGCTATGCGCTTGTGGCCGTCGGCCAGCAGGTGCTCGGTGACCCGGTAGCCGACGTCGTAGTTGTCGGCGGTGACGGCGTCGATCGCGAGGCCGGGAAAATACCGGTCCACCAGGACCATGGGGAGGTGCAGACGCCGGATCTCCTCCAGCAGGTCGAGATCGGGCGCCCCCTGGACGGGGTAGAGGATGATTCCGTCGACCCGGTCCTCGACGGCCTGACGCAGCGCCTGGTCCTGGCGGGCCAGGGACGCGCTGTGGTCGGCGTGCCCCGTGTCCGTCATATGGATCACGGAGTCGGAGAAGAACAGCCGCAGCCCGCGGTCCGAGCAGCCGGACTCGACCCCGCGCAGCACCTCGGACTGGTACGGGCCCTGGCCGCTGATGATGCAGGCGACCACACCGGACCTGTGCGCCGGGGAAGGTTCCGCGGTTCGGTCCGAGGGATCGGCGACGAAGGTACCCAGCCCCCGACGCCGTACCAGCAGCCCTTCCGCGACGAGGTCGTTGAGCGCCCGGACGGCGGTGGTGGAGCTGACGCCGAAACGCTCGCGCAGCTGGTTCTGAGTGATGAACGGAGAGCCGGCCTCGTACTCGTCACGTGCCACCTCGGCCCGCAACTCGTCCTTGATCAGCTGGTACTTGGGTCCGGACGTACCCATCCGGCCACCACCCTCTCGGATTTGACGCGTCAATCGGCGTTGATCACAGTCTTGCGGCGGTTAACGCATTATTTCAAGGGGGTTGCGCTGAAAGAATGAGCAACTTAACGCGTCAAGTAGGGGAGTTGTCGATTCAATGCGTCAATCCAGTGGCCCGTCGGACGGGGATCTCAGGTGGTCATGCCTCAGCGGGCGGTACGGGGCGGCGGCGCCGTACTGGCCCGCACCACCAGGCGCGACGGCACGGCGAGCGTGCGCGGCGAAGCCGTCGCGTCGCCGAGGGCCAGCAGCAGCGCCCGGCGGCCGATCTCTTCGAGCGGCAGCCGCACCGTGGTCAACGCGGGCGTGACGTCGCAGGCCACCGGCAGATCGTCGAAGCCGACGACGGAGACATCGGCGGGCACGCTCCGCCCGAGGTCGTCACGGAGCGCCGCGAGCGATCCGAGCGCCATGGCGTCATTGAGTGCGAAGAGTGCGGTGATCCCCGGCGACCTGCGGAACAGCTGCACAGCCGCGGCTCGCCCGCCCTCCCGGGTGAAGTCGGCCTCCACACGGTGGCGCTCCTGAACGCAGATGCCCAGTTCGGCCGCCCGCTCCAGGAAGCCGTGCAGCCGGTCCTGTACGGAGACCAGCGCCAGCGGTCCGCAGATGATGCCGATCTCCGTGTGCCCCAGCTGGGCGAGGTGCTCGGCGACCGCCCGGCCGCCCTCGCGGTTTCCCGGCACGATCGTGTCCACCGGAAGATCCTGGTGCGCGACCGCGGTCACCCGGCCGCCCTGCGCCGCGAACGCCTCCAGCTCCTGGGTGAGCGCGGGGCTCCCGCCGACGAAGCCCGAACCGGCGAGGACGACGGCACGGGCCCGCTGGGCCCGCAGCCGTGCCACGTACTCCGCCTGGAGTCCGGGCTCATGGAAGGTGCCGGCCAGCATCACGAGGAGCTTGTGGTCGCGGGCGACCTCCATGACACCCGCCGCGATGGCGGAGTAGTAGGCGTCATTCACATCGTGGACGATCAGACCGACGATGGACGTCGTGGACTGCACGAGCGCGCGGGCCGGCGCGTTGGACACATAGCGGAGCCGGGCGGCGGCCTCCAGGACGCGCTCCTGCAGCTCCTGGGTGACGTTGCGGTCGCTGTCGCTGAGGACGCGCGAAGCCGTGGCGAGAGAGACCCCGGCGTCCTGCGCGACCTGCTGGAGCGTCACGGCGGACGGCGGGCGGGGACGGGCGGAACGTCGATTGACCTGGCTCTGCATAGGGATACGATAGCTGCACTGAAAGCGTTTTCCCATTGCGTACGCAAGAGGAGCCCGGCACCGGGACCGTCCTGCAGCCCTCGGTCAGCCCGCGCTCCATCGCCCCGGCTCGGTCGGCGGCATCGTGGCCAGACAGCGGTAGACGGCATCTCCGCGGAAGGCGTACCGCCGCTCGGTCTCCGGGGTGAGCCGGACGCCGAGTCCCGGCGCCTGTGGGGGGAGCAGGCATCCCGACTCGATGCGGAACGGTTCGACCAGGAGCTCGGACCGCAGGGGATATCCGGGCATCGGCCACTCGGCCAGCCGGCCGCCGCCGGCGAAGGCCGCGTGGTAGTTGGCCGCCTGGCACACCGCACTGCCCCAGCAGTGGACGACCGCGTCGACGCCGTGCTCCGCGGCGCCCGCGAAAACGGCCAGTGTCTGCCGTAGACCGCCGATGACGGTGGCGTCCGGCTGCACCAGGTCGTAGCACCCCGCGGCCATGCGCCCCAGCAGCTGCTGCGCGGTGGTGACGGTCTCTCCGCCCGCCACCGCACAGCCGGCCGCCCGCCGCAGAGCCGGGTACTCGTGCACATGGGCGGGCCCCAGCGGCTCCTCCAGGAAATGCACAGGCCGCTGCGTGCCGGCCCTGACGGCGTCGAGGAAGGCGAGGGTGTCCGCCGCCGACTGGCCGGGGTCTTCGAGATTCTGTGCCATGTCGATGGCGATACCGACACCGTGCGGGGCCGCGTGCTCCAGCGTCCATACCGCCTTGTCCGCCTCGTGACCCCGCGCCCTGATCTTGAAGGTGCTGATCCCGAGCCCGGCCACTGCGGCGATCTCGGCACTCATCGCCGACGGGGAGCCCGAGTCGCCCCCGCTGGCGTAGAGCCGGATCCTGTCCGTACGACGGCCGCCCAGCAACTCGTACGCGGGCACGCCCGCCCGTCTCCCGAGGGCGTCGACCAGGGCCGCCTCCACGGCGGAGACGACATGACGGGCCGCCCCCTGCAGACTCCAGTACCCGGTCACCAGCACCATGTCCCGGTAGCGTGCAGCCAGGTCCCCCGCCGGACGCCCGAGGAGGTAGGGGGCCAGTAGATCGACCGTGGACACGAAGACCTGCGGTGCGAAGACGGCGAGATAGCCCTCGCCGAGACCGGTCGTCCCGTCGTCCAGGGTCACCTCGACCAGACCCGTCGTGCGCCATCCCGTGGGCAGCGCCACGCGCACCTCCAGATTCTCCGGGTCCGCGTACGGGGCGCTGAGCAGGACCGGCCGGACCGCCGCGATGCGTACTCCGTCGTCGACGAGCGCACCGACGTGCGCGGAAGCGGGTTCGGGCATGTCGGTCACGTCCTCAGAATCCTCTGGTCCACTGCACGGGGTTGCGCAGTGGGTCGCCGGCCTCGAACCGGAGCAGGTTGTCGGCGAACAGGTCGACGACCCGTGCGCTCTCGTCCGTCGAACCACCCGCGGTGTGCTGGGTGAGAATGACGTTCGGGCAGGTCCACAGCGGGTGCCCGGCAGGCAGCGGCTCCTGTCCGGTGACATCCAGCACCGCACCGCCGAGCCGCCCGGAGGACAGCTCGGACATCAGGGCCTCCTCGTCCACCAGCGATCCCCGGCCGGCGTTCACCACAACCGCTCCCGGCCGCAGCAGGGCGAGGCGTCGTGCATCGAGCAGTCCGCTCGTCGCGGGAGTGCCGGGCAGCAGCCCCACCACCACATCGAAGCGGGGCAGCCGCTCGTCGAGTTCGGCGAGGGTGCGGATGTCACCCGAGCCGCGTGCGAAGTGCGACACCGGGCAGCCGAACGGACCGAGCAGCTCGGCGAACCGCCGGGCGATGGAGCCACGGCCCAGCACGAGCACCCGCGCCCCGGCCAGCAGACGCAGCCGGGGCCGTACGACGGGCTTCGCCCATGTGCCGCGGGCGCGCAGCCCGGAGAGCTCGTCGATACCGCGGTGGAGCGCGAGGATTCCTGCCAGGCACGACTCGGCCACAGGGTCGGCGAAGACATCACCCAGGTTGGTGACGGCCAGCCGATGGCCGAGCTCGGGCCGGTCCAGCCCGAGATAGCTGTCGATCCCGACCGAGGCGAGTTGCAGCCAACGGAGCCTGGGAGCTCCGGACACCCACTCGGCCCTGGGGTTGCCGAGTGCGATGTCGGCATCGGCGAGGGCTCGTGCGTCTGCCTCGGAGGCCGTCCCCGGCTCGGCGAACCATACGGACCCGGGCCCGAGAGCGCGCAGGCGTGCGCGACCGGAATCGTCGAGGGGCAGTTCCACGTACAGGCTGACCCCGTCCATGCCTTTGTTCACCACGGGTGCTCCGCGAGGTACTCGGCGATCCGCTCCCGGTCCCATGCCCCGTCCGCGACGGTGACCCGGTAGCGGCGGGACAGGGTGTCGCCCGGGGCCAGCTCCAGTTCGTCGTAGAACGCGAAGGAGGGGGCGACGGCCGCGAAGGGCTCGTTGCGGACGAACCAGTGCGCCGGGTGGGTCCCGCCCTCTCCCGAGTGGTCGTTCTCCGGGGCGTGCCGGAAGATCAGTGTGGCGTGGCCGTCGGCGCCGTCGTGTTCACCGCTGAAGGCCAGCCACGGGGCCTGCGTCCCCATCAACTCCGGTCCCGAGCCCTCCGGTCCGAGGATCCGCCCGCCGCGGAAGGCGCGCGGCCCGCGCCAGAAGAGGCCGGTGTACCCCGCCGCCTTCCTGCCGTGTGTCGTGGGGCTGCCGAAGTGCAGCGGCTCGGTGCGCCGATTGGTGATCGCGCTCGACCAGGTCAGCGTCCAACAGCCTCCGGTGCCTGCCGCACCGGCGCCGGATTCGGCGTGTTCCACGTCATGCAGTTCGATGCGCCGCTGCTCGTCCGCCCAGTGCGTGCCGTCGTGGTGGCGCCAGCTCAGTCTCTCCGCGATGACCGCGCGTCCGGCATCCGCCGCCACCTCGTCGAATCCGAGGTGTGCCATCGATCCGACCCGTTCGGGCAGCGGCCGGTAGTCCTGGCCGTGCACGTAGGTGTTGCCTCCCCACAGGTTCTGCCCGGACAGATGGGAGGCGGTCATCTGGAGGCCCTTGTGCCAGCGGTGATCATTGGGCCGATAGTCGGTGACAACGTTATCGGCCAGTGTGCGCATGGGATGGACGTACGGCTTCGGAGCCTCCCAGGCCGCCTCGGGGCGGTAGGCATAGCTGATCAGATCGGTGCCGCCGCGCTCCTCCGTGACCGTGATCCGGTCCCCGTGGGCGTGCGTGATGCGCAGTGGACTGCTCATGTCCCAAGTCTCCCGGGTCAGGACTGGAAAGCGCTTACCGCAACCTAGGCCCTTCGCCGGATGAGCGTCAACAAGAAGGGAACGGGCGGGTGCTTCCGCGCGCTCGGCCCCCGTGGTGCACCCCTCGCCGGTGAAGTTCCGGGCACCGCTCTCTGTCGGGGGCCGGGGTGGGCGACCGAGGTTTTCCTTCGCCGGCCGAAGAGCCTCAGGGCGTGAGGTAGGAGTGGAAGACGCCCTCCGGGTCGTACCGGCCCCTCAGTTCCTGAAGCCGTCGCCAGTCGCGCGCCGTGTAGGACCGCTCCGCCCGGGTGGGGCCGGCGCCGAGGTCGGCCTCAGCGATGTAGTGCCCCGTCCCGAGGGGCTCCACGGCGCTCATCGTCTCGCGCAGCCAACGGGCGTTGATGTCATCATCCGCCGCGTCGTCCCAGATGGCGTACGGGACGACGTAGCTCGATCCGAGCACCGAGAACGCCATGTCGCGCAGTAGTTCCTCGTTGTGCGACGCGGGTGATACGGGTGCCAGGACGAGGGAATTGTCGGAGGGGGCCCCCTCCATGGCGTCGCTGAACCCGGACAACAGCGTCCCGAGGTCGGAGTCGGACCACAGGGTGTCGGCCGCGTAGCGGTGATGCGCGGGCCATAGGTCGTCCGAGGCTTTGTAGAGGGCATTGAAGGACGTCGGGCGGTCCGCCTCGTGGAAGAGGGACCGATCGGCGAAGGGGCAGTTCCGGAGTGGCCCGAGGGCCTCGACGGCCTGCTCGCGCGAATCCGCGAAAGCGGTGGCGGCGACGGTGATCACCTTCGGCCGCGGCCTCGCTCTCGTCATGTGCGGGGCGGCTGTTGCGAGTACGAGGGTCAACTCCACGGTCGGTTGAAGACCGCGTGCGGTTTCGGTGGCCCAGTTCGTCACCTCATGGAGATCTGCGAAGGGGAAGGCGAACGCGGTCGACATGATCGCTGCGGGAAGCCGGTGCAGGCGGAGGTGGAATCGGGTGACGACGGCGAAGAAGCCCGGACCTGCTCCGCGCGCCGCCCAGAGCAGGTCGGGATTCTCGTCCTTGTTGCACCGGACCGTTTCGCCGTCCGCGGTCACGGCTTCGATTTCGTGGACGCTCCGGCAGGCCGGCCCCATGGCGCCGGAATTCCAGCCGAGACCTCCGCCGAGGAGATAGCCGCCGACGGCGACCGACCCGCAATGCCCCGTGGGAAAGGAGAAGCCGCGCTCTGCGAGTTCCGGAGCGAGCGCACTGCCGGTGACGGCGGGCTGTACGGCCGCCGTCGCAGAAGCCGTGTGGATGTCGCACCGCCGGAGCCGGGAGAGATCGATGAGCATGCCGTCGGATCGGACGGAAGAGCCGCACCAGCTGTGCCCGCCGGCCCGCACCGCGATGCGGAGCCCGCGACGACGAGCCAGGCCGATGGCCCCGGGAACATCCCGTTCCGAAGCGGCGCGGACGATCAGTTCCGGGCATCGCTCGGGCTTGCGCCCGTTCCACACCATGCCTGCCAGGATCGCGTCGTAGTCGGCATCGCCGCGCTGGACGAGCTCCCCTTCGATTCCTCTGGCCAGTTCTCTGTCGCGCATCACGGAACTCCCGGACTTGCACGGGCCACGGCCGTGGACGAAGCTGAAACGCCGTGCTCCTAACCCGTGGTCAGGCCGAAGACGGTGATGATCACCAGGTAGCACACAGCAACGAGCGCGGCGCCCGCCGCATGGGCACCGACGGATCGCGCCCTGGCGGGCAGCAGCCAGAAGGCGAGCGCTCGGTTGACCAGCGGCATCAGCAACCAGGTCAGCACACTGACACTCAGTACGTTGCTGATGAACAGAGCGAGATACCCGGGCACTCCCAGGCGGCCGAGCCAGTCACCGACCGTCAGGTTCAGGATCATCACCGTGGGATACAGGGCCAGGACCACGGACATGGCCTGTTTCCAGTTGGGCGGAGCCCCTTCCTCCGCGCCCTCGCCGAAGCGGAACCAGGAGCCGAACGCCGATCCGATCTTGCGCACGTCATAGGAACCGAAGTACTCGCGCCCTTCCGTCAGGAGCTTTTCGCGTGCCTCGGATCCGAGCCATTCGTCCAGGTGCTCGCGTGTGTCGAAACGGAAAGCGACCACCCAGCGGTCCTGGATTCCCTTTACCGGTCTGAAAAGTTCCGACCCCATGAAACCGGGATGCCGCTCCTGTTCCTTGAGGATCTTGTCCTGCCAGTGCATGAAATCCTGCTCACGCCCCGGTCGCACATCGTGCGACACGACCGCGGTGACGACATCCTCGGTCGGCGTGCCACCGGAAAGCACCTCTTGCGTGGGGGGTCCGTCGAACAGCGGGCTGCCTTCGTCGAGGAGTTGCCGCCGCGCATTCGAGTCCAGCCACTCGGTCAGCTGCTCGACGCGGGAGAAGCGGAAAACGACGACCCACTCGCCTTCCTCACCGGAGGCGGGCGGGTACAACTCCGTCCCCTGGAACCCGTCAAAGCCCCGCGCGACCTCGTTGGTCTTCTCCTGCCAGCGCTTGTAGTCCTCGTCCCGGCCGGCCCGGACCCTCTGAGAGATCACGACAGTCGCGCTGCCGCTGGAGTCGCGGCTTGCACGGGTACTCATGCGGAGTAGTCTAGTTCTAAAAGGAGTTATCGGACAAATATGGAGAAATTCCGCCTCGCTGAGCGGGAGGATCTTGGGATGGGGCACAAGGAGTTCATGGCCGAAGCGGTTCGACTGGCTACCGAGTCCGTCGAGAACGGCTGGGGCGGACCCTTCGGTGCGGTGATCACCAATGACGGCGAGATCATCGCTCGCGGGCAGAATCGTGTCCTTCTCACGGCCGATCCGACGGCGCACGGTGAGGTGGAGGCCATTCGCAAGGCTGTTCAGCTGCTCAATCCGGAGGCGCCCAGCATTTCCGAGGAGCACCAGGACGCGTACACCCTGAAGCTGGTGCCTCGGCCGGAGGGTTCCCCCGACGCGGTGCCCGAGCGCGCTCGTATGCTGCAGGGATGCGCGATCTACACCAGTGGTGCCCCGTGCCCCATGTGCATGAGCGCCATCTACTGGTCCCGGATCAGTGCCGTCTACTACAGCTGTGACTGGAAGGCAACTCAGGAGATCGGCTTCGACGATGTCTTCCAGTACGAAGACTTCGCGAAACCCCCGGACCGGCGGAGCATCACTCTTGAACAGCTCCACCCCGAGCTGGGGGCCACGTCCTACGAGGCGTGGGCGAACAAGGCGAACAAACACCCGTACTGAAGCGGCTCGCAACGAGAGAACGATGGCCGCATTGCCGATGTGCCGATGTGCCGATGTGCCGATGTGCCGGGGAACGGGCGGCCGACGGCTTGCCACTCACCCATGGAAGAGCGGCAAGACGTCGGCCGTTCGTGTGAGACAGGCACTACGTGAGGCGGGTGCTACGCGCGACAGGTGCTACTTGGGCGGGCGGATGTTCCCGCCGCCCATCTTGCCCTGCTGCTCACTCTGCTCCTGCAGCTTCCGGGCCTTCTCCTGAAGACGCTGGCGCTGCTCAGGGTCAGTGGTGCGCTCCGCGGCCTCGGTCATGTGCCGGGCCTTCTCGCGCAGCTCCTGCGCCTGGTCACCGGATTCACGTGCAACGCTCATCATCGCTCCTTGTGCGGTTGGGAAGAGCGGGCTCCATCAGAGAACCAGTGCCGTCGCGTCACCGCACCTCGAATCGTCACTCAGCGTCACGGTGTGCGGGAGGGGTGCCGCGGCGCTGGCATGATCAAGGGCATGAACGAGAGCAACATCGCCGCGTGTGACGGGGCATCGAAGGGCAATCCGGGGCCTGCGGCCTGGGCGTGGGTCGTGGCCGACGCACAGGGACGTCCGGAGCGCTGGGAAGCGGGACCGCTGGGGACCGCCACCAACAACGTCGCCGAACTCACGGCATTGCGTGAGCTGTTGGAGGCCACGGACCCGTCCGTGCCGATCGAGGTGCGGATGGATTCGCAGTACGCGATGAACGCCGTGACCAAGTGGCTGCCCGGGTGGAAGCGCAACGGCTGGAAGACCTCGGCCGGCAAACCCGTGGCCAACCGTGACCTGGTGGCCGGGATCGACGCCCTGCTGACCGGCCGGACCGTGAACTTCGTCCACGTGCCCGCCCACCAGGTCGACGGGGACCCGCTCAACGCCCTTGCCGACCAGGCGGCCAGCGAGGCCGCGGTGGCACAGCGGCCGGCCGGTACCGCACACGGCTCCGCGCAGCTCCCGACGCCCGCCCCCGCGCGGGCGACCGAAGGGCGGGGCAGGAGCACCCCGGAGAAGAGGGCGGGGAGTTCGGCGCGCCCCGCACGCTCCGGCGGCACCATCCGGGCCAAGTTCGCCGGCCGCTGCCACTGCGGAAAGCCTTATGCGGCACAGGAGATGATCGCCAAGAATCCGAAGGGCTGGGGCCACCCGGAGTGCCGCACCGCGCCTGCCTGACTCGTGGCCCCACCCGGGCCCGTACGGACGGTGCGGCCGCTTCGGGCCGGGCGGGGTCGCAGACGGGAGCGGGCGAGTGGCCACGCGAATGGAGCCCCGCATGCCATGATGCGGCTCCGACGGCGGTGTCCGCGGCGCACCGCCGGCGCTGCCGGAACAGGGACATGCTGGGGGGCGTATGGAAGGCACAGGCACGGTTCTGCGCGAGTTGCGCGGTGCGCAGAAGACGGCCAAGGGGGTTTCGCCGTACTCGCGGTACGTGAACCGTCCGGCCGGGCGAGTGTTCGCGGCAGGCGCGTACCAAGCCGGACTGACGCCCAATCAAGTCACTCTGATCAGTGCGGTATTCACCTTCGCAGCCATCGCTTCGGTGGCACTCGTCCGGCCGTCCTGGGGGCTCTCGGCCACGGTGTACGCCGGTCTGGCCGTCGGCTTCGCCCTCGATTCGGCCGACGGCCAGCTGGCCAGGCTGACCGGCCGGGGCGGCCCGGACGGCGAGTGGCTGGACCACGTCGTGGACTGCGCCAAGATGATCCTCGTGCATATCGCTGTACTGATCTCGTTCCAGCGGTTCTCCGTTCTGCCGTCCGACGGCTGGCTGCTCCTGCCGCTGGGCTTCCTGTTCACCGCCGTGCTGACCTTCTGTGCGGGGCTGCTGCGCGAACAGCTGGGCAGGGCGGCCGCACGGCCCGCACCGGACGACGGCGCCCCGGCCCCGGTGTCCCGGATGCGCGCCGTGGCACTGCTGCCCGTCGACTACGGGGTGTTCTGCCTGGTGTTCCTGCTGCTCGGTGACCGGACCGCGTTCCGCTTCGGCTACGCCGCGCTCGCCGTCGTGCACGCGCTGTTCCTCGTGGCGTTCCTCGTCAAGTGGTTCAGGGAGCTGAAAGCGCTCCGGACTGCGGACTGACGAGGGAGTCCAGCGCCCGGCGCAGCTGGGTACTGGACGTGTGCACCGTGTACGGGAAGTAGACCACCTCGACGCCGACCTCGGCGAAGTCGTGCTCCAGCCGCCGGCCCTTCTCCGTGTCCCGCCAGTCGTCCCCCTTGAAGATGACGTCGAACCTGACTTGCTGCCAGGTATCGATCTTGTCGGGCACGGTCTCGACGAACGCGGCATCCACATGGCGGACGCTGCGTACGATCTCCAGCCGCTCCGGCAGCGGAATCACCGGTGTGTGGCCCTTGGTGAGCGCGGCCATCTCGTCCGAGACGACTCCTGCGACGAGGTAGTCGCACTGACTGCGGGCATGCCGCAGGATGTTGAGGTGCCCTATGTGGAACAGGTCGTAGACACCCGGCGCGTAGCCGACCCTGTGCACCATCCGTTCTCTCCCCCCACGGTGAACGTGATGTCCGTGTCCCAGGGTTGTTGTCCGGACATGACATCCGGTGCCGCGGGATATCGGTATCGGTGTTGATGGTGCAACGACCTTACTGTGAAGACCACTTGCGTATCCCGTGAACGGATAAGCTCGCTTTTGGTGCTGTTCCTTGGGGGGAACACAGAATGTTCCGGGGGGAAGGCGAGCGTCCATGTCCGATGCCGATCGTCACAAGCCGTTCGAAGGTCGCACGCTGCTGGTCGTCTCGACGAACTACGCGCCGGAACTGACGGGCATCGGACCGTACGCCGCGCAGCTTGCCGAGCACTGGGCCGAGAGCGGCGCCGAAACCCATGTACTGACCGGCATGCCGCACTACCCGTCCTGGCGGACCGACGCGGAGTACCGGGGTGTGTGGCGGGCCGTCGAGACGCGGGCCGGGGTCACCGTCCACCGGCGAAGACACTATGTGCCGTCCCGTCAGACCGCCCTGCGCAGAGCCGTGTTCGAGGCAACGGTGCTCGGTCACGGGCTGCTGGCGCCGCCCGTCTCGCGTCCGCCGGACGCGGTGATCTCCCAGATGCCCAGCCTCGCGGGCGGGGTCGCAGGAGCCCGGCTGGCACGCCGCCACCGGGTCCCTTACATACCGGTCGTGCAGGATCTGATGGGTGCGGCCGCCGCCCAGAGCGGAATCCGGGGAGGCGGCCGGGCGGCGGTCGTCGCCTCGGCGGCCGAACGGTACGCGCTGCGCGGCGCGGCCCTCGTGGGAGTCATCCACGAGACCTTCGTCCCGCGCGTCACCGCGTACGGCGTGGACCCCGGCCGCATCCGCACCGTCCCGAACTGGTCGCACGTCCGGGCCCCTTCCGCCGACCGCGCCGGTACGCGGGCCAGGCTCGGCTGGAGCGAGGGCACTCCCGTGGTCCTGCACTCCGGGAACATGGGGCTCAAACAAGGGCTGGAGGTCCTCGTCGACGCGGCCCGGCTCGCGCCGGATATCCGCGTCGTGCTGATGGGGGACGGGAACCAGCGCGAGGCGCTGCTGGGGCGCGCGGCGGGCCTGCGCAACCTGGATTTCCTGCCGCCGGCCGACGCCGACGAGTTCACGGACATCCTCGCCGCCGCCGATGTGCTCGCGGTGACCCAGCGGGCGTCCGTGCTCGACATGAGCGTCCCGTCCAAACTGACCTCGTACTTCGTCTCGGGCCGCCCCGTCGTCGCCTCGGTCGCCGACGGGGGAGGGACGGCCCTGGAGGTGCATCGGTCCGGAGCCGGGATCCTGGTCGCGCCGGAGGATCCCGCCGCGCTGCTCTCAGCCGTACGCAAGCTCGTCGAAACGCCGGCCGGGGCGGACGCGCTCGGCGCCAACGGGCCGAGGTACGTCGCACGCCATCTGAGCCGGGAGGCGGGACTGGCCCGCTTCGACGCACTGCTCACCGAGGTCCTCGCCGACGCACAAGGGAGACCACACCGATGACCCAGCCCATCCGCGCCCTGGAGGACCAGGACGAACCCGCCCTGCTGCGGGACCAGTTCCGCCAGCTCCTGCGCTACCGGGCACTGCTCGCCTCCGGCGTGGTCCTCGGGCTGCTCGGCGGCGGCTGGCTCGCCCTGAGCGGCGAGGACAGCTACACGTCGACGGGCGAGGTGGTCGTCCGCTCCGCCGCCTCGGACCCCTTCGCCGCGGGCGCCTCCGCCGACAAGGGCATCAACATCGGCTCCGAGCGGCAGACCGCGGTCAGCGACACCGTGGGCACCCTGGCCGTCGGTTCCCTGGCCCGGCACGGCGACCGCGTGGACGTCGGAGCACTGCTGTCCGGACTCCAGGTCACGAACCCGCCGAACACCCTCGTGCTCCGCTTCTCGTACACCGGCCGCACCCCCGCCCTGGCGAAGGCGCGGGCCGAGGCGCTCGCCGACGCCTATCTGGAGATCCGCAGACAGCGCACCGAGGACAGCATCGCCAACATGGTCGACGGCTACCGTGCCCAGCTGAAACCGCTCACCGAGCAGCGGGACCAGCTGGCGGAGCAGGCCGTCGGCAGCAACGACGTGACCAGCGCACGGGCCAACCTCGTGGTCTCGATCTCCGAACTCAGCAGGAAAATATCGGAGTTGCGTGCCCTGGACACCACTCCCGGCTATCTGACGAAGAGGCCCGTGGCGCCCACGAAGCCCACCGGTGCGGGGCTTCCCCTGCTGCTGGGACTCGGCGGAGTCGTCGGGCTGGCGCTGGGGCTGCTGCTGTCCTGGGTACGCCTGGTCTTCGACCCGGCCGTGCGCTCCACCCGGGAACTGGTCCGTTCCCTCGGTGCCCCGCTGCTCGGCACCCTGCCCAGGGAGCGGGCAGCCGCGGGCACGCTGCTCGCCATCGGGCGGAGCGGGAGCCGGCTGGCCGAGGAGTACCGGGCGGTCGCCTTCCGGCTCGCCTACGACCCGTGGTTCGCCCGGCGCCGCAGACTCCTGGTCACGGCCCCGCGCGGGGACAGCGCCGCCGCGGCCGCCGCGGCGGTCAATCTGGCTGCGGCCTTCGCCGAGATGGGACGCGACGTACTCCTGGTCGAAGCCGATCTGCGCACCCCCACACTGGCCAGGGACCTCGGCCCGGCCGTGCAGGGCGCCCGGCCCCGCTGGGCGACGGAGGGAGAGCGGGCCTGGCCGTCGGACAGCCGGATGAACGTGGACGTACCCGGATCGGGCGCCTTCACCCTCATAGCGGGCCGGCGCACGGACAACGTGCCGCGCGCCCTCACCTCGGCGCCCGTCGGGCGGATCGTCGCCGAGGGCGACCGGCCGGACGCCGCCGTCATCGTGCTCGCCCCGCCCGTGCTGTCGTACGCCGACGCCGTCGCGCTGATCGACCGGGTGGAGGGCGTCGTCGTGGCCTGCGACCCGCGTGAGGTGCACCGCAGCGACCTGGAAAGGATCCGCGAGATCATCGAGGCGGCCGGCGGAACGGTGCTCGGCGCCCTGCTGCATCCCGGCCGGAGCCGCCACGAGCGCAGGGCCCGCAAGAAGGCGGGCAAGCGCCACGCGGGCGGTGGCCGGTCCGGCTCCGCGCCGGGCCGGGGCGACGGGGACGGCCACGGTGGCGCCGGACATTCCGGTGACCCGGCGCAGACGCTGGGCCTGCGCACCTTCGACTCCACCGCGGGACACAGATGAAGGCACGTACCGCGATCGTCTGCTCGGTCGCGGACCAGGGCGTGGCAGCGCTCACCAACATCCTGGTGCTGGTGGCGGCCGCCCGGCTCTCCACCGTGGCCGACTTCGCCCGCTTCTCGGCGGTCTACGTCGTCTTCACGGTGCTCCTGGGCGTCTTCGGCGCCTACACCGGGCAGCCGCTCGTGCTGCGGCGCGGCGAGCCCGACGAGGTGGGCGGCGCGTGCCGGTCGGCGGTCGTCTTCACCCTGCTCGCCGCGTCCGCGCTCGGTGCCCTGCTCGCCGCCGTCTGTCTGCTGCTCCCGGGGGCCACCGCGCGCGCCCTGATGACGCTGGGACTCGTTCTGCCGGTGGTCCTCGGACAGGACACCATGCGCTACGCCTTCTCCACCCTGCAACTGCCGCACCTGGCACTGGGCGGCGACGTGCTCAGACTGGCGTGCGTACTGGGCGCGTTGGCCATGCAGCCGTACGGCGCCCCGGCCGCCCGGCTCGTCACCGTCTGGGGACTGTCCGCGCTGCCCGCCCTGCTGCTGTCGGCCGCCCTGCTCCACCGCCGGGTGGCCGGCACACCGCTGCGGCTGAAGGTCCTGCTGCGAAAGGGGCACCTGGGGTGGCGCTTCGTGGTGGAATTCGGGGTCGGCAACGCCACCAGCCAACTCTCCGTGCTCGGACTCGGAGCGGTCGGCAACCCGCTGGTGGTCGGCGCCCTGCGCGGCGCGACCACACTCTTCGGGCCGCTCAACGTGCTGTTCACCTCGGCCACCGGCTTCGGCCCGCCGCTGCTCGGACGGCTCTCCTGCGAACGGCGCCGGGTACGCGCCACGGCGACGCTCGCCGTCGTTCTCGCACTCACCGCGGGGGCCTGGGCCACCGCACTCGCCCTGCTGCCCGACGGGGTCGGCCGCCACCTGCTCGGCGACACCTGGCCCACGGCGGCCGCCCTGCTCCCCGCGACCGGCAGCCAGTACGCGGCGATGGCCGTCGGCACCTGCGGACTGCTGGCCCTGCGGATGCTCGACCCCCGTACCACTCTCTCCATCCAGGTGGTCTTCTCACTCGCCGCGGTGGCCTTCCTCACCGGCGGCTATGTGCTCGGCGGGGTGCCGGGCGCGGCCTGGGGCCTGTGCCTGGGATCGGTCTGCAAGGCGGTGGCCACGTGGGCCCGGGTGGCCCGGCTGAGCCGCCGCACCGCGGGCGGCCAGGCGCCCGTCAGCGCGGGCGCCATCCGTTCCGGCTCCTGAAACTGGTGACCAGCAGCAGACAGAGGGCCGCGATCGCCAGCTTCCCGACGGACTGCAACAGCGGTCCGCGCAACAGGATGAAGGTGTACCCGGCGATCAGCGGCGCGGCGATGGCCAGGACGCTGCCGGGGCCCGGACCGTCCCGGGAGACGGCGCGCGCGTAACGCCGGTCGGTGCGTGCCGCGGCGTACCCGATCAGTGCGAACGCGCCGACCATGCCCGGAGCGCCGAAGTCGACCCAGAGCTCGGTCCACAGCGGCGCCGACAGGTTGGTCATGTTCATCCCCATCCACTGGCCGACGCGCACCCCCGTGTCCTCCGGCTTGCCGCTCCACACCGACCGGGGCACGAAGAACAGTGCGGAGCCCGTCAGTTGACGCCCATAGGTGTGGCCCCGGGTGTCGACCCAGGTGACGGTGTTGGCGAACATCACTGCCTGGTCGTAGTCCTTGGTGGCCAGCGGCTCGAAGACCGACGACGACTCCACCGGCCGGTACCCGGCGCTGTCGTAGCGGAACCGGTCCGCGTACGGGAACAGCACCAACGCCCCGACCACTCCCATGACCAGCACCGAGCGGTACATCGCAGCGCTGCTCGGGAACGCGGTGAACAGGAGCGAGACCAGTACGGTCACGAACCAGTAACGAGCGTTGGAAACCGGGTTGTTGACGACGACATTGAGGACCAGCAACGCACACCAGACAAGCATTGTCGAGGGGGAACGCCGGGCCCTGCGCGAGGTCACCAGCCGACGGGTCCAGAAAAGCAGCCCGAGCAGCGCGGGTACCGTACCGAAGCCCTTGAGGAAGGCCGACCCCACATTGGACTGGTCCGACACCACCCCGCTGGCCGCGACCGAGGCGCTGATCTCCTGGCGACTGGTGAAGAAGATGGCGGGCCCGCCGAGCTTCACGATGTAGTAGCCACTCGCCGCGAAGGCCAGCACCACCAACAGCCTGAGCCGTACCCGGTGCGCCGTGGCCGGACCGCTCCCGGAGCGTGCGGTGGCCCGGCGGCGCAGCGGGCGCCGGGACGCCAGCAGCGCGCCGAGGTCGAACGCCGCACACCCCACCAGGACCAGCGCGACGGCCGTCACCAGATCCGACCGCGGTCCGACCATCGGTGTCGGGGTCTGCCCGATGACCACCTGCGCGAACGGCGCCACCCCCATCGCGATGTACACGAACATCCAGAAGACGCCCTGCAGCAGGCGGCGCCGGGTGGACAGGATCATCGTGGCGAGCCGGGCCCCCGCATAGCAGGTCAGCGCGAGTTGCAGCCAGTACGCGGTGTCCCGGACGCCGGTGCCCGGCTGCGCGGCGATCACCGCGGGCAGGAAGCAGACCAGGCCGAGGATGAGCGGCACGGCGAGGGCGCGCGACAGCATGGCCCACGCCAGGGGCTTCGCCGGCGGCTGGACCGGGCCTTGCGGGCCGTGCTCCGGTACGGGGGCGGACGGAGCCGCCTCGTGCACGGACGTCATCTACACCCCCCGTTCCGTGGATCTGTGAACACTCTAACGAATCAACCCACTTGGGGGGTTTGGATGACTATTCTGTAAAAGACCGGCCGAGACCGAGGGGGACTCTGGTGAAGATCCTGCACGTCGTCACACTGCACACTCCGGACCACGCGTTCGGCGGCCCGACAAGGGTGGCGCTCAACCTGTCGAGGGTCCAGCGTGCCGGTGGCGACGACGCCCGCATCATGGCGCTGGGCGACGGCTTCGAGGGGCGGCTGCCGCGCGAGGTCGAGGGAGTCCCGGTGCATCTCTTCCAGGCCCGTCACCTGCTCCCCATGTTCGAGGTCAGCGGAATCACCTCCGGCGCGCTCCTGCTCGCCGCCCGGCGCATGATGCGCGGCGCCGATCTCGTCCATGTCCATCTGATGCGCGACCTGGTGACGCTCCCCGCCGCGCTGCTCGCGCTGGCCTCCCGCACTCCCCTGGTGGTCCAGACCCACGGCATGGTGGACCCGACCGAAAAGCGGGTCGCCCAGCTGACCGATCTGCTGGGCGTACGCAAGGTGCTGCGCGAAGCCGACGCCGTGCTGCATCTGACCGAGAGGGAACGCCTCGATGTGAACGCCGTTGCCGCACCCGTGCCGTTGACCCGCACGGTACGGCTGGTCAACGGCGTAAGGCCGCAGGACCCCAAGCCCGCCCGCGCGCCGGGGCGGCCGCCGACAGTCCTCTTCCTGGGCCGGATCCAGGAGCGCAAGCGTCCGCAGGACTTCGTCGCCGCGATGCCGACGGTCCTTGCCGAACACCCGGACGCCCGGTTCGTGCTCGCCGGCCCCGACACCGGAGCGCTGTCGGAGACTCTCGAACTCGCCCGTGAACTGGGGGTGATGGACTCCCTCCACCATATGGGACCGCTCGGTCATGAAGAGGTTCTGGCCGCGGACGGGGAGGCCGATGTGTACGTACTGCCTTCGATCGAGGAACCCCTGGCCGTCTCCGTCATCGAAGCGATGTCCGTCGGCACCCCCGTGGTCATCACCCGCACCAGTGGCCTCGGCCCCGATGTTGCGAAGGCCGGGGCGGGACGGGTGATCGACAGCCGGGTCGGCGAGGACGGCGAGAACGCCCTCAAGGTCGCCCGTGCGGTGCTGGAACTCCTCGAACCCGAGGCCAACGCACAGGCCGGCAAGGCCGCCTGGGACCTGGTCAATGAGCACTTCACCATCGATGTCGTGACCCGGACCCTCCGGCGGACCTACGAGGACGTGGTCCGCCGGAAGGGTCACTGAGTCAAACGTCCTTCCTCTCACGGGACTTGAGCGCGATCTGCCAGCGGTAGAAGCTCATCGCCAGGGCGAAGTCGAGCCCCGCCCGCCCGTCGAGGAAGCCCCGCCGGTACACGTACATGTACGCGAACGACACCAGGGGCTTGAAGGGCGCCTTGTGGAACAGCTGCCCCTGGCGGGACTTCACCTTGCGCACCTGCTCCTTGACCTCCGGGTGATGTTCCAGCCATGCCTCCCAGTCCGAGTACCGGTTGTGCCGCTCGAACCAGGCGGTGACCGGGTCGAGGTCCTGATGCTCGATCGGATGGCGGAGCGAGCCTACCGACTCGGCGACCGGCTGGTAGTGGCCCTCGACCTCGCCGATGCCCGGCGCCTCCAGATCACCCACCTCCGGGTAGTGGCAGCGGGTGCGATCGGTCAGCGACCGCTTGCGGATGGTGTATCCGTGCCGCAGCCGCTTCCCGGAGAACCAGTAGCCCAGTGGTATGTCGTACGCCGCCGGTCCCGGCGCCCCGGGAGCGGCGAAGATCTGCCGCAGTTCGGCCAGCAGACCCGGACTGAGCCGCTCGTCCCCGTCGAGCAGCAGAATCCAGTCCAGGTCCGTGCGGACGTGGTCCAGGCACCACTGCTTCTTGCGCGGATGACCGCCGTCCCAGGTATACGTGATCACCTCGGCCCCGCACTCCTCGGCGATCTTCACCGTGTCGTCCGTACTGTGCGAGTCGACGACGACCACCGCCTCGAAGTGGCCGAGCACCGACGTGACCGCCTCGGCGATGTTGAGCCCCTCGTTCTTCGTGGGGATCGCCACGGCTATCGGCAGCTTGCTCATCCAAGGTCTCCTTCCGGCAGCCAGGCGTAGCAGCCTGTGGAGGTGAAGACGCGGGCCGCCTTCGGGACGGTGATCCCGGACCGTTTCCCGGAGGCGGAGGAGCCCGCCGTCAGGGTCCTGCCGTTCGCCCCGGTGATCCGCCAGGTGCAGCTCTCGGTGGGGGTGACGTCGTGGTAGCGGCCCGGCCGGATCCGCGCGCCCTCGTACGTGCCGTCGGCGTACCCCTGAGAGGCCTCCCGGACCAGGTCGCCGTGGTGGGGGCAGAGGTGCGCGACGGCGGGCTCCGCGTCGGCGATCTCGCCCGTCACGATCGCGCCGACCGCCGTGTCCCGGTCGACCTTCACGAGGTACGTCAGCCTGTCGCAGGTCTCCTGACCGGTCTGGAGCACCGCCGCCGGATCCATCCCCCGGGGAACCCGGTCGACGAGGTACTCCTTCTGCTTCCTGGTGAAGGTGCCGGTGGCCGGGGTGAGTTCATCGCTGGGCAGCCTGGGCGGGTCACTCGTGCGCCGGGCCGGGGGACCACTGGACGCGGTGGCCCCGGGACCGGCCGAAGAGGAGGCGACGGGGGTCCGGCCGGACGGGGGCCCGGCGCCGTTCGCCCCCTCGTGCCCCTCGGAGGACGAGCCGCAGGCGGCCAGCGCCGCCGTCAGTACGACGACGGCGGCACCGGCCCGGAACGGATACCTCATCCACCCGTCCTCAGGGCGTAGTGGGCACTGACCTGAGAGCTGCTCAGCGCGGTCGGGTAGACGGCGGTCTCGTCGATCTGCCCCGCGAAGAAGTTGCTCGTCGGCCGGCTCGGCCAGTTGTTCAGGTTGTCCCCGCCGACCCGCCAGTAGCCGCTGTAGTCCTCGTTGGTGGTGTACAGGGCGCTGGAGGCGCGCAGCTGCCCGTCCACGTACAGGGCCGTGCCGCCGGTGCCCTGGGTGGCGACGACATGGTGCCAGGCGCCGTCGTTGTAGGCGGCGGGAGTGGTGATGGTCCTGGTGCCGCCGCTGTGGACGCCGAAGACCAGCCGCCCGTCGTCGCGCATGTACACGTGCTTGTCGTACTTGGTGCTGTTCTGCATGGTCACGTTGCCGAAGCCGATGATCTTCCCTCCCTTGGTGGTCGTCGTCCTGATCCAGGTCTCGACGGAGAATCTGGTGGGCTGCGGGTGAAGCTTGTTGCTGTAGGCGTACTGGTTCGTTCCGTTGAAGCCGATCGCGGTCGAGGGACCCGCGACCGCCGCCGGAGTCTGCCGGTAGGCGGGGGAGTTGCGCAGGAATCCGTTGTCCCGTCCGCCGCCGGTGTCGGCCGCGAAGGTCGAGGTGCCTTCGTCGTACCGCCAGTACAGCGACGCGCCGTCGGCCAGCACCTTGGCGGGGTACTTCTGGGCGGTGGACGCCACGGTGGCGGACAGAGCGGGCGACTTGGCGCTGGTGTTGGTGCCGTCGCTCGCGCTGATCCGGTACGAGTGGGTCTCACCCGGAGCCACGTCCGTATCGGTCCACCTCAGCTGCGGCCGGTCCCAGAACAGCGAGTATCCGGTGGTGGTGTACACCGGGGTGCTCGCACCGTCCTTGTAGATCCGGTAGGTGAGTTTCCCGTCGTCGGCGTCGAAGCTCGCCTGCCAGTTGACCTCCACCTTGCCGGGGGCGACCGTGGACAGGCTGACGTTCGGCACCCAGGGCGCCCCGGTGTCCGGACCGTCGGCGAACCGCGTCAGGCCCTGCTGCCGCACGCCGTTGACGGTGGTGAACTCCCCGCCCACCCACAGGTAGTGATGGCCGCCCTTGTCGGTCTGAGCCATCACCCGTGGCCCGACCGGCTCCCCGATGCCGTCATTGGTGTCGGGGAACCACGGGAGCAGTTTCGGATCGTCCACCGACTGGGCCAGCAGGTGCTTGCGCGGCTGGTCCGGGAACTCGCCCATGCTGGAGCAGTCGTGCGCGTGACTCCCGCTGTACAGAACTCCGTTGTGCACCAGGACGGCCTGCGTGGCGCCCAGGCAGGTGTCACGCCAGCGCTGCTCGAAGTTGCTGAGGCTCAGCGCGATCCGGCCGTCGAAGACACCGCCTCCGGTGCCCTCGTTGGCGGTGTAGAAGCCGGTGGCGTCCGTGGCCAGGTCCTGCACCGTGGAGGTGTTCGGAATGAAGCCGGCCGGGTAGCTCTTGGCGACGGCCCCGCTGGTGGCGTCCACGACGGCCAGCGCGTGCGACGCGGTGCCGTTGACAGTGAAGAAGTCGCCGCCGAGCAGTACGTGCTTGCCGTCGGGCGTCAGCTCCAGGGCCCGGCCCACCTCGTCGGCGTTGGCCTTCCACGGCTTCAGCGCGGCGCCGGTGGTGACCGCGGCGAACTTGTTCCGGGTCTGCCCCGCCACGGTATTGAAGTCACCGCCCAGGTAGACGGTGTCCGCCGTGACGGCCAGCGCCCGCACCGTCGCGGAGACGGAGAACTTGAAGTCCTGGCGCGGGGTGCAGGTCGCGGTGTCGATTGCGGCGATATTGCTCACCCCGACCCCGCTCACCGCCCCGAACTGCCCGCCGATGTACAGGGTCTTCTGATCCGGGGAGAGGGCGAGCGCCCGTACGGTCGCCGTTCCCGAGGACAACGTGAACGAAAGGCTGCAGCCGGTCGGCGCACCGGTCGCGGCGTCGAACGCGGCGAAGTTCACCGCGGGCTGTTCGGAGGTACCGGCGTCCGCGCCCGGTGGCCGGACGGTGGAGAAGGTGCCGCCGGTGTAGACGACACCGGCGTCCGACGCGGCCATCGACCAGACGATGCCGTTGGTCTGCCAGGTGGTGAGATCGTCCGCGGTCAGCGAGACCGGCGGGGTGAGGGCCGCCGCGGGGGAACCCCCGGACGTGGCGGCGGTCAGTGCTCCGGCGAGCAGGCAGAGCGCGGCGGCCGCGGCCCGTGCCCGGCGGTGTCCGGTGGGATTGCGCCCCGTACTTCCGTTCATCATTCAGCTCCGAGGGTGAGAACGAGCTGCGGCCGGAAGGCCGCGGTTCCTGCCTCGTCCGGCCGACGGCGAGGACGCTCCGTCTTGCTGCCGGCGAGGGCGAGTGAGTGGTCCGGGACCGGGGGCCGGACCGGTGCGGACCCGCTCGGATCCACCGGACGGCCGGTGGAGGAGGCCGAGGAGGCGTCCGTGATGGTCCCCGGAACGGCCTTGGGGTGCGACGGCCGGGTCCTGTGGGGGAGCGCCGAAGCGGGCCACATGGCGGTGATCGGCGCGGCGATGCCGCGGTGGAGGACGGCCGTACGGTTCATCGGTCCACCCGTACGGCCGCTCCGGCGAGTTGGTCGGACAACTGGCGGATGTCCGCCTCGACCATGATCCTGGCGAGCTCCCGCGCCCTCACCACCGGTTTCCAGCCGAGGAGTTCCTCGGCCTTGGCCGCGTCGCCGATCAGCGCGTCGACCTCGCTGGGGCGCTCGTACTTGGGGTCGTAGCGCACGTGCTCCCGCCAGTCCAGTCCCGCGTGGGCGAAGGCGTACTCCAGGAACTGCCGGACGCTGACCCCTTCGCCGGTGGCCACCACGTAGTCGTCCGGACTGTCGCACTGCAGCATCCGCCACATCGCGTCGACGTACTCGGGGGCGTAGCCCCAGTCGCGCACGGCGTCGAGGTTGCCCAGGTGGAGGTGGGTCTGGAGACCCGCCTTGATCCTGGCCACCCCGCGCGTGATCTTCCGGGTCACGAAGGTCTCGCCGCGGCGCGGGGACTCGTGGTTGAAGAGGATCCCGTTGACCGCGAACATTCCGTACGCCTCACGGTAGTTGACGGTCGCCCAGTACGAGTAGACCTTGGCGACGCTGTACGGGCTGCGCGGATGGAACGGGGTCTCCTCGTTCTGCGGCGGCGGGGTCGCGCCGAACATCTCCGAGGACGACGCCTGATAGACACGGGTGTCGATACCGCTCGCCCGGACGGCCTCCAGCAGCCGGATGGTGCCGAGCCCCGTGATGTCGCCGGTGTACAGCGGTGCGTCGAAGGAGACCCGGACGTGCGACTGCGCGCCCAGGTTGTAGACCTCGTCGGGCCGGATGTCACGCAGCAGGTTCACCAGTGCGACCCCGTCGGCGAGGTCGGCGTGATGCAGGACGAAGGATCTGTTCTCCTCCTCCGGGCCCTGGTAGATGTGATCGATCCGCTCGGTGTTGAAGCTCGACGAGCGGCGTATCAGTCCATGGACCGTGTACCCCTTGTCGAGCAGCAACTCGGACAGGTACGAACCGTCCTGTCCGGTCACGCCGGTGATGAGCGCGGTCTTCGCCACGCCTCCCCCCTCCTCTGGTCGCCTGAAAGGCTGTCGGTTCCCGCCGAAATATCGGGAATTGAGTGATCTGCGGCAAAACATCACCACGGCCGGTGGCTGCTGGCACAATCCGGTCCATGACGACTGATCTCCCCGGCCCTTCCCAGGAATCCGTCCGCCCCCTCCTGCGACCCGGCGCCCGCATATTCGTCGCGGGCCACCGCGGCCTGGTCGGCTCGGCGGTGGTGCGCCGCCTCACCGACGCCGGGCACGAGGTGATCACGCGCGACCGCGCCCGCCTTGATCTGCGCGACACCGCGCGGACCGGAGCGTTTCTCCGCGAGGTCCGCCCCGACGCCGTGGTGCTGGCTGCCGCCAAGGTGGGCGGGATCATGGCCAACAGCACGTATCCGGTGCAGTTCCTCGAGGACAATCTGCGCATCCAGCTCAGCGTCGTCGCCGGAGCGCACGCCGCAGGGGTCGAGCGGCTGCTCTTCCTCGGCTCGTCCTGCATCTACCCCAAGCGCGCCCCGCAGCCGATCCCCGAAAGCGCCCTGCTCACCGGTCCGTTGGAACCGACCAACGAGGCATACGCACTGGCCAAGATCGCCGGAATCGTGCAGATCCGGTCCTATCGCCGGCAGTACGGCGCCTCGTACATCAGCGCCATGCCCACCAATCTCTACGGACCGGGTGACACCTTCGATCTGGAGACCTCGCACGTACTGCCCGCGCTGATCCGCCGCTTCCACGAGGCGCGCCGCGACGGGTCGCCCACGGTCACGCTCTGGGGCTCCGGGAGCCCCCGCCGCGAATTCCTGCACGTCGACGACCTGGCCGCCGCGTGTCTGCTGCTGCTGGAACGCTACGACGGTGACGACCCCGTCAACATCGGCTGCGGCGAGGATCTGACCATCCGCGAACTCGCCTGCATCATCAGTGAGGTGACGGGGTATCAGGGCGTTGTCGAGTGGGATGCCGCCAAGCCCGACGGCACCCCGCGCAAGCTGCTCGACGTCTCCCTTCTCACCTCCCTCGGGTTCACACCGCGGATCGCACTGCGCGACGGGATCGCCCGCACGTACGCCTGGTGGCTGGAGCAGACGGCCGCGCAGGTCTGAGCGGGCCCGACAGGCCGCCCGGCACGGGCCGGCCGACGCGATGCGACGGCCGCCCGTCCCCCCCACGGCCCCGTACGGCCGGTGGTCTCGTACTCCTCGCATCGACCGCCGCCGTTCTCAGTACGCTCCGCGGCCGTCGGTGACGGCGCGCAGCGTACGGGCCATGAGTCCCATGTCCGTGGCCACCGACCAGTTGTCGACGTACCACAGGTCCAGCGAGACGGTCTCCTGCCAGGAAAGGTCTGAGCGTCCGCTGACCTGCCACAGGCCGGTCAGCCCCGGTCTGACCGCGAGTCGTCGCAGTTCGCGCTCGTCGTAGCGGGACACCTCCTCCGGCAGCGGGGGCCGTGGACCCACCAGCGACATGTCGCCCCGTAGCACATTGATCAGCTGCGGCAGCTCGTCGAGCGAACTCCGCCGCAGCAGGCGCCCGATTCCGGTCACGCGGGGGTCGTGGCGCATCTTGAACATCGGGCCGTCGTTCTCGTTCGCCGTGATCAGCCGCTCCTTGTGGCGTTCGGCGTCCACCACCATCGTCCGGAACTTCCACATCGTGAACGGCCGGTTGTGCTGCCCCTGGCGGATCTGGCGGTGGAGTGCCGGTCCGTCGGAGCCGAGCCGCACCGCCGCCCCGATCAGGAGGAGCAAGGGCGCGAGAACCAGCAGACCGAGCGCGGCGCCGACCCGGTCCACGACGGCCTTCAGGGCCGCCTGCGGCCCCCGGCGCAGCGGGGGAGCGACATGCAGCAGGGTCAGCCCGGCCGCGGCGGCCGGTCGTATCCGGCCGGCCGCGATACCGGAGAGTTCCGACAGCACGGACAGCGGAAGCCCGCCGTCGTGCAGACCCCAGAAGAGCTGCCGAAGCCGCTCCTCGGAGAGCTGTGGTCCGGGCACCACCAGAGCCAGGTCCGCGTCATGGGCGAAGGCCCCGCCCAGCACGGTCGACGCGTCGTCGTCGGCCGGTGCCGGTGCGAGCCGGCCCGGCACCTGGACCTCGCACCGCAGTGGTGCGGTTCCCACCGGTACGGCGGCCACCACCGTGTACGGGTGATCCGTGCGGGAACCGAGCAGCCGCACCGCTCGTTCCACCCCCGTTGCCTCCCCGACCACCAACACCCGCCGGACGGCGAGTCGTTGCCGCGCCGACCATGGCAACCCCCGCGCCCCCCAAGCGGCGAGGCCCACCAACAGGCCGGGCAGCAGCGCCACGACCGCCGTCGCGGGGTCGATCGAATCGCCGGTCATGGTCCGCGCCACGGCGAGCGCGCCGATGAGCAGCAGCCAGTCGCCGATCGTGCTCAGTACCCCCGGCGGACCGCCCGGAGGCCGGTCCGCGTACCGGCCGCGCGCGGCCCTCACACCGGACCAGGCGAGCGCTGCGGCGGCCGCGGCGAACGCCGCCCGCGACTGCCCCCCGGCCCGCAGGACGAGCCATGCCGGAATTCCGAGACCCAGAAGCTCGGCGCCGATGACAGCCGGCGGGAACCGGCCCGTCCTGCACTTCGTCGCCGCTGGTTCCGAACGTTCGCGCTCTACGGTCGGCGCCCTCCACAGGTCGTCAAGTTCCCTACTGCGAGGCCGATTCGACACAGACCGCGGACGTGGCGCCCCCGCCAGTCCCACCGGTCCTGATCTGTCCGAATCGGGTAGCTCGACATGCCCCATGAACCCCCCAGTCACAGTTGCATCGCCACAAACGGGGCGCATCCGCCGATCCCATGGACTGACGGATGCGCCCTCGCTCGGTGCACGATATCCACACACGTGCCATTTCGCTGGAGTTCCAGTGAAGTTCAGACATGCACACTGACTCGGAACTCGTCCCGTTCCGTGCTGGATCTCTTGGTCTGTGCGTGACTGTTCGCATTTGGAGGGTGCTGGATTCGGATGATGTGCGCTGATGGCCGGGTTCGACCCGCAGGACGTGCACCACGACGACCTCCTGGCAACACCGTTCCCGGCGACGGGCGGGCTTACGCGCGGCCTTCCGGCCATCCGACGAGCCCGGTCAGAGGCCGTCGGGTTCGTCCTCGGGCCGTGACGGCCAGGTGGTCGGCGCCGCCCTTCCCGGAGCCAGACGTTCCACCAGATCGGCCAGCTCCTCGCAGGCATGCTCGATTCTCCGGCGGATGTTGCTCTGTTCGGTGACGACGGCGGCGAGCAGCAACGCGGTGAGGGCCACGGAACCGTTCAGCACCGCGAGATTGACCATCACATGAAGGAGGGTGTGGCCCTCGAAGGGGCCCACGCCCTGCGTTCCCGCCACGACCGCAAGGACCGACACCAGGAAGGCGCACGGCGCGCTCCCCGCCAGCTGGAATCGCAGGGCCGCCCAGATGAGCAGTGGAAACACCAGGTAGATCATCGCCAGTGAGCTCCTGGTGGCCACCAGCGACACCGCGACGGAGGCGGCCGCCAGCGCGCTCGCCTCGATCCACCGGTCGGTGATCCGCGGCATCCGCGCCCTGCGCATCACGAGCAGCAGCGGAGTGACCACGAGCACGCCCATCGCGTCCCCCGCCCACCAGGCCGTCCAGACCGGCCAGAATCCGCTCAACGGCAGATGGTCGTCCAGCACCAGCATCCATGTGCCCACGGTCGCGCTGATGGTCATGCCGCCCAGCGCACCGAGGAAGACCAGCATCAGGCCGTCGCGCAGCCGGTCCAGTTCCCTGCGGAAACCGGCCCTGCGGAGTATCAGGTAGGAGCAGACCGGGGCCAGTGTGTTGCCCGCCACGACGACGGCGGTGAGGAAGGACACCGAGTCGTCGAGCGTGGAAATGACGCACAGGGAGCCCAGCGCGATACCCGGCCACACACGCGGGCCCAGGTAGAACAGGGCGCTCAGCGCGATGCCCGTCGGCGGCCACAACGGGGTGACGACCGCACCGTGGACGGACACCCCGCGGATCAGACCGAGACCTCCGGCCAGGTAGTAGACAGCGGCGACGGCCAGGATGCGCAGTGCGGCCGAGGCCGCACGTCTGGTTCTTTCGCTGCGGATCACACATCACATCAGACACCCGCCCGGACGGGTGGCGACTGTGTGACACGCTCGGCCCGGGTCCGGGCCTCACCACTGCCCGGGGACTGCTCCGTGCCGCAGGACGAGCACGGCCGCGTCGTCCTGGTGCCCGGTCCGTTCCGCCGCGCGCAGCACCGCGTCGGCCAGCTCATCGGCATCGCCCGCGGCCCGGGAGACCACCAGCCGCATCACCGCGTCCAGTCCTTCGTCGACCGGGAACGAGGGCCCCTCGACGACCCCGTCGGTGACCAGGACGAAGGCTCCGGGACCCGTCAACCTGCGTCGGGTGACCGGATAGCGCTCACCCGCCTGGATCCCCAGCGGCAGACCGCCCTCGTCGGTGGTGCAGCCGTACTGTCCGTCGGTCGTGGCCCACACGGCGGCGACATGACCGGCGCGGGCGCTGTGGAGCTCCCGGGTGACCGGGTCGAGACGGACGAAGGTGCAGGTCGCGAAGAGACCGGAGTTCACCGAGAGCAGCAGATCGTTGGTCCGGCCCACGACCTCGCCGGGGTCCGCGGCGGTGGCGGCTATCGCCCGCATCGCGATGCGGATCTGCCCCATGAAGGCGGCCGCCTCGACGTCATGCCCCTGCACGTCCCCGATGGCGAGCGCCAGCGCTCCGTCCGGCAGCACGAATCCGTCGTACCAGTCGCCGCCGATGTCCAGTCCGCTGCGAGCCGGCATGTACCGGGCAGCGGTCTGCAGCCCCGGGAGGGCGGGCAGCGCCGGAGGGAGCATCTCGCGCTGAAGTGCCTCGGCCAGCTCCACCCGTGCCTGATGCAGCTCCACCTCACGGCGTGCCCGTGAGGTGAGCTGTTGCAGGGTGGTGAGCAGTTCACCGGCGCTCGCCGCACGGGGAGGACGACGCCGGTTCATGGGCCGCTCCGCACTCGGTGGAAGTGACTTCCAACATGTTATTTCAACGCTGTGATCTCCGCAGGGCGAGACGGAACGCGCGAACGCGCCCGGCCGGGTGGATCCTGATGGCAGGACCGCGTCGTGGCGGCGCACCGAGTCCGGGCGCGGTCGCAGGAGGTGCTCGATGACCCGCAAGCTGGAGTGGAAGGTCCGTGTCGGTCTGTCCGAGGACGACGGCACGACCAGGGCCGAGGCGGTGCTGGACACCGGCTCCGAGAAGCTCGTCGGACACGGGGTCGCCCGTTGCAACCCGCAGGACGTGGACGTTCCCGCCATCGGCGACGAACTCGCGGCGAGCCGCGCCATGAAGGATGTGGCCGCACAGCTGATGAAGGCCGCGGACCAGGAACTGGAGTCGGTCGGAGCCGGGCCCGCGAGCGGCCCCGTCGCACCGCCGTACGCATGGTCCGACACCACGGCCTGAGCCGGCTCGAAGCATGGGACCCGCATCTCGACGAGAGTGCCGGGCGTGAGGGCGGTGCCCCGGTACACGGACGCGCCCGCCGCCGGGCACGGCCCGCGAGCCACGGAGCGGGCAGCGGTGCGAGGGGAGGCGGCCCATGCGTGAGATCCTCCCGGTGCTCAGCCGCTGGTACACCGCCGGGAAGCCGTTCGGGCTCGCCACCGTGGTCGCCGTCAGCCGGAGCGTGCCGCGAGGCCCCGGTGCCGCCATGGCCGTCGGCCCGGACGACGAGGTCGTGGGCAGCGTCTCCGGCGGCTGCGTCGAGGGCGCGGTCTTCGAACTGGCCAAGGAGGTCGTGGAGACCGGCCGGGCCCAGCTGCGTACCTTCGGCTACAGCGATGCGGACGCCTTCGCCGTCGGGCTCAGCTGCGGTGGCGCGATCACACTTCTCGTACGTCCCGTGACGCCGACGTGCGACACCTCCTTCGGCGAGGTCGCCGCATCGGTCGCCGGGCACCGCCCGGTGGTGGTCGCCACCCTCACTGACGGACCCGGCCTGCGCGGCGCCGCCCTCGCCGTCGGGCCGGACACCGTCTCCGGGTCACTGGGCACGAGCGGCCTCGACGCCGCCGTCACCGCCGACGCGCGAGGGGAACTCGCCCGGGGAGCCACCGGCCTGCGGCACTACGGCCCGGACGGCGAACGGCGTGAGGACGACGTCGCCGTGTTCCTCCAGTCCTTCGCGCCACCGCCCCGGATGCTGGTCTTCGGCGCGATCGACTTCGCCGCGGCGGTGGCCCGGATCGGCGCGTTCCTCGGCTACCGCGTGACCGTCTGCGACGCTCGCCCCGCCTTCGCCGACCCGCGCCGGTTCCCGGCGGGCGTGGAGGTGGTCGTCGACTGGCCGCACCGGTATGTGCGCGACGCGGAGACCGACGGACGGACCGTGATGTGCGTACTCACCCACGACCCGAAGTTCGACGTCCCGCTCCTGGAGGTGGCCCTGCGCACCCCGGCCGCGTACATCGGGGTGATGGGCAGCCGCCGGACCCACCGGGACCGGCTGGTCCGGCTGCGCGAGTCCGGTCTCGGCGAGGCGGAACTGGCGCGCCTGCGCTCGCCCATCGGGCTCGACCTCGGTGCGCGTACCCCGGAGGAGGTGGCCGTGTCGATCGCGGCGGAGATCGTCGCCCTGCGCTGGGGCGGTACCGGGCGCCCGCTCACCGACACGAGCGGGGCGATCCACCGGCCACGGCCCGACACCCGTGCGCCTGCGTGAGCCGTGTGCCTCTCGCCGTGCCACCGCACCGTCCGCCCGGCGCGCCGACACCGCTCCGTCACGGGCCGTGGCGGCGACGCGGCCGCCCCGGCCCCTGACGGCCTCAGCCGGTCCCGCCGAAGTGCCGCTCCACGATCGCCCCGGCATCGGTGCCGCGCGGCAGCACGCCGTACTGGTGGCCGCGCGCCTCGCCGAGCCGGGCGGCGACGAACGCCTCGGCCGTGGCCGCGGGAGCGTGACGCAGCATCAGCGAGGACTGCAGAGCCAGCGCCATGCCCTCGACCGTCGCCCGGGCGCGGCTCTGGGCTGCGAGCGGGTCGCTGAGGTCCCCGGCCAGGTCACGGCGCACCCGCCGGATGTGCGCGTCCAGTTCGTCATGGGCGCCGGCCGTGATCTCCAGTTCGGCCCAGAAGGCGTCCAGCGACCGCGGGGTCCTGGCGATGCCCCGCAGCACATCGAGGGCGATGACATTGCCGGAGCCCTCCCACACCGCCATCACCGGCTGTTCGCGATAGCGCCGGGCCAACGGCCAGTCCTCGGTGTAGCCGTTGCCGCCCAGGCACTCCAGCGCCTCGTAGGCGTGGTGCGGACCGCGTTTGCAGATCCAGTACTTGGACACCGCGGTGGCCAGCCGCCGGAACATCGCCTCGGACTCACCGCTGTCGGCCTCGTACGCGTGCGCGAGGCGCAGGGCGGTCCAGGTCGCGGCCTCCGTCTCCAGCGCCAGATCGGCGAGGACCGCCGTCATGGCCGGCTGGTCGACCAGCCGGGCTCCGAAGGCGCTGCGGTGGTGCGCGTGCCAGAGGGCCTCGGAAACCGACTGGCGCATGCCCGCGGTGGTGCCGAGCACACAGTCGAGCCGGGTGTGGTTGACCATCTCGATGATGGTGGCGACGCCGCGTCCGGGCTCACCGATCCGCACGGCCCACGTGCCGTCGAACTCCACTTCGGACGAGGCGTTCGACTTGTTGCCGAGCTTGTTCTTCAGCCGCTGGACACGAATGGTGTTACGGGTGCCGTCGGCCAGCACACGCGGCACGAGGAAGCAGGTGAGCCCGGCCTCGGCCTGGGCCAGGACCAGGAAGGCGTCCGACTGCGGGGCCGAGAAGAACCACTTGTGGCCGGTCAGCAGGTGGGCCCGGCCCTCGGGGTCGGAGGCCAGCGGGAGCGCCCGGGTGGTGTTGGCGCGGACGTCGGAGCCGCCCTGCTTCTCGGTCATCCCCATGCCGAACGTCAGCCCGGTCTTGCTGCCCGGGGCGATCGGCCGCGGGTCGTACGAGCGGCTGAGCAGCCCCGGCAGCCAGTCCCGTCCGACGTCCGGGTCGCGCTGCAGGACCGGGACCACGGCATGCGACATGGACATCGGGCAGCCATGGCCGGGTTCGATCTGGGCGAACAGCATGAACGAGGCCGCCCGCGCCACCGCCGCCCCGGGCTTGGGGTCGGCCCAGCCCGCGGTGTGCGTGCCGTGGCTCACCGCCGCGCCGATGATCTCGTGGTACGCGGGGTGGAACTCGATCTCGTCGACGCGGTTGCCGTAACGGTCGTGGGTGCGCAGGACGGGCGGCGAGGTGTGGGCGAGCTCCGCATCGGCCTGGAACCGCTCGGAACCGACGAGGGTGCCGATGTCGTGGAGCTCCGGCTCGTGCCAGGCCGCGCCGAAGGTTCGGACGGCCTGTGCGAGCGGCAGATTGGTGCCGTACTCGTCGAGGCCGGTCCGGGGCGGTGCCTGGTTGGTGACCTCATGGGTGGGGTGCGGCGCCGGGGAGTCGGGCCGAAGGCCGCTCCGGTGCGTGGTGACGGTCATCGCGGGTTCCTGTCCTGGGTCGACGGTCGGACGGCGGGGGAGTGGGGCGGCTGTGTTCGGCTCGCGGTCAGGTGCCGCCGGCTCCGACCGCCCTCAGGCACAGCGTGGTGATGCCGTCGACGAACGGCGCCGGGTCGGCCCGCTCACCGACCGGCGACAACGGGCCGAGCAGCGCCTCGCCGACCGCCCCGATCACGGCGGCGGCCGACAGTCGCGCGTTCTGCGCGGGCAGTTCACCCGCGGCGACACCGGCGGCGACGGCCGATTCCGCGAGGGCGTGATAGCCGCGCCGGTAGGCCAGGCGCTCCTGCTCGACAAGTGGATCGACGGGTTCGGCCAGCAGCGCCCAGGCCGTGCGCGGGGCACGCAGCGCACGGTACGAGAAGACCTCGACCAGGGCGCGCAGCTGCTCGGCGGCCCCGCTCCGTGCCCGCACGGCCTCCTGCACCGCGCTGAGCTCGTGCCCCGCGACATGGCGGAAGACCGCGGCGAGCAGCTCCTGCTTGGAGGCGAAGTGGTTGTAGACGCTGCCGGTGGCGACGCCGGCCCGGTCGGCGAGCGCGGAGATGCTGGCCGCCGCGTATCCGCCCTCGGCCAGCAGTTGCCGTGCGGCGTCCAGCAACCGTTCACGGTGAGCGATCCGCGTCGCCTCCGTGCGGGCGGTGGGTCGGTAGGCCACGATGCTCTGAACCTCGATTCATATCTTTCTCTGCCACTCAAGCACGGTCGGCCTCCAGGTGCAATGGCCCGTCGCCGGCCGTGCGCACCACGGCCATGGGAAGGGGTGCCGAGCGCAGAGGGTGACGCGTGAGGAGGTGAGGACCCGTCTGCCGTGGACGGGATCTCCTGCTCGGTCCACAGGGCCTTGTCGTCCTGGCCGAACCGGTTGCCCCAGTGGGTGGCGAGCCGGGAGACGATGAACAGTCTCCGCCACCGGTCAGCGGCGTCGGGGTGAAATCCGCCCCGATCCGGGAGACCCGGTCAAGGCCCCGGAGCCCTGGCTCAGACATCAGCCGCAAATTAGCGGGTGATCATGCACTCGTCGCCGTGGCGGCCTGCTCGTCGTGTTCACGCTGCATTCGCATGACGGTGGCGGGTGAGGGGTGCTAACAGGGCACACAAGCGTGACGGTGGACCTCGTGACGGAAGCGATGCGGCGAGACCTGCGGCCAACGTGACCCGCTCAGTCGGTTTCGGATGTCTGTCGAGGGCGGGTGGAGTAGACCCTGTGCCAGTGCTCGGCCGAGCGGACCAGGTCGTCGATGACGTGGCGGAGGAACTGGCTCGTGTTCTCCAGTCGGGCACCCGCAGGGGTGGTGACGCCAAGCTTCCGGGCTCCGGCCGTGCAGGCTTCGGCGATCCGGGTCTGGTTGCGCGCGCTGGCCATGACGGATGTGAACACCGCGTCGGCTTCGATGACGTAGCGCTCGGCGCGGCTGCGGGGGTCGCGCTCGCGCTTGATGAGTGCCTGGTTCTCCAAGTAGCCGATGGCCTTGGAGACGGAGGCGGGACTGACCCGCAGGCGTCGCACGAGGTCCGCAGAGGTGAGGCTGCCGCTGTCGGTGGTGAACAGCGCGGCGAGCACCTTGGCCATCATCTGCGGGAGCCCGGCCTGAATCATCAACTCCACGCTCTGCGCGCCCACCTCGTCCACGATCCGCGGATCGCGCCCGCCGAGGTCGGTCCTTCCCGGTGAGGTCGCCGGCGCGGGGGTCCTGCGCTGGCGCACGTGCCCTGCGCCCACTTGGTGCGCCGCCTCGGCGTGGTAGCCGCGCGGCCCGCCATTGCGCATCACCTCGCGGGTGACGGTCGAAGTCGGCCGCCCGATGCGGCGGCCGATAGCGGCGTAGGTCAGCCCCTCGCGCAGCCCCGCGGCGATCTGCTGCCGGTCCTGGAGCGTGAGTCGGTCGCCGGGCATCGGGGCGTCCTCCACTGTTCGACGTCCGAACCAGCTTAATGCAACGCCCCTTCCGTTGCATTACCTGGCATCCACCATGCAACGATTTACCTTGTTTACCTGCGCTTATGTCGTTGCTTCATGTGGATGTGATTGACGAATTAATGCATGCAACGCAACTATTACTGAGCCACGAAGGCTGGCTGAAAGCTCATCGACGGAAGCGAAACCCATGACCACCCACCTCGGTCCCCCCGCCCTCTCGACGACCGCGGTACGCAAGGCGTACGGCGACCACGTGGTGCTGAGCGGCATCGACCTCGACATCACCGCAGGATCGGTCTTCGCGCTACTCGGCCCGAACGGCGCAGGCAAGACCACCATGGTGCAAATCCTGTCCACGCTCATCCGCGCTGACGCCGGCGAGATCCGGGTCGCCGGCCACGACGTGGTCCGTGATCCGGACGCGGTCCGTGCCGCGATAGGCGTCACCGGCCAGTTCTCCGCGGTTGACGGCTTTCTCACCGGCGAGGAGAACCTGCTGCTGATGGCCGACCTGCACCACCTCCCCCGCCGGGAACGGCGGCAGTGCGCCACCGACCTGCTGGCGCGATTCGACCTGGTGGACGCGGCCCGCAAGCCCGCGGTGACGTACTCCGGCGGGATGCGCCGCCGCCTGGACCTCGCGATGACGCTCGTCGGCCGCCCCCGGGTCATCTTCCTCGACGAGCCGACCACCGGCCTCGACCCGCGCAGCAGGCGGACCATGTGGGAAATCATCCGCCGTCTGGTGACCGACGAAGGCGTCACGATCTTCCTCACCACCCAGTACCTCGACGAGGCCGACCAACTCGCCGACCGGATCGCGGTGCTGCACCGGGGAAAGATCGTCGCCCAGGGCACGGCAGAGGAGCTCAAGCGGCAGGTCGGCAGCGGCCACATCACCCTGCGGTTCGCCAACGCACGCGACCACGACTACGCGGCCCAGGCCCTGGACGTGGTGTCCCGCAACGATGAGGCACTCACTCTGCAGGTCGCCAGCCAGGGCGACGTCCGGTCGTTGCGCGCACTCCTTGACTGGCTCGACCGCGCCTCACTCACCGTGGACGAACTCCAGGTCCACACCCCCGATCTCGACGATGTCTTCTTTGCGCTGACAGGCAACCCCGTCGCGGAACAGGAGCCCGTCCGATGAGCACCGCCACCCACGCCATCACCGATTCGGTGACCATGTTGCGCCGCCAGTTGCGGCACATGCTGCGCTACCCGACGCTCACCCTCACCGCCGCTGGGGTCCCGGTGGTCTTCCTGCTGCTGTTCGTCTACGTCCTCGGAGGCATCCTCGGCAGCGGCCTCGGCGGGCCGTCGGGCGGCCGGGATACCTACGTGAACTACGTCGTCCCCGGCGTCATCCTGATGACCGCGGCCACCGCGGCGCAGGGCACCGCGATCTCGGTGGCCCTCGACATGACCGAGGGCATCGTCGCCCGGTTCCGCACCATGGCCATCGCCCGGGTCTCGGTGCTCACCGGCCACGTGCTGGGCAGCCTGGCCCAGACCCTGCTGAGTATGGCCATCGTCACCGGCGTCGCACTGCTGGTGGGCTTTGAGCCCACCGCAGACCTCGGTGAATGGCTCGGCGTGATCGGCGTGCTCGTGCTGATCATCTTCGCGCTCACCTGGCTGTCCGTCGCGCTGGCCATCATGGCCAAGAGCGTCGCAGCCGCGAGCAACATGCTGACGCCACTGATGATCCTGCCGATGATGGGCAGCGGATTCGTCCCCACCGACTCGATGCCCGCCGGGCTTCAATGGTTCGCCGACTACCAGCCGTTCACCCCGTTCATCGAGACCCTGCGCGGGCTGCTGATGGGCACCCCGATCGGCAACAACGCGATTCTCGGCATCGGCTGGTGCGCCCTGATCGCCCTGGGCGGCTACTTGTGGGCCAAGAAGCTCTACAACCGTGAGCCCACGCAGTGAGCGGCTTAGTTGTCGGTTTTTGACAGCGGCTCCAGCTTCGGAACGTTGAGCCACGGCTCGCCCTTGCGGGTGGTGACCTTCACTCCGCCTGCCGAGCCGTCCGCGAGTGAGGCGGAGAACCGGTCCAGGCCCGTGGTCATGCGCTTCTTCAGGTCTGCGATGAACGCCCTCGGGTTCAACGGCTGGCGGATCGCGGCGTAGTGCACGGCGCGGGTGGCCTCGAAGTCACCGGGCAGGTCATCCTCCGGGTTTCGCCAGAGGGCGGCGCCCTCGACGTAGATCTCGCGGCGACGGACCGCGTCTCGCAGGGCGACCAGGACGCACAGCTCGTAGGGGATGCGCTCGACCTTGCCTTTGTCGTCGACGACCGATCTTGATCGCCCGTGCCCGCCAGGCGGCCACCAGTTTCTCCGAGCAGTCCGCGAACAGCCCGTCGGGCAGTCCGAGCTTGCGCACGTCGTTGAGCAGCAGGGCCTCGTGCTGCCGGTCCTCCACCAACTCGACCGGACAGACCTCCACGGCCGGCCACTCGGCCAGCGCCTTCTCGTCCGCGACCGTCGACGGCCGGAACCCCAGGGCCTCGCGAATCTGTTTGCGGTGGTACTCGGCAGTCCGGCCGACCAGCGTGTACTTCGCGAAATGGATGGCCGGGACCTTCACCAGATCGGCAACGTACTCCACCGCGGCCGACGGGACCTCTTCCAGCACATCAGGGAACCGGCCTTCCATCTCGAAGAACTTCAGCAACAGGCTGAAGCCGAGTCGGGTCGCCCCCGCTCGCACCGGGACGGTCCGCCGCAGTGTGCCCACCGGCGCGCCGCTGGAGCGACCCCTACCCGTCGGGCCCGGTTCATCCGATGGTTCCGGAATCAGGAAATCCTCCGGGCGGCGGTCCTGTGATCCGGGCCTCGGGCCGCAGCCGCCCCCGCACAAAGGAGAACGTCGCGTCATGTCCCACCCCGTGCCCGAATGGGCCGACCCCCGGGTACCCGCGCAGTCACTCGACCCCCAGGGACTCAGCCGGCGCGCGCTGATGCGCCGTGCCGGGCTGTTCGGCGCCGCCTTCGCCGCCGCGTCGCTGCCGCTGCCCGCGCTGGCCGACCAGAAGGGAAGCCGGTCCCAAGGAAACGGGCAGGACCACGCACACGGACAGGCTCCCGACCTGGTCTATCTGGTCGGTGATCACCACAACCACTCCGTCTACAGCCACGATGCCAAGTACACCTTCTCCCAACTGGCCTCGGCGGGGCAGCGGTTCGGTCTCGACTGGATGGTCTTCACCGAGCACAGCAACTTCGGGCACGCCGAGTTCGGCGCCGCGCGGGAACACCAGGAGATCCTCAAGGCCCGCGCCGACAACAAGCGCATGCTGATCTTTCAGGGGCTGGAGTGGTACATCCCCGGTGCCGAGCACTGCACCGTCTTCTCGCCGCCCGGACGGCACGAGGTCGAGCTCCTCACCCGGTTCGAGGCGGCCTTCGACGGCAAACTGCTCGGCTACACCGCCGGTGCCCCGGCACACCCCGACACCCCGCGCAACGAGGCGCACGCGGTCAAAGCCCTCAAATGGCTGGCCGAACAGCGCCGCACCCGGTACGTCGACGACGTACTCGTCCTCGCCAACCACCCCATGCGGCTCGGCATCGATTCCCCGCACGAGATGCGTGCCTGGCGCGACGCGGCCCCCGGGATCATGATCGGCATGGAGGGGGCTCCGGGCGCCCAGGCCGGGGCGATCCCGGGCTGGCATCCGGACACCAATATCCGCGGCGAATACACGAATTCACCGTCCGCCGACTCCTGGCCCGGCTATCCCCGGGAGGCGTACGTCACCTACGGCGGCTTCGACTGGGCGACCGCCACCGTCGGCGGCCTGTGGGACGCGATGCTGGCGGAGGGCAAGCTGTTCACCATCACCTCCAACTCGGACGTCCACCGCGTCGCCCAGGACACCTGGGTCAACGGCCCCTGGCCGCCCGGCCAGAGCTTCGACGACACCGGTCACGTCCCCGACCCGTACGACACCACCGAGCCGCAGCCCGGCGGCGACTTCTGGCCGGGCCAGTTCAGCCGCACCCATGTCGGCGTCACCCGGTACGGCTACCGGGACGTGATGGAGGGACTGCGGGCCGGCCGGGTCTGGGTCGACCACGGTCATCTCATCGACGGCATCGACGTCAAGGTGCGAGGCGAGCACGGCAACAGCGCCACCCTCGGAGGCCGGCTGCGCGCCGGCCGTGGCGAGAAGCTCACCCTCACCGTCACGGTGACCGCCGCCTCCCGCCGCAATCCGCACGGGCTGCTGCCGAGCCTCGAACATGTCGACGTCATCCGCGGCGCCGTCCGCGGCCCGGCCGCCGACCCCGACGACTGGCACGCCCCGGACACCCGGCTCGCCCACACCAGCGACGTCTCGGGGCGCCGCGGCACGTACACCCTGCGGATCCCCGTCGGCCGTGCGGACGAGCCGTTCTACCTGCGGTTGCGCGGCAGCGACGGCAGGCGGCACGGAAAGGGGTTCCTCGGCGCGGCGGTCGACCCGCACGGACCGCTCCCGCACGAGCCCGGCAAGGGCGATCCGTGGCTGGACACCTGGTTCTACACCAACCCGGTCTTCGTGGACATCGTGCGCTGACCTCCCGTCCGGAGCCGTCCGGAGCCGTCCGGAGCCGTCCGGAGCCGCCGGAGCCGCCCGGGGCGGCTCCGGACGCGCTCAGGTGCCCAGGGCCGAGGAGACCACCGCCCTGGCCTCCTCCTGCACCCGGCCGAGATGGTCGGGGCCCAGGAACGACTCGGCGTAGATCTTGTAGACGTCCTCGGTGCCCGAGGGGCGGGCGGCGAACCAGGCGTTCTCGGTGGTCACCTTGATGCCGCCGATCGGTGCGCCGTTGCCGGGCGCCTTGGTGAGCACGGCCGTGACCGGCTCGCCGGCCAGGGTGTCGGCGGTGACCTGTTCGGGGGAGAGCCGGGCGAGAACCGCCTTCTGCTCGCGGTCGGCGGGAGCGTCGATCCGGGCGTACGCCGGTTCGCCGAACCGGGCGGTGAGCGTGGCATAACGCTCCGAGGGGGACTTGCCCGTCACCGCGAGGATCTCCGCGGCGAGCAGCGCAAGAATGATGCCGTCCTTGTCGGTCGTCCACACCGATCCGTCACGCCGCAGGAACGAGGCCCCGGCCGATTCCTCGCCGCCGAACCCGATCGCTCCGTCGAGCAGTCCGTCCACGAACCACTTGAAGCCGACCGGCACCTCGACGAGTTCACGGCCGAGACCGGCGGCGACCCGGTCGATCATGCCCGAGGAGACCAGTGTCTTGCCGATGCCGGCGGCGGCCGGCCACCGCTCGCGGTGGGCGTACAGGTAGTCGATGGCGACGGCGAGGTAGTGGTTCGGGTTCATCAGCCCGGCGTCGGGGGTGACGATGCCGTGCCGGTCGGCGTCGGCATCGTTCCCGGTCGCGATCCGATAGCGCTCGCGCTGCCCGATCAGCGAGGCCATCGCGTACGGCGAGGAGCAGTCCATCCGGATCCTTCCGTCCCAGTCCAGCGTCATGAACCGCCAGGTGGGGTCGGTCAGCGGATTGACCACGGTCAGATCGAGGCGGTGCTGCTCGGCGATGCGGCCCCAGTACGCGACCGACGCGCCGCCCAACGGGTCGGCGCCGATCCGCACCCCGGCGGAACGGATCGCGTCCAGGTCGAGCACGGACGGCAGGTCCGTCACATAGCTGCCGAGGAAGTCGTACGTCCCGGTGGTCGACGCTGCCCGCGCGCGGGCGTAGGGCAGTCGGCGCACGTCCTTCATGCCGTCCGCGATGATCTCGTTGGCCCGCTCCTGGATCCAGCCGGTGGCCTCGGACCCGGCCGGGCCCCCGTTCGGCGGGTTGTACTTGAACCCGCCGTCGCCGGGCGGGTTGTGGGACGGGGTGACCACCACACCGTCGGCGAGGTGCGCGGTCCGGCCCCGGTTGTGGGTGAGGATCGCGTGCGACACCGCCGGAGTGGGGGTGTAGCCGTCGGCCGGGTCGACGAGCACGGTCACGTCATTGGCGGCGAATACCTCGATGGCGGTGATCCGGGCCGGTTCGGACAGCGCGTGGGTGTCGGCGCCCAGGAAGAGCGGCCCGTCCGTGCCCTGTCGCGCCCGGTACTCGCTGATGGCCTGACTGGCGGCGGCGATGTGGTCCTCGTTGAACGCGGTGGTCGTGGACGAGCCACGATGGCCGGAGGTGCCGAACGCCACCCGCTGGCCCGGTTCGGCCGGATCCGGGTGCAGCGTGTAATAGGCCGTCACCAGCCGGGCCACATCGGTGAGATCCTCCGGCCGGGCCGGCTGTCCAGCTCGTTCGTGCGGCATCTGCCACTCCTCGGTGTCGTCGGTCGCTGCGATCTTCCCCTGCGTCATTTTCGCGGGTGGCCCGCGCCGGCCGGCGACTGCCCCGCCGCGGACACGGACGGGCCCGCAGGAGCGGCGCCAATTCGGTGGAGACACCGACGGGCACCGGCATATGTTCGTCCACGACGACGAACAGCTCACCGCCGACCGCGACAAGTGGCGGGTTCCGCCCGCACGGGAAGAGACGCAATGGCACCGAACGAGTCCGCACCGGCCGACCGCATCGTATTGCGCGAGGCCGCCGCCGAGGACGCGGAGCCGCTCACCGGGCTCTTCCTGGCCTCCCGCGCCGCGGCCATGCCGTACCTGCCGAAGGTGCACAGCGACGCGGACACGCTCGCCTGGATGACCCATGTCGTCCTGCCCGGGACAACGGTGTGGGTCGCCGAGACCGGGGCCGGCGACGCACTGGGGTTCGCCTCCCTCGACGGAACCGAGCTGGAGCACCTGTATCTGCGGCCCGACGCACGGCGGCGGGGCATCGGTTCACTGCTCCTGGCCAAGGTGCGCGAGACTGCCCCCGACGAGCTCACCCTCTATGTCTTCCGACGCAACACCGGCGCCCGTGCCTTCTACGAGCGCCACGGGTTCACCGCGGTCGCGTTCGACGACGGCAGCCGCAACGAGGAGAACGAGCCGGACGTCAGATACCGGTGGACCGCGAACGGCTGAGCCTGCGCGCCCGCCGGGGCGAACGCGCGGGGCCATCCGCGTCACCCGGGCGGACCGTCCGGCCGGTCGGGCTCAGGGGCGAGCGGATCGAGGACGAAGGGCGACCGCCCGTGCGTCGCGGACCTGCACCGCCCGCCACCGACCCGGGCACTCAGGCGCTCACGGGGCACGGACGCGTGTGCGTCCACGCCGGGCCTGGCGGCCCTGCGGCCACTCGTTCCGCCGACCGGCTGCACCGACGCCGTCGCCGGGACATCCGGCCCCGTTATGCCGGTGCAGCGCAGCGCTCTTCCCGGGCCCCGGCGGTCGGCGACGCCGGTGGGTCCCGCTCAGGATCGCGAGGGGACGAGGGCTGCGGCACAGTGGGCACATGGACGATCTGAATGCCCTCGCCGACGAGCATCTGGCCGCGGCCCGCACCTCCCCGCACGGCCGCAGCGCCCACCGCCTGCTGCATGAGGAGCCCCTGCGCCAGACCGTCATCGCCCTCACCTCGGGCTCCGCCCTGGACGAGCACAACGCACCCGCCGCGGCCTCCCTCCAGGTGCTGCGCGGCAGGGTGCGCCTCACGGCGGCCTCGGGCGACGTGGAGCTGCGCACCGGCGGACTCCACCCGATCCCGCAGGAACGGCACGGGCTGCTGGCGCTGGAGGACGCCGTGGTGCTGCTGACGACCGTCAACGAATGACGGCGCCGGTCCCGCGACGCGCGAGGGAGGCCATCTGGATGCGTTCCAGTACCCACAGGACGAGGCTTCCGGCCGCCAGCGCGCCGCCCAGGAGGCAGATGCCGTCCCAGCCCGCATGCGACCAGACCACCGAGGCGAGTGCGGCTCCGGTCGCCCCGCCCATGAAGAAGAGCGTCATGAAAGCGGAGTTGATCCGGTTGCGGGCCGCCGGGCGGAGCCCGTAGATCACGTTCTGGGCGCTGTTGAGCCCCGCCTGCTGGGCGATGTTCAGCGAGATCACCCCGGCCGCCAGCCACAACAGGGAGGACTCGCCGGCCAGCAGGGGCAGCCAGGAGAGCGTGAGGAGCGCGGCCGCCGTTCCCGACACGGCCTGTACCCGGCCGCGGTCGCTCAACCGGGCCGCGAAGTTCATGCCCACCAGCCCGATGACGCCCACCAGCCCGAAGAGTCCGATCGCGGCCGCGTTCCAGCGGAAGGGGGGCCGGGTCAGCAGAAACGTCAGCGCCGTCAGCTGCACGCTGTACGAGGCCATGGAGAGCGCGCCGATGGACGCCCGCCAGCGCAGCAGAGGTTCCTGCCGCAGCAGGGCCAGTGTGGAGCGCAGGAGTCCGGTGTACGGCATCGGGGCCGCGTCGTGCGGCCGTGGCAGCCGGGGGAGCCGGTTGTGCAGAAGAATCGCCATGACGGCCACGAACAGTGCGTTCACCCCGTAGACGGTCCGCCAGCCGCCGAGCTCGGACAGCGCACCGGAGGCCAGCCGTCCGAACAGCCCGCCGAGCAGGACACCGGACATGACGACGCCGACGGTCCTGCCGCGTTCGGCCGGCGCCGCGAGGGCCGCCGCGAACGGCACCACGACCTGGGCCCCGACGGAGGTCAGCGCGGTGAGCAGGGTCGCGGCGATCAGCAGGGGCCCTGACGGCGCCGCGGCCGTCAGCAGGAGGAAGAGGGCGGTGAGCGCGAACAGGACGACGGCGAGCCGTCGGCGGTCCACGATGTCCCCGAGGGGAACGAGCAGGATCAGGCCCAGCGCGTACCCCGCCTGGGCGGCGGTCACGATCAGCCCCGCCGCGGTGACGCCGATGTGGAGGTTCAGCTCGATGATGTCGAGCAGCGGCTGCGCGAAGTAGTTCCCGGCGACCGAGAGACCGGCGGCGACGGCCATCAGCAGGACCAGGCCGCGGCCGGCGACGGGCGGATCGGGGAGAACGCGGGGGACGGCCGTGCTGCGGGTCCCGTGGGTGGAATGAGCCATGTCCCTCAGCCTCGGGGATCCACCATCCATGAGTCCAACACATGTTTTTCATCTCATCGATCGTGGTTCACGATGGATGGATGGAACTCCAGCAGATGCGGTACGTCGTCGCGGTGGCCGAACTGGGCAGCTTCACACGCGCGGCGAAGCGGTGCCTCGTCGTCCAGTCCGCGTTGAGTCATCAGATCGCCCGGCTGGAGAAGGAGCTGGGGGCCCGGCTCTTCGACCGCACGAGCCGTCAGGTGCGGCTCACCGTGGCGGGCGAGGCGTTTCTGCCGGAGGCCAGGCAGGCGCTCGACGCGGCGGAACGGGCCCGTGCCGAGGTCGCCGCCACGGCGGGGGAGGTCCGCGGCCGCCTCGCGGTCGGATCCATCCCGACCATTGCCTCGGTCGATGTCCCGGCGGCGCTGCGGGCGTTCCATCTCCGTTATCCGAAGGTGCACATCGTCCTTCGGGACGGGGCGAGCAAGGACTTGGTCCAGGACGTGCGGGACGGTGTGCTCGACGTGGCGTTCCTGGGTGTGTTGCCGCGCTACCGGCCGAAGGGCGTGAGCGATCACGAACTCGCCACCGGCGAACTTGTCGCCGTGGTCGCCCCCGCCCACCCCCTGGCCGGGAAGTCGGAAGTGGGCCTGGAGCGGCTGGCGAAGGAGATGTTCGTCGACTACCCCGACGGCACCGCGGCCCGCGCGCAGTCGGAGGAGGCGTTCGCGGCGATGGGCCTCACCCGCGAGGTGGCGTTCGAGGTCAGCGGCACCGACTTCATCGTCCGGCTCGTCCGCAGCGGGCTCGGGATCGCCATGCTGCCTTCCGCTTTCGCGGCGGAACTGACCGGCGTACAGGTGCTGTCCGTCCGTGACGCGCCCGCACGCACGGAGCGGCTGGTCTGGAGCCGCTTCCGGCCCACCCCGGCCGCCGCGGCGTTCCTGACCGGGCTGGGAGTGGACGCCGGCTGATCCCGTGCCTCTCGTTCGGATCAGGCCGGGCCCGCGTGGACCGGTGCCGCGCCCGGCCGCGTTGTCGTCGGTGGTGATGGCGTCCTGTCCGAGCTCTCGGCTCCGTTCGAGCAGGGGAGGCCCGGTCCGGCGCCCTCCTTTGCCTTGCGGTCCACGGCACCGTGCTCGCCGGTCCGGCCCGATCCTGAACCGGTCCGATCCGAACGACAACTCTCAGCCCTCCGCTTCCCCCTCGAACGGCCGGACCTCGATGGGCAGTGTGATCGCCTGCGCGGCCTTGCGGCCCCATGCGAGGGCGGCGTCCAGATCGGGCGCCTTGACGATGCACAGCCCGCCGAGGTACTCCTTCCCCTCGATGTACGGGCCGTCGGTGAGCAGCGTGTCGCCGTCCGTCGCCCGCACGACCGTGGCCGTGGCCGGGGAACTCAGCCCGCCGGCGAACACCCAGGCCCCGGCCTGCCGCAGCTCCTGGTGGAAGCCGTCCACGTTCCGCATGATCCCTTGCAGCGCCTCGGAGGAGGGCGGCTCGCCCTCGGCGGGTGTGACCACGCTGAGCAGGTAGTGCTTCATGATGTTTCCTCCTCGGACACGACGCCGGCGCCGTGCCGGTGTCCCAACCTGTGTACGAAAGGTCGCCGCTCGGATCGACACGGAACACGGTCCTGTTCGAGGATTTTCCGCGCGAGCCTTGTGGGAGCGCTCCCAAGCCCGGCAGGATGAGCCGATGAACGAGCCCGCCCGCTCACGGGCCTACCACCCCGACGACCGTGCGGCCCTCGCGGACATCTGCGTCCGCACGGCCGACAACGGTGGCGACTCCCGGCATCTGTACCCGGACCCGGAGCTGGTCCCGTCGATCTTCGCCGCCCCGTACGCGTACCTCGAACCCGACCTGGCCTTCGTGATCGACGACGGTACGGGCCGGGCGGTCGGATACATCCTGGGCACCGCCGACACACCTCGGTTCGCGCGCGAGTTCCGCAAGCGGTGGCTGCCCCTCGTGCGGGACCGCTTCCCGGCACCGGACGGTACTCCGCGCACCCCCGGCGAGGAGATGGCCGCTCTTCTGCACGCGCCGGAACGGATGATCCTCCCCGAACTCGCCCGCCACCCCGCGCACTTGCACATCGATCTGCTGCCCGCCTGGCAGCGGAAGGGGTACGGCAGAGTGCTGATGCGCACGTTCCTGGCCGCACTGCGGGGCAAAGGGGTCGAGGCGGTGCATCTGTCCATGCTCACCGCCAACACCCCGGCCAGGGCGTTCTACGACCGGCTCGGCTTCGGCGAGATCCGGGTACCCGACCCCGGCCCCCTCACCTATCTGGGACGCGGCACCGAACCGGACCTGTAGCCGCCCGCCGGGACCGGCGGGGTGGTGTCCCGCGCACACTCGCACGGTGCGCTCCATCCATACCGACGGGGTGCCGGTCCCGGACATGCGCGGGTGTCTTCGCGTCATCCGCGCCGGACCGCCGCGAAGAGGGTGTCGCGGGTGTTCGCTGGGCAGGTACCGGTGTACGACCCGGGAAAAGGGACGAACCGGCCGGTGCCGAGGCGCGTGTGACGTGAGGGAGCAGACCGTGTGGCAGTTCTCCGACGATCGTGGGCAGTTGTCGACCGCAGAGCGGCGCCCGGCGCGGGTGCTCGCCTACATCCAGGCCGGGGCCTCCCTGTGGGACCAGGGCATATGCCCGGGCGCGATATTCGGCTCCGATCATGACGACCACGCCGTACCGGACACGGCGAAGGCCGGATCACTGCCGTTGACCGAGGTGCGCTATCTGGGCGCGGGCAGCGCCCTGGACGTGGACACCCTGCTGGGCGTCGAGCCGGACCTCGTCGTGGCCGTCAGCTACGGCGGTGGCCATGTCTACGGGCTCGCCCCGGAGACCGCCAAGCATCTGGAGGAACACGTCCCGGTCGTCGTCGTCGACGTGGGGCAGGCGCGCACGCTCGCGGAGATCGGTGAACGCTTCGCACGGCTGGCCCGGTCGCTCGGCGCCGAGGAGCCCGCGTCGGCGGCACGGGACCTGGACGCCGCCCGGGACAGGCTGCGCACCGTCGCCGCCGGACCGGACGGGCCCCGGGTGCTCGCTCTCTCCCCGGCCGGTCGGGATCAGGCGCACCTGGCCCGCCCTCGCATGTGGCCGGAGCTGCGTGCGCTGTCCGAGCTCGGCGTCGACCTGGTGGAACCGGCCGAGGGGCCCGGCGCGAACTGGTCGACGGTCGGCTGGGCGGAGGCCGCGACTCTGCGCCCGGCCATCGTGCTCGCCGACATCCGGTCCAACGCCACCCCTCTCGACGAACTCCGGACTGGCGATGGGTGGTCGGCGGTCGAGCAGGGAGCCCATGTGCTGCCCTGGAACCCGGAGCCGGTCTGCAGCCCGCAGGCCCACGCGCGGTTCCTGACGCTCGTGGCCGACGCGCTGGAGGCCGCCGCCCATCGGCGATGACGTGCTCGGCCGCGCAGTGGGCCGCCCCGCCCGCCGCACAGCGCGCGTGTGCCGATGCCCCGTACGGACGCTTCCGATCGCGCGGGCCGCTCTGGTTCGCGAGGCTGGCCAGGAGTGCCCCGAGCCGATATCGCACGTCCCCAGGAGCAGGCATGCAGCAGGACAAACACCCGCCCTATCGCCCCGTCGTCTTCCGGGACCGTTCGGCGGGTTACGCCTTTTTGACCCGGTCCACGGCATCGAGTGAGCAGACGATCGACTGGGACGACGGCAACAGCTACCCCGTCATCGACGTGGAGATTTCCGCGGAGAGCCATCCCTTCTTCACCGGTAAGGCCCGGGTGGTCGACTCCGAGGGACAGGTTGCCAAGTTCGAGCGCCGGTACGGCGAGGAGGGACGTAAGGACGCCTCCTGACCCATGTACGCATCCGCGCTGCCTTGACGAGAGCCCCTTGTCCGAGCAGTGCCCGCGTACGCACCCGAGCACGCCCGTCCGCGCGCCCCGGCAGGCCCGCGCCACGAACCGAGCCCCCCCGCCCCTCCCGGAGGGGTGGGGGACTTTGTCCGTCACATCTTCTGACAGTCTTGGCCGACTCCTCGTGACGGCCACCTGGAATCGACCGCAGCCGTCGCGGACCGACGCTCGTGCTGCGGATCCGGGCCACGGGCGGCCGCACCGGGACGCTCGTCGACCGCCGGCCGTCCGCGCGACCGACACGCACTGTGCATGAGGCAGGATCGGGCTCAATGTGTTCGGAGGCCGCACCGCCCACCAGGCCTCCTTCGTCGCCGCACTCCAGGAGACCTCACCCTCATGCTCGACAGACTCGACCTGCTGGTCATCGGTGAATGCGTCGCCGACATCGTCCGGCTGCCGGGCGCGCCCGATCAGGTCCACCCGGGCGGCAGCCCGGCCAATGTGGCGTACGGCGTGGCCAGGCTCGGGCACGGTGCCACCCTGCTCACCCAGCTCGGCCCGGACGACAACGGCCGGCTGATCAGGGACCACCTGGCCGGCGCCGGGGTCGAGGTCCGCACGGACGGCGCCACGGCTCCCACCCCGTCCGCCGCCGTGATCCTGGACCGGGCCGGCCGGGCGGCGTACACCTTCGAGATCACCTGGACGCTCGCCCCGGTCTCCCTGGACCGGACGCCCCACCACGTCCACACCGGGTCCATCGCGACGGTGAGGGAGCCCGGAGCGGCCACCGTCCTCACCGCCGTCGAATCGCTGCGGACGTCCGCGACCGTCAGCTACGACCCCAATGTCCGGCCCGAACTGATGGGGGACCACGACGCGGCCGTCCGCAAGGTCGAGCGGTGCGTAGCACTCAGCGATGTGGTCAAGGCCAGCGACGAGGACCTGGAGTGGCTGTATCCCGGTCAGGAGCCGGAACGGGTCGCCGAGCGGTGGCTCGCCGCCGGCCCGGCCGTCGTCCTGGTCACCCGGGGAGGCGATGGCGCGCTGGCCGTCGTTCCCGGCGGGCAGGTGGCGGTCGAGGCGCTGGCCACCGTCGTCGTCGACACCGTGGGGGCGGGCGACGCCTTCATGTCGGGTACCTTGCACGCCCTCGCCTCGCACGGGCTGCTCGGCCCGGACGGCCGGGAACGGCTGCGCTCGGTGGACCGGGCCACGGTGAGCGATGTCCTGCGTCACGCCGCGGCCTGCGCCGCCGTCACCGTGGCACGGTCCGGCGCCAACCCGCCGGACGAGACGGAGCTGAAGGCGGCGCTCGCCCGGGGCTGACCACGACGGTGCCGCCGCCCTCTCGCCGGACCGCGGCACCGTCCAGCCGTCGGCGCGGGTCCTGGCGGACCGGGACCGGGCGGCGCGGAGCCCCGGCGTCGGTCCGGCCGGTGCTCGGCCGGGGACACCCGGCCCGTACGGTGCACGGATCGCCGGCCTCGCCCCGAGGAGCCGTTGCTCACCCGGGCGCGACGGGCCGGGGCCCGCTGTCGTCGTCGAGGAACTCGACGACGGCGAGCGCGAACAGCGCGCACAGCGCGATCCACACAGTGACCAGGCCCGTCGGCCGGTCCCACGCCACCAGGACCGCCGCGGCCACCACGACCACCGTCCAATTCAGCCAGGCCCTGGTCCGGTGCACCCACCTGCCGACCGGGCCGCCGGTGAACCCGGCCGCGTCGCGCACGGCACCGATGCCGTCGCCCCACATGGCCTTGACACGGGTGGCGGCGCGGCCGTCGCCGATGAGCCATGCCGCGAGAGCCACCACGATGCCGAGTGTGATCACCAGCCGGACCAGGGTGCGTACGGGGCCGGCCAGGGCGTCGAAGACGGAACCGGCTGCCGGGTGTGATACCTCGGGCGGAAGACTGTCCAGATAGAAGGCCCGGCCCACCCACACGACCAGCCCGAGCACCGCGGCACCCGCGGCGACCGCCAGCGCCGTCGTGACCAGCGCGCGGCGGCGGCGCACCGCGAGGAGCACCCCGCCCGCGGCACACGCCAGAGTGACCAACGGCAGCCAGAAGCCGATGATCTGCAGAGCCCGGAACCACTTCTTGGCCCTGCCGACGGATTCGGAGGTCAGCACCGTGAAGTCGGTGTGGATCTCGGGGATCTTCGCGGCGATCGCCAGCCCCCGGTCGACGAGGTTGTGTTTCAACCGGTCGATCACGGGCGCCAGGTCGATGGTGACGGTGTTGCTGCCGAGCTTCACCGCACCGCCGGCGCTCCCGGTCAGAGCCTTCAGCGTCGCGGACCGGGCGGTCCGGTTGAGGTCGGTCCAGATCGTCTCGAACGCGTCGCTGGCGACGAACCTTTCGGCGGTTGTGTGGACGAACTCCGAGACCCCTGTGGTGAGGGGGCCGCTCAGCCGCCCGAGCGCCTTGTCGACCACGGGCCGGTCCGCGGGGGCGACGTCGGCCAGCAGCGCCTTCACGTCGAGGTGTTTCATGACGGCGTCGGTGACGCGGTCGGTCACCGCGGTCTGCACATCCAGGTCGGATGCGAGCGGCGCCATCATCGCCACGTAGTTGTCGGTGTCGCCGAGCTGATTCTTCGCCCAGGTGGACACGATGCTCAGCGGCGTGAGGACGGCCGCGACGACGATGAGCAGCGCCGCGAGGAACGAACGGGCCCGCAGCCGGTGCCGCTCCGGGGGACGGGCCTCCAGCGCCGCCACCCTGGCGCGCAGCGCCGCCAGTTCCGTGCCTGCCTCCGGGGACTCCGGCCGATCGCCGTCCGCTTCCATGTCCCCAGGGGATGCCCTGCCGGTGCGCACAGCGCGGCGGACTGCTGCGGACGGGGGAACACGGTCACCGGACGCGCGGCGGGACCCGGACCATTCGGCCCGGCGGTGACCCGTTCGGCTCAATGAGCGCATCCTCACCGGGGCTACTGCCGTTCGACAACCGGTAGACGTGATCGATTACGAGCAGGGGGCGGAACATGGGGCGGACCGATGTGGGTGTCGCGGTGACGGGCGTGGGGGTGGTGAGCCCCGCGGGCGCGGACGAGCACACCTTCTGGGCGGGACTGTGCGAGGGCGTTTCCATGGCCCGCGGCTGCGAGGAACTGGCCGGGCTGCCTGTCGACTTCGCCTGTCCCGTGGACGGGATCGACCTGGACGAGGCCGTCGGCGGGCGCTCGGTGTGGCGGATGGCGAGGTTCGTGAAGATGGCGCTGCTCGCCGCCCGGCAGGCCGTGGCGGACGCGGGACTGTCACCGGAGCGCTGGGACGGCGACCGGGTGGGGGTGGTGCTGGGCGTCGGCGTCGGTGGGGTGTCCGTGCTCGCCGACAGTCTGCGCAAGCTGGACGATGCCGGGCCGGAGGCGGTGTCGCCGCTCCTGGTCCCGATGATGATGCCCAACGCCGCCGCCGGTGAGGTCGCCATCGCGCTGCGGGCCCACGGCCCGAGCCTGGCACCGGCCGCGGCGTGCGCGTCCGGGGCGACCGCGATCGCCGTGGCCCGTGACCTGCTGACGAGCGGACGGTGCGATGTGGTGGTGGCGGGCGGCGCCGAGTCCGTACTGACTCCGCTGGTGGTGAGCGCGTTCGCGGCAATGGGCGCGCTCTCCCTGCGGACCGGCGATCCTACGGGGGCGTCGCGGCCGTTCGCCGCGGACCGGGACGGATTCGTGATCGGCGAGGGCGCCGCCGTCCTCGTGCTGGAGCGGACGCCTGACGCGCACGCCCGCGGCGTACGGCCGCGCGCCCTGCTGACCGGTACGGGGTCAGCCACCGATGCCCACCACCCCACGGCCCCGCATCCGGACGGAGCGGGCGCGCGCAGGGCCGTGGGCGCGGCTCTGCGCGAGGCGGGCTGGGCGGCCCACGACGTCGACCACATCAATGCGCACGGCACGTCGACCGCGCTGAACGACGCGATGGAGACCGCGCTCATCTCGGGACTCTTCCCCCACCGCCCCTCGGTGACCGCCCCGAAGGGCGTGCTCGGGCACACCCTCGCCGCGGCCGGGGCGATCGAAGCGGTGGCCACCGTACTGACCCTGGAGCGCGGTCTCGTCCCGCCGATCGCCAATCTGGACTCGTTGCCGGACGGGTTCGACCTCGACTGCGTGGTCAAGGAGCCCCGCACACAGGACGTCGAGCGGGCACTCAGCCACTCCTTCGGCTTCGGCGGACACAACGTCGTGCTCGCCTTCCAGCGGGCCGAAGCGGACGGCCGGTCGCGGACGGCCCCCGGTGTCCTCGCCGCCGACTGATCGTTGTTGTCTCATGACCGCAACGACCGACAGCCTCTCCGCCGACCGGTCCACGGACCTGCTCACCGGCGTGCTCCTCGGCAACGGCTTCCGCCGGGAGCACGCGTTCTGGCAGCGGCTGATCAGCACGGAACCGTTCCGCCGACCGGAGCGCCGCACCCCCGAGGAGCGCCTGCAACTCGCCTACGAGCGGCTCCGGATCCTCAACGACTGCCTGGACAGCGGCGCCAGGCTCGCCGCCGACCTGCGTGCACTCGCGGCCCTGCACGAATGGCTCGGCCCGGTCGACCCGGCACTGACCACGGTGGCGGGCATCCACTACAACCTCTTTCTCGGCAGCCTCCTGGACCACGACGGCGACGGACGGCGTGATCTGTCGGACTTTCTGCGGCTGCGGAGCGTCGGCACCTTTCTCTGTACAGAGGTGGCTCACGGCAACGACGCGGCTGCCGTCGAGACCACGGCCGCCTATGACCGCGAACGCGACGGGTTCGTTCTGCGCACGCCTCACGCGGGCGCCCAGAAGTTCATGCCCAACACCAGTCCGGCGGGCGGGCCCAAGACGGGGCTCGTGGCCGCGCGTCTGCTCGTCGACGGCACCGATCACGGGGTCTTCCTCTTCCTCGTGCCGCTCACCGACGCCGTCCGGGCGCTGCCCGGGGTGCGGGTCCGCAGGCTTCCCACGCGCACGGGGAGCCCGGTGGACCACTGCCTGACCTCCTTCGACGAGGTCTTCGTGGCGCGCGACGCGTTGCTCGGCGGGGACCATGGACGGATCGGTGACGACGGCGAGTTCAGCAGCGCCGTCGGCAACCGCAGGGGCCGCCTCCTCGCGTCGATCGGACGCGTCACCTCCGGCAAGATCTCGATGAGCGCCTGCGCGGTCGGTTCCGCCCGCGCGACGCTCGCGGTCGCCGTGCGCTACGGCGGCCACCGGTACATCACCGGGCCCCGCGGCTCCCGTCGGGTCCCGGTGATCGCCCACCGCAGCCACCACGGCCCGCTCTCCCGTGCCATGGCCACCGTCTTCGCGATGAGCCTGCTGCACCGCCGGGCGCTGGACCGCTGGGAGGCGTGGGTGGACGGACCGGGTCCGGACCGCGAGGAGGCGGAAAGACTGGTCGCCGTCGCCAAGGGGTGGATCACCTGGCAGGCCAGGTCCGTGATCGTCGAATGCCGCGAACGGTGCGGTGCGCAGGCGCTTCTGGAACACAACGGCATGAGCGAACTCATCACGGGGGTGGAAGGCGCCATCACGGCGGAGGGCGACAACCTGGCCATCCACGCGAAGGCGGCCGCGGAAATGCTCTTCGCCACCGAACCGGCCGGCCACGGTGCTCCCTCCGGCGGGGAATCCGGCGACCTCGACGATCCCCGGTTCCTCGGCGGGCTCCTGGCGGCCCTGGAGGGGATCTGGTTCGGCCGGGCCAGGGAGCGGATGAGCCGCGCACCGCACGGCGATCCGCTGGGACGGTGGAACGCCGCGTCCGGGCCGGCCCTGCGTGGCGTCGAGGCGCACGCCCACTGGCAGGCCGCCGAGGCGTACACGGACGCGGTGACCGGTCTTCGGGACGGTCCCGCCCGTGAGCGACTGGTCGACCTGCAGAGGCTGTTCGCACTCGACCGGATCTCCCGGAACAGCGGGGACCTGCTGGCCGCAGGGCATCTGACGGTTGATCAGGTCAATGATCTGCCGGACATCGTGGACCGACTGATCACCGCCGTCGCCGCTCATCTGCCCTCCCTCGTGGACTCCTTCGCGCTGCCGCCGGAACTGCTCGCCGACTGGCCCATCGCGGGGGCCGACTACATCGAGGCGTACGACGATCCGGAGGCCGGCTGGCAGCCGGACGGGGGCCGGGCGACGGTTCGGGGGGAACGGTGAGGACCGTGACAAGAACGGGAACAGCTGTGCGATCCCGCTCGGTGCGGGAGGCGGCCGGAGCCCTCGGTGTCCGCGCTGTGCTGCTGGTCTTCTGGGGTACGGCAGCCGTTCTGTCCCGGTGGTGCACGCGGCCGCGGCAGGGCGGTGGCGAATCGGTTCGGCACAAGGCGTAACTGGAGACACGTCACCCAGTTGATTCGGCGTCGGGACGGTGCCCCCGCCGTCACCGGCAGTCGTACCGAATGATGGAGAGGAAGCTCATGAGTGCCATTCATCCCAAGATCACCGAGGTTCTGACACACACCTTCAAAGTGCCCGCCGTGGAGATCCGTCCGGATTCCACGATGGACAGCCTGGAGATGGACTCCCTCGCCGTCGCCGAGTTCGCCGTGCTCATCAGGGAGACGCTGGGTGGCCAGGGAGACTTCGACAAGCTCCCCAAGGGCGCCACCCTGGCCGAGATCACGCGATTCATCGACGGGGCCGACGGCGGGTCGCCGGTGAGCGGTGCGGCACCGATGAGCAACGCCCGATGAACAGGCCCGTCATCGCCGTCACCGGCCTGGGCATGATCACCCCGGTCGGCAACGACACCGAATCCACCTGGAAGGGCGTGTGTGCCGGAATCTCGCCGGTGCGTACCGTTGCGGCACTCGAAGGCTGCGCGATCGATTTCGCCTGCACGGTCGACGGAATCGATCTGGACGCCGCGGTCGGTGGACGCACCTCGTTCCGGATGGGGAGGTACACCAAGTTCGCCGTTCTCGCCGCCCGGGAGGCGGTCGCCGACGCCGGGCTCGACCCGGCGGAGTGGGAGGGCGGCAGGGTCGCGGTGGTCGTCGGCACCAGCAGCGGGGGCTCCGCCTCACTGACCGAGCAGGCCGTCGTGCTCGACCGGCTCGGGCCCGACGCCACCTCGCCGTCGGGCATCCTGCTCACCATTCCGAACATGCCGGCGGCCGAGATCGCGATCCAGTTGCGGGCGACCGGTCCCAGCATGGCGCCGTGCACCGCCTGTTCGTCCGGCGTCACGGCCCTGTCCGTCGCCCGCGATCTGCTGGTCACCGGGCAGTGCGACATCGCGATCGCCGGAGCCACCGAGTCGATCGTCTATCCGGCCGCCATGGCCGGGTTCGCCCGATCCGGAGCCGGGGCCCGGCGGGACGGCGACGCGGCCGGGCTGTGCCGGCCCTTCGCCGCCGACCGGGCCGGGCTGGTCATGGGCGAGGGCGCCGCCGTCATGGTGCTGGAGCGGGCGGACGACGCCCGTGCCCGGGGCACGGTGCCGCGGGCGCTGGTCGCGGGCACCGGGGCCACCACCGACGCCCACCATCCCATCAGCCCGCATCCGTCCGGCGCGGTGGCCCGGACGGCGGTGGAGATCGCGCTGCGCGACGCCGGCTGGACGGCGGGAGACGTCGAGCACGTCAACGCACACGGCACGGCCACCCCGGTCAACGACGCCACCGAGGCCGCCCTCATCGCCCGGGTCTACCCGCACCGGCCGCCCGTCACCGCCCCGAAGGGCGTCCTGGGGCACTGCATGGGGGCGGCCGGAGCGATCGAGGCCGGACTGACCGTCCTGACGCTGCAACGCGGAATCGTGCCGCCGATCGCCAATCTGGACGCCCCGGCGCCCGAGTTCGACATCAACTGCGTCACCAAGTCTCCCCTGCGGCAGCCCATCCGGCGTGCCGTCAGCCACTCCTTCGGATTCGGCGGACACAACGCCGTGATCGCTCTTCAGGGCCCGTAGGCGCCAGGCAGGTGGTGCGACGGGAAACGGCCCGGCGTACCACCGGCCACACCGCCCGTGAGCTGCGCAGAGGCCCGTGATAGCTTGCCGGAGCCAGTCGAACTCCACGAAGGGGTCAGGGAATCCGGTGAGAATCCGGAACTGACGCGCAGCGGTGAGGGGGACGGGCGGGGCCACGGCCACTGGGAACACCCTCGGGTGTCCTGGGAAGGCGTCCCGTCCGCAGGAACCCGAGTCCGAAGACCTGCTGGCACCTGCGATCCGGTACCGGGCGCAGGACGCCGTACAACGGGCTCCGCGTATGGGCCCAGAGACGCAGAGGGACTCCGTGCCGTCCATATCCAGCCCTGTCCGCACCATGGCCGCTTTCTCGGCGGGACTCGTCCTGCTGACCGCCTGCGGGGGCGGAACAACCAATTCTGCCGCGAAGCCCGGCTCCACCGACGGATACCCGGTGACGCTGAGGAACTGCGGACGCACCGTCACCGTCGAATCCGCACCGCACCGCGCCGTGTCGGTCGACCAGGGATCGACGGAGATCCTGCTCTCCCTCGGCCTCGCCGACCGGCTGGCCGCCACCGCGACCTGGACCGACCCGGTGATGAAGGGGCTGGAGAAGGTCAATGCCGGCGTCCCGAGGATCGCGGACAACCGGCCGTCGTCGGAGAAGGTCCTCGACCAGGAACCCGACTTCATCAGCGCGTCGTTCGAGTCGACGCTCGCCAAGGGCGGTGTCGCCCCGCGCGAACAGTTCGAGGAACTCGGGGTCCCCACCTATGTCTCGCCCGCCGACTGCACCGGCAAGGACAACAGCGGCAGCGGGGACGGCGCCCGTACCGAGCCACTGGCCATGGACAGCGTCTACGACGAGGTGCGCGAACTGGCCCGGGTGTTCGGCGTGGCCGGCCGCGGCGACAAGCTCGTGGCGCAACTGCGGGCCCGGGTGAAGAAGGCGGCCGAGGGCGTCGACGCCTCCGACGCCACCATCCTCTACTGGTTCTCCGACTCCAAGGCCCCCTACCTGGCCGGCTGCTGCGGAGCACCCGGCATCATCACCAGGGAACTCGGCGCCAAGAACGTCTTCGACGACACCCACGACGAATGGCCCCAGATCAGCTGGGAGACCGTCGCCGACCGCGACCCCGACGTCCTCGTCATCGGCGACCTGACCCGTAAGGCACAGACCGCCGAGAGCGCCGCGAAGAAGATCGAATTCCTGGAGTCCAACCCCGTCACCAAGAACATGGACGCCGTCAGGCACCAGCGATACGTCCTGCTGAGCGGCCAGGCCATGAACCCGTCCATCCGGACGGTCGAGGGCGTGGAACGCGTCGCCGCCGGGCTGCGCGCCTTCGGACTCGCGGGATGACGGACACGGGACGCGCCGCGGCCCCGGACACGTCACGGACCTCCGCGGCAGGCGCGCGCGGCGCGACGGGGCCGCGGAAGCTGCGCGGCGGAGTCCTGTGGGGCTGCGGCATCGCGCTGCTCGTGCTGTCCGTCGCGATCGCCGTCACCATCGGCCCCGCCCGTATCTCCGTCGCCGACGTCTGGTCCACGACCGCCTCCCACCTCGGCTGGGGCCGGTCACGGCTCACGCCGATCCGGGACGGCATCGTCTGGAACCTGCGCATGCCGCGCACCCTGCTCGCCGCGGTGTGCGGCGCCGGGCTGGCTGTGTGCGGCACCGTCATGCAGTCCCTGCTCCGCAACCCGCTCGCCGACCCGTTCGTCCTCGGCGTCTCCTCCGGTGCGTCGACCGGCGCGGTCGTGGTCGTCGTCCTCGGCGTCGGCGGGGGAGCGGTGTCGATCTCGACCGGCGCGTTCATCGGCGCCCTGTGCTCGTTCGCCCTCGTCCTGCTGCTCAGCCACACCCTGGGCGGCACGACCGACCGGGTCGTCCTCTCCGGTGTCGCGGCCATGCAACTGTTCTCCGCGCTCACCTCCTTCGTCGTGATGACCTCCGCCGACGCCGAGCAGACCCGCGGGGTGCTGTTCTGGCTGCTGGGCTCGCTCGGCGGAGTCGGTTGGAGCGATGTGTGGATCTGCTCCGCCGTTCTCGTCGTGACGCTGCTGATCTGCCTGGGACACGCCCGCACACTCGACGCCTTCGCGTTCGGCCAGGACGCCGCTGCCTCGCTCGGCGTCCATGTCGCGCGCACCCGGATCGTGCTGCTGTGCACGACAGCGCTGCTGACCGCCGCGCTCGTCAGCTCGGCCGGAGCCATCGGCTTCGTCGGCCTGGTGCTGCCGCACGCCGCCCGTGCGCTCGCGGGTTCTGGTCACCGGCGACTGCTGCCGGTCACCGCCCTGGCCGGGGCCGTCTTCCTGGTCTGGGTCGACACCCTGGCCAGGACGGTTCTCGACCCGCAGGAGGTGCCGGTGGGCGTCGTCACCGCCCTCATCGGTGTTCCCGCGTTCGTCCTGGTCCTGTACCGCACCCGGAGAATCGCATGACGGGCGGAGCCACCCGAGGGCTGCGGGCCGAGCGGGTCAGCCGGGAGGCGGGCGGCCGGCTCGTACTCGACGGCGTCCACCTCGCCCCGCCGCCCGGCGCCACCGTCGGGCTGATCGGGCCGAACGGGTCCGGCAAGTCGACTCTCCTGCGGGTGCTCGCGGGAGTCCTCGCCCCGGAGACGGGCGTCGTCACCCTCGACGGCCGGCGGCTCGACGAGATCGGCCGCCGAACGGTGGCCCGAAGGGTCGCGGTGGTCGACCAGCACGCCGTGACCCAGGTCGAGCTGAGCGTCCTGGACGTGGTGCGACTCGGCCGCATCCCGCACCGCAGGGCCTGGGCGGCGCCCGGCCGGGCGGACGACGAAGCGGTGCGCGAAGCCCTGGAGCGGACCGGTCTCGCCGACCGCTGCGGCCAGTCCTGGCACACCCTCTCCGGAGGCGAGCGGCAAAGGGTCCAGATCGCGCGCGCACTGGCTCAGCAACCGCGTGAACTGCTGCTCGACGAGCCGACGAACCACCTGGACATCCAGCACCAGCTGGAACTGATGTCGCTGATCGCCTCGTTGCCCCTCACCGGTGTGATCGCTCTGCACGACCTCAATCTGGCCGCGATGTTCTGCGACCGGATCGTCGTCATGAAGCAGGGGCGCGTGGTGGCCGCCGGAACCCCCGCGGAAGTGATCACCGAGGAACTCATCGCCGACGTCTACCGGGTCAGGGCGCGGGTCGCGCCGGACGGCCCCGACGGGCGGCCGTCGGTGCGCTTCGTGCCCGAGCGCCCCGAGCGCTGACGGCGAGAGGACGGGCCCCGGCACACACGGGTCCGTCCCTCACTCGCGGTCGCATCGCGGCGGTACGCCACGGTGAGCGGGGGTCAGCGGTGGCGTCCCCGGCCGAACTCGCCGCCCGCGTCCTTGCCACCGATGTCCTTGCTGCCGATGCCCTTGCTGTCGGCGTAGTCGATCTGCTCCTTGCGGAGTTCGGCGGAGATCTCCTTCTGCTCGGTCACCCTCTTGGTCTCCATGCGGACCCGTTCGACCGGCACCGTCTCCTTGCGCATCGTGGCACGCTCGGCATGCAGGGTGACCTCGACATCCTGCTCACGGATGTCCGAGCGCCCCGCCGCCGCCCTTTCGCCGGGCTGCAGGGGTTCACGGATCACCCGCACCTCTTCGTGTGTCACCGGCACCGTCCTGGTGACGTTCTCGGTGACGACGTACTTGTGCAGACGGGCCTTGCCGCTCTCGTACTCCTCGGTGCCGACGAGCAGTTGCTCCTCGGAGCGGATCAGTTCCTCCTTGGCGCCCAGGTCGGCGGCGGACCCTTCGGAACCCGCCCCGGCGCCGACGAGGGGACGGGCCGCGCCGGCCGTCCCGGTGTCCGCGCCGACCGGACCGCCCGTCCGCGAGGTGGGGGTCCGGGAGGTACCCGTACCGGTTGCCGGGGTTCCGGCCGCGGTCGGCCGCTCACCCCCGGTCGGGCGCCCGGTGCCGGCGGCTCCCGCCGCGCCCATGGCCGTGGTGCCGGTTTCGGACGTCGTCCTCCCGGTGTCCGCACGGCCGCTGAGTCTGGCGGTGGTGTCTCTGGCAAGGCCGTAGTGGCGGTAGAGCTCTTCCTCCTCCACCACCGACAGATGCGCGTCCGCGTCCACACGGGGGGCTTCCTTGACGCGGTCCTTCGGATGTGAGATGTGCAGGTCGGAGCCGACACGACGCGCCCCCGCAAGTGGCACGAAGCTCTCCTTCATGCCGAACAGGCCGGTCTTGACCGTGATCCAGTCCGGGCGGCCGGTGTTGTCGTCGACATACACCCGGCCCACACTGCCGATCTTCTCGCCCGCGTTGTCGTACACCGTCAGGCCGTCGAGCTCTCCGGAATCCGTGAAACCGCCAGCGGCTCCCATGACCGATTCCTCCTCGCCTGGGCGCGTCCTGTGGCTGGGTCCATCAGGGGAGGCGCGTCCGACTTCCATCGCGCCTCACCCGGATGGACGCTGCAACCTCCCCACCTGCGGAGCCCGTCCCCCGCATGCTCGGCGCCTCGTTGCTGGCCGCCTGTCACGGCGGTGCGCACGCCGCTCCCGCGTTAGGCCGATCGGGTGAGGCGTGGAGGTGTGGCGGGTGCGCGCCGTGCGCCCCCAGGCGGCGGCCGGGCATGCGTCGAGGCGCCGCCCGGCGCGGTGGTACCGGCGACTATCCTGATGATCCGTTCGGACGGTGAGGGGGAGCACGATCGACGTCGACGGGTATCTGGCCGTGCTGGGGGTGGCCCGGTCGGCGGCCCCGACCGCCGAGGCGCTGCGGGCACTGCACCGGGCGCAGGTGGAGCGGGTCGCCTACGAGAACCTCGACATCCATCTGGGGCGGCCGACAGGCATCGGCGCCGAGGAATCCGTGGCCCGGATCATGCGCGGGCGCGGCGGCTACTGCTTCCACCTCAACGGGGCCTTCGGGGCCCTGCTGGCGTCCCTCGGCTACGACGTCACCCTGCACCGGGCCGGGGTGCAGGGCACCCCCGAGGACCCTGCGGGCGCGGCCGGGGACCATCTCGCGCTCACCGTGCGGCTCGACGGCGAGCCGTGGCTGGTCGACACCGGGCTCGCCGGCGGAATGTACGAGCCGTTGCCGCTGCGCGAAGGCAGCTACACCCAGGGGCCGTTCACCTATGCGATGGCCCCGTCGGCGGCGGTGCCCGGCGGCTGGCGGTTCACCCATGACCGCAGCCGGAATGGGTCAGCGCCCTGATGTCGGAGTACTTCCAGCCGTAAACGGTCTGAACGGTCACCCTCAGCCCGCCCTCGACCTGGGTCGGGATGGTTTTCGCTCCAAGCTCACCGCCCACCGGCCGACGACCTTCAGGAGAGCCCCCGTTGACCAGTACCCCGTACCGCATGGACCCGGCCGGCGGCTGCCCGCACGCGGACAACGCCGGGCTGCTCGCCCGAGGGGCCGTGGCATCCGTCGTGCTTCCGGGCGGCGTGGCCGGGATGGCGGTCCTCGGACACGAGGCGCTCAAGGAGTTCCTCGCCCACCCCGACGTGGCCAAGGACGCACGCCACTTCACCGAGCTGGCCGAGGGACGCATCCCCGACGGCTGGCCGCTGAAGACTTTCGCGACCGTGCGGGGCATGACGACGGCCGACGGCGAGGACCACCGGCGGCTGCGCTCACTGGTCGGCAAGGCATTCACCGCACGGCGGGTGGAAGCGCTTCGGTCGCGGATGGAGGCCGTCACCGCCGAACTGCTCGACGGCGTCGAACGTGCCGCCGCGGAGGGCGACGGAACGGTCGATCTGCGCGCCCGGTTCGCACTGCCGCTGCCGATGGGCGTCATCTGCGACCTTCTCGGGGTCGACGCCCGGTACCAGGACCGGCTGCACCGTCTCTCCAGCCAGGTGGTCGCGACCGACACCGGCCCCGAGGAGGCGATGGCCGCCAACAGGGAGCTGCTGGCCCTGCTCGCAGCGGTCGCCGCCGCCCGCGCGGAGCAGCCGGGCGACGACCTGACCAGCGCCCTGATCGCCGCCCGCGACGAAGGCGGTGGCCGCCTCGGTCAGGAGGAGCTCATCGGCACCCTGCTCCTGATGATCATCGCGGGACACGAGACGACGCTGAACCTCGTCACCAACGCCGTACGGGCCCTGTGCACCCACCCCGACCAGCTCGGCCTGGTGAGGTCCGGCCGGGCACGGTGGGCCGACGTGGTGGAGGAGACACTGCGCTGGGACAGCCCGGTCAGCTACTTCCCGTTCCGCTATCCGACCCGCGACCTCACCATCGACGGAACCGTCGTCCCCAAGGGCACACCCGTGCTCGCCGGGTACTCGGCCGCCGGCCGGGACAAGGCCGCGCACGGGCCCGATGCCGACCTCTTCGACGTGACCAGACCGGCCAGGGAAACCGCGGCCCGGCATCTCTCGCTCGGCCACGGACCGCACTACTGCCTGGGAGCGCCGCTCGCCCGGATGGAAGCCACGATCGCCCTGGAACAGCTGTTCACCCGCTTCCCGGAGCTGGACCTCGCCGTCCCCGGCAGCGTGTTGCCCCGGCACGCCGGGTTCGTCGGCAACAGCACGGGGACCCTGCCGGTACGGCTCCGGCCCGGCACGGCTCCCGCCACGGACTGAAGGCGCCCGCACTCATCCGTGCGGCACGGGAAAGCACACCGACGTGTCACCGTGGCACCGCACGGACACCGGCGCCACGGCCGAAGCTCGTACCCTCGGCGCATATGATCGACCGGCCGACCGCCGACCTCGTCCTGCCGCGCCACCGGGGGTGCCTCATCCGTTCCGTACGAATCCGGCTGCCCCGACAACGGGGTGAACTGCTCGCCCGGCACGAGGAGGGTCAAGAACTTCACCATCTGGTGTGGCGGCTGGGGCCGGGCTGGCGGGTGTGCAGCAGCGCCGTGCTCGGCGGCGGCATCGGCGCACGCGCCTGGATCCTCAACGCCCAGGTGCCCGGCGGCTATCCCCGTCTCGATCCAGACCGCCACCTCGCCGAGATCGCCGCGGCGGAACACCTCACGGGGCCCGGCGCCGGACTGATGACGGCCGCTGATGTCACCGCGTACACCGTCGCGGCCGACGAGGGCGTGACGGCGACCGTCACCTGCGGACTCGGCGTACGCGGCTGGGCCGCCGCCCCGGCCGGGGGCACCGGGGAACCACCCCGGCCGGGCACGGTCAACATCGTCATCACCCTCCCGGTGGCCCTCTCCGACGCCGCACTCGTCAACGCGGTCGCCACGGCCACCGAGGCCAAGGTCCAGGCACTCCTGGACGCGGGCCTCGACTGCTCCGGCACCCCCACCGACGCCGTGTGCGTCGCCGCTCCCTCCCCGGGGTCCGTCCCCGGGGAGGCCTTCGCCGGACCGCGCTCCCGCTGGGGCGCGCGACTCGCCAGGGCCGTGCACGTTGCCGTTCTCGAAGGGGCGCTGAGGCAATCCTGAGAACCCACCGCGCCGCGACCGCACAGGCGCGGCCGACGAAGGGAGTCCTCCCATGAACCCAAGCGCCGCCGAAACCGCACGGCAACGGCCGACCGTCGCCGTCCTCGGTACCGGAATCATGGGATCAGGCATGGCCCGGAGCCTGCTCCGGGCCGGACTCGACGTCCGTGCCTGGAACCGCACGCAGGCCAAGGCGGCCCCGCTCGCCGCCGATGGCGCCACGGTGACGGAGACGGCGGAGGAAGCCGTGTGCGGCGCCGATGTCGTCCTCGCCATGCTCCGCGACGGCCCGGCCGTCGCCGCCGCACTCACCGCCGCGGCACCCGGCCTGCGCACGGGGCAGGTACTGCTCCAGAGCTCGACGATCGGGCCCGACGCCACCGACGATCTCGTCCGACGGGCGGCGGATCTGGGTCTGATCTATCTCGACGCACCGGTCTCCGGCACCAAACAGCCTGCGGAGCAAGGCAAGTTGACAGTATTCGTCTCCGGTCCGTCCGCCGTCCGCCAGACCGTGGAACCCGTGCTGGACGCGGTCGGAGAGCGAACGGTCTGGGTCGCCGAGGTCCCGGGAGCGGCCTCGCGGCTGAAACTCGTGGTCAACACCTGGGTGATCAACCTGGTCAACAGCGTCGCGGAATGTCTCAACCTGGCCGAGGGCCTGGAGATCGATCCCCGGACTTTCCTCGATGCCATGCGGGGCGGCCCGTTGGACTCCCCGTACCTCCAGGGCAAGTCGGCCGCCGTCCTCACCGGTGACCTCGCCCCGAGCTTCACCCTGTCCACGGCCCTCAAGGACACCCGTCTCATCCTGGCCGCCGCCGGGGCATCGGGTGTGCGGCTGGACCTGGTCGCCGCCTCGGCCGACCGTTTCGTGCGTGCCGAGGCGGCGGGGTACGGCGGCGAGGACATGATCGCCACCTTCTACGCGGGCCGGGCACCGGGGAAGGACGGCGGCTGACTCCGCCTCGGCCTGCTCGTCCTGAGCAGAGGTGCGGCGGAGGTACGGAGGTGCGTCACCGACCGCCAAACGAGCAGACCGACATCGCTCGGCCGCCACGTAAGAGAGCGATGCACGGACACGGACACGGATGCCGGGCCGGGCGGTGAGGCGGTCCGCCGCTCGGCAACAGGCGAAGACCGCGTCCGGGCCACGTCATTCCTCGACGAACATCCCGCTGCGGAGCTTCAGCAGAATCCTGCTGATCAGTCGCGACACATGCATCTGCGAGATGCCGAGCTCCGCGCCGATCTGTGACTGGGTCATCTCATGACCGAAACGCATGTCGATGATGCGGCGCTCACGGTCGTCGAGGTCGCTCAGCAGCGGCGCGAGCGCATGCAGGTTCTCGACCGTCTCCATCGCGGGATCGGGTGCGCCCAGGACATCCGCGAAGGTGCGCCCCGGTGCCTTGCGTCGTCCCGCGTCCGCCGCGTCGGCCGGCACGTCCAGCGAACCCGCCGTGTACCCGTTGGCCGCCACGATGCCCTCGGTGACCTCGTCCTCGTTGAGCCCCAGCTGCTCGGCCAGCTCCGGGACGGTGGGGTCGCGGTCGAGTTCCGCGGCCAGGGAGTCCCTCGTCCTGGCGATGTCGACCCGCAACTCCTGCAGCCTGCGTGGAACGTGCACCGCCCAGCTGGTGTCGCGGAAGAATCGTTTGATCTCGCCGGTGATGTACGGGATTGCGAAAGAGGTGAACTCGACCTCGCGGGAGAGGTCGAACCGGTCGATGGCCTTGATCAGCCCGATGGTGCCGACCTGGACGATGTCCTCCATGTCACCGCCGCCCCGGTGCCGGAACCGTCCCGCGGCGAATCGGACGAGGGAGAGGTTCATCTCGATGAGGGTGTTGCGCGCGTACTGGTGAGCGGAGGTTCCCTCCTCCAGGAGCTGGAGGCGCTTGAAGAACAACCGGGACAGGTCCCGGGCGTCGGCCGGAGCGACCTTTCCCGCGTCCTCGATCCATGGCAGCTCGCCGGTATCGGCGGCAGGGTCCGCGATCTCCCCGGCGCCCGGGGCGGTTCCCGGGCGCGCGCCGGTGTCGAACGGCACGACTGCCGGTGTCGATCGTGCACTCTCCGCTCGCTCCGCACTGGCAGTCCGCGCGGTGTGCGCCGTCATTTCGTCACGCTCCCCTGGTCGTAGGTGAGGTGTATGCGCCTGCCCCCGAAGGCGGTTCTCATGCGAGAAGAAGGGAGTTGATCAGGTCACACGGCATCAATGGCCGGGAACACTCGTGATGGTCCGTCATATCTGTGCGGGCTGAGCCGCATCGGACTGCAGAACCGCCCCACCGGTACGGGGGAGCCCGGTGGGGCGGTCACCTCCAGACTGCCACAGTCTGCGGCGCGTCGGGGGCGACCGGCCGATATCAACCGGTAGTTGAGCCGAAATCGGTGGCAGGCCCGGGGGATGGACGCCTCAGTCGCGCGGGTACCCGAGCAGCTGGGCCTGGACCGGCACATCCAGCGCCGCCACCGCCTCGTCGCGGATCAGCAGCCGGGTCCGGGCAGCCAGAGCTCGCGCGAGGGCCACCCGTTGACGCTCGCCGCCGGAGAGCGCGGCCGGGCGCCGCCCGCGTGCCCCGGTGCGCGGGGGAGTCGGCGGCCGTACGGCCTCCGCCCTGTCGAGGAGGTGAATCCCGCCGTTCCCTGCCGGGACGGCGGACGTCTGCTTCTTCCGGCCGGAACGGCCTTGCGCTGTCCGGTTGTAGGCTCCATGGGTGAAATTCGGTGTGAACATACTCAACTTCGGTGCCGGAACAACCCCGGAAGGTCTCCTCCAACAGGCCGTAGATGCAAGGGACTTGGGGTACTCCTTCGCGATGATCTCCGACCACATCGCGGTCACCCCCGATGTGCACGAGACGTATCCGGCCCCGTTCTACGACCAGTTCGTGCTCGCCGCGCACATCGCCGGACGGGTGCCGGGGCTGGTGCTCGGCACGACCGTCACGGTGATCCCGTACCGGCACCCGCTGCAGACGGCCCGGCTCGCCGCCAACATCGACAACCTGAACGCCGACGGATTCATCCTCGGCGCGGGGATCGGCTGGTCCAGGGCCGAATACGAGGCGCTGGGCGTGCCCTTCGCGGAGCGAGGACGGATCACTGACGAATACCTCGCCGCCATCCGTGCGGCCTGGGCCGAGGATCCCACGACGTTCCGGGGCGAGCACATCTCCTACCGGGAGGTCCGGACCGCGCCGGCACCCGCGTCCGCTCCCTGTCTGCCCGTCTGGGTCGGTGGCAACTCGGCCGCCGCCCAGCGCCGTGCGGCCCGGCTCGGCGAGGGCTGGCATCCGTACCGGCTGCCGCTCGACGCGATCCGGTCCGGGCTTCCGGTGATCGCCGAGGAGGCCGAGCGGGTCGGGCGTCCCGTTCCCGCGCTCGTGCCGCGGCTGCAGATCCGCGTCACCGACGCACTCCTGGGGAGCGACCGCCCCGCCGGGCACGGCACGATCGACCGGATCCGGGCCGACCTGGCGGAACTCGGCGAGCTGGGTGCCACCCATGTGCTGCTCGACGTCAACCCGGACACACCCGCCGAGCGGGGGACCGCGGACGATGACCGGAAGCTGCTCGAACTCCTCGTGAACAAGGTCGTCGACCCGGTCACGGGTGGCGTCCGCTGAATCGGTGCGGCCCAGCGAACACCGCACCCGGCCCGGGAATACGCGCTCCGAATTCGACCTTCCCGCTCCTGTACGAGGTGGTGACAGGACCGGTGCCCCAGCGTGGAGCGGCCCGGTCGTCGGCGCCGCGAACCGTCGGCGCCATGAAACAGGAGAGAGGGAGCCCATGCCCAAGGCGTACGTGTTCACCCGCAACGGCGGGCCGGAGGTGGAGGCCCTCGCCGAGCAGGAAGTGCCGGTGCCCGGTCCCGGCGAACTGCTCGTCGCCGTCCGGGCGGCCGGGGTCAACCCGGTCGACTGGAAGCTGCGCACGGGGTACACCCGGCCCGGCAGCGAGCCGCAGCCGTTTCCCACCGTCTTCGGCAGCGAGGCCGCCGGAGTCGTCGAGGGCGTGGGCCCGGACGTCGAAGGATTCGCGGTCGGGGACGAGGTCTTCGGCAACCCGCTGACCGGTGGGTACGCCGAGTACACGCTGCTGCCCGCCGCGGTGACCGCGCACAAGCCGGGCGCGCTGTCGTTCACCGACGCGGCCGTGCTGCCGGTCGCGGCGGCCACCGCTTACGACGGCGTGCGCCAGCTCGCACCCACCCCCGGTTCGACCCTGTTGGTCACCGGGGCCGGAGGAGGCGTGGGAACGGCCGCGGTGCAGCTGGCGCGTCACGCCGGCGCCCGGGTCGCCGGCGTGGCGAGCGCGGACAAGAAGGATTTCGTCGAGTCGCTGGGCGCGGTGCACGTCGAATCCGGCGACGGACTCGCCGACCGGGTGCGGGCGGCGGCCCCCCACGGCATCGACGCGATCTTCGACCTGGTCGGCGGGGACACCTTGCGTGCCGTGGCCCCGTTGCTCGCGGACCCGGCCACGCTCGTGAGCGCCGGGGGCAAGCCACTGGCGGTGGAACTCGGAGGCGCGGCCGTCGCGCGGGCCCGCACCGCGGCAGTCCTCGACGAGGTGGCGAACCTCGTCGTCACCGGCGTCCTGCGGACGTATGTGACCAGGACTTTCCCGCTCGACGAGGCCGGAGCGGCGTTGCGCGCCGTGGAGGGCGGACACACGCGCGGCAAGATCGTCATCGAGGTGGCCGCATGAGCGTGCCCCATGCCGCTGCCGGTGACCCGCACCCGCTCGACAACCCGGTCCGCGCCGCGCTGACCGGCCCGCACGCCCATTTCGCCGAGCACCGTGGGCGAGTGCTGCGCTACCCGGCGGACCTGGCTCCCTGGGTATCGGTCCCGGACGCGCCGCAGGCCGAGGACTGGGCCGATGCCGCCGCGCTCGCCGGACCGGGTGGCGCCGTCACGATCACCGCCTTCCGCGAGCCGCCGCCGGACGACTGGGAGATCACCTTCCACGCCGAGGGGGTCCAGCTCGTCGACGGCGGGATCGCCGCGGCCCCGTTTCCCGAGGCCGTACGGCTGGGACCCGCCGACGTGCCCGAGATGCTCGATCTGGTCGCCCGCACCCGCCCGGGGCCGTTCCTGCCCCGAACGGTCGAGCTCGGCACCTACCTCGGGGTCCGGCGCGAGGGGGCCCTCGTCGCGATGGCCGGTGAACGGTTGCACCCAACCGGCTGGAGCGAGATCAGTGGTGTCTGCACGGACGAGTCCGTGCGCGGTCAGGGGCTCGCCGGCGGGCTCGTCCTCGCCGTCGCCCACGAGATCGGGGAACGTGGCGAAACAGCGTTCCTGCACGCCTCCGCCACCAACACCCATGCCATCCGGCTCTACGAATCGCTGGGATTCGTGCTCCGGCGCCGGACGTCCTTCCTCTCGGCGCTCGTACCGGGGCACCCGCCGACGCGTCTGTCGGGGTCCGGCGGTGTTCGTGCGGCGGCCGTGCGCTGACGCGCGGCGCGGTGACCTTCGGCCCGGGGAGCTCGGGCCGAAGGTCACGCCGCCTCCCCATCCGGGACCTTCGGCGCGGACCGAGGGGCCGTAAGCCCCGTGTGCCGCCCCCGCTGATCCGGTTGGACTGGGAACGAACGCCGGCGCGGGGCCGGCAGATCCCGGGAGGAACGGGCCGTGACGATCGGGCTCCGGCGCGAGGCGGCGAGGGTCTTTCGTTTGGACCAGACGGGATCGGCCAGACGCGGCACCGGGACACGCGAGCCCGGCGTGATCCGGACGAAACACCCTGGGCGTGGAGCGACGCTCCCGCACACGGACGTAAGGGAGGCGGCCGTCTTCGCGCCCCGGGTCGGCAATGGAGCACTCTTCGGCGGGCTGGCACTGCTGACCGTCCTGGTCGGCGCCCTCGACATCCGTACCGGCGACGAAATGCACCTCGTGCCGATGCTGGTGGTGGTGCCGGCACTCGTCTCGGTCTTCGGAACGATCCGGCAGACCGTGGGCGCGGCCACCTGGATCACGATCGTCGCCGTCTGCTCACGGCTGGTGACCGGGGGAACGTTCTGGTCCATCACCAGCAGTGTCGTATTCACCGTGCTGGCCTGCTTCCTGGGCGTCGGCGCCTGTGCGCTGCGGATCCGTCATGCCGCCGAGATCGCCAGGCTCCGCTCCGCCGCCGTCGCACTCCAACGGCAGATCCTGCGCCCGCTGCCCATCCTGACCGACCAGATCCTCGCCCACGGCATCTATACGCCGATCGAGGAGGACCGGCTGGTCGGAGGTGACATCTACGAGGTCGTCCAGTCCCCCTACGGAACGCGGGCGGTCATCGGCGACGTCCAGGGCAAGGGGCTCGCCGCGATCGGGGCGGGCTTCGCCGTGCTCGGCGCGTTCCGGGAGGCCGCCATCCGCGAGCCCAGCCTGACCGGCGTGGTCGACGCGCTGGAGGACGCGGTCGCACGGCACAACGCCTTCTCCGCCCAGACCGGGGCGATCGAGCGCTTCGTCACCGCCCTGGTGCTCGGCGTCGACGGAGACGACCGGGTGCAGGCTGTCAACTGCGGCCATCTGCCGCCCCGACTGCTGCACGGCGGCGTGGCCCGCGCGGCTGTGCTGCGCCACACATCCGTTCCGCTGGGCATGGCGGAGCTCAGCGTGGAGGCGCGGGTCGCGGAGCGGTTGGACTTCCCGCCCGATGCCACGCTCCTGCTGTTCACGGACGGGGTCACCGAGGCCCGGGACGCGTCGGGCGCGTTCTACCCCCTGGACACCCGGCTGGGCCACTGGGCACGGCGGGGGCCGCGCGAGGTGCTCGACGCGCTCCACACCGAGCTGGAGGCCTTCTCCGGGGGCGTGCGACGCGACGACATCGCCGTGCTCGCCCTGTGCCGGGCGCCGGCAGGCGTTCATCGACGACGCCCGGCGGAAGGTCACGGTGCCCGCCGCGCAGCCGAGACGTTCAGCCGCCGGTAGGGGCACGGGAAGGCGGCCGTATGGGACCCCCATGTCCCGATGAGACTTCTGTCGCGATGGGACATTTTTCGGTGTACGGTGCATGTATGAATCCGGAACGGAAGGCCCCGGAGCGACGGAGCCGCAAGGCCCGCAGGACCCGGGACGCACTGGCGCAGGCCGCCTTCGAGCTCGTACTCGACCGGGGCCTGAAGGAAGTGACGGTCGAGGAGATCGCGGAACGCGCGGACGTCGACCGGCGTACCTTCAGCCGGTACTTCACCAGCAAGGAGGCCGCCGTCCTGGACTCGATCCGGGGCGACGGCGACCGGATCAACGACGCCCTGCGCGCACGCCCCGCCGACGAGCCCCCGCTCACCGCGTACCGCCGGGCCGTCCTCGACTGGCTCGACGACCCCGGTGCGCAGGCCTGGCACCGCCGCGCCCGGATCTTCGACCTGCTGGTCCTCGCCGAGCAGGAGCCGACCCTCTACGCAGCGTTCCACCACATCCGGGTGGACGCCCAGGAGGACTCGGTCGCCATCGTCGCGGACCGGCTCGGGGTCGACCCCCGGCTGGACATCCGCCCCGCTGTCACGGTCGCCGCGGGCGCCGGGGCGCTCCTGGCGGCCCAGGCCGCCTGGGTACGCGGCGGACACCCGGACGACCTGCCCCAACTGGTCGGGCAGGCCTTCGACGCCCTCTCCGGAGAACTGCTCGCGCAACCTCCCGCCGGGCCGGCGTCACACAGCACCACGGAAGGAAACACCACCTCATGAGCACCTCCCTCACCCCCGTCGACCAGGAGTTCGCAGGCAGGACCGCCCTCGTCACCGGCGGCGCCTCCGGCATCGGGTTGGCCCTCGCCCACCGGCTGGCCGCGGGCGGCGCGTCCGTCGTCGTCGCCGACTACGACGAGGCCAACGCCCGCAAGGCCGTCGCCGAACTGGAGAGCGCCGGGGCGAAGGCCGCCGCGGTCGCCATGGACGTGACCGACCCCGCCTCCGTCGAAGCGGGTGTGCGATTCGCCGTCGACACCTTCGGCGCCCTGCACCTCGCCGTCAACAACGCGGGCATCGGCGGGCCGAGCAATCCCACCGGGGAGTACGCGATCGAGGACTGGGACCGGGTCGTCGCCACCAACCTCAGCGGCGTCTTCTACTCGATGCGTCATGAACTCCCCGCCATCGTCGCGGCGGGCGGCGGTGCCGTCGTCAACATGTCCTCGATCCTCGGCACCAACGGTTTCGCCGGGTCTCCCGCCTACGTGGCCGCCAAGCACGGCGTCGTCGGCCTCACCAAGACGGCCGCCCTCGAATACGCGGCACGCAACGTCCGGGTCAACGCCGTCGGCCCCGGCTTCATCGACACACCGCTGCTGCGCAACACGGACGGCCCCGCACGCGACCACCTGATCTCGCTGCACCCGGCCGGGCGTCTCGGCCAGGCGGCGGAGGTCGCCGAACTCGCCGCGTTCCTGCTCTCCGACCGCGCCTCCTTCATCCACGGCAGCTACCACCTGGTGGACGGCGGATACTCCGCCTCCTGAACGGCGTACGGGGGAACGGGGGCGAGCAACAGAAAGCGAAGAGTGAGGAGAACCCATGAAGGCCGTCCAGTACCGCGCCGTCGGCTCGGCACCCGAGGTCGTCACCGTGCCCGATCCGGAGCCCGGCCCCGGCCAGGTGATGATCAAGGTCACCGCCGCCGGCGTCTGCCACTCCGACATCGCCGTGATGAGCCGGCCCGCGGAGCAGCTCCCCTTCCCGCTGCCGCTCACCCTCGGCCACGAGGGCGTCGGCACCATAGCCGCACTCGGCGACGGGGTGAAGGGCCTCTCGATCGGAGAGTCCGTCGCTGTCTACGGCCCCTGGGGCTGCGGTACGTGCGTCAAGTGCGCCGAGGGCAAGGAGAACTACTGTCTGCGCGCCAAGGAACTCGGCATCACCCCGCCCGGACTCGGTTCCCCCGGCGCCATGGCCGAGTACATGATCGTGGACGACGCCCGTCATCTGGTGCCGCTGGGCGGCCTCGACCCGGTCCAGGCCGTGCCGCTCACCGACGCGGGCCTGACTCCCTACCACGCGATCAAGCGGTCCCTGCCCAAGCTGGTGCCCGGTGCCACCGCCGTCGTCATCGGCACCGGCGGTCTCGGCCATGTCGCGATCCAACTGCTGCGCGCCATGACGGCCGTCCGGGTCATCGCCCTCGACGTCACGGACGAGAAACTGGCCCTGGCCCGTGCCGTCGGCGCCCACGAGACGGTGCTCTCCGACGCGAACGCCGCGGCGAAGGTCCGTGAACTGACCGGCGGTGCCGGAGCGCAGGTCGTCCTCGATTTCGTCGGAGCCCCACCGACCGTCGCCACGGCCGGGGCCGCGGCCGCCATCGACTCCGATGTCACGATCGTCGGCCTCGGCGGCGGTGCGCTGCCGGTCGGCTTCGGCTCGCTGCCGTACAACACGACGGTGTCCTCCCCCTACTGGGGATCGCGCGCCGAACTCGCCGAGGTGCTCGACCTCGCCCGCGCCGGAGCGGTCGAGGTCCACGTCGAGACCTACACGCTGGGCGAGGCACCGCTGGCCTACGAGCGGCTGCACGACGGCAGGATCAACGGCCGCGCGGTCATCCTCCCCAACGGCTGACCGGTCGGGCTCCGGCCCTCGGCACGGTGCGGGCCGTCGCGCGGTGCGACGGCCCGCACCGTCATACCCGCGCCCGATGCGCACCGCAGCGCCCTGCTGCGCGACGACGAGGAGGACGGCGCCCCGCCCCACCGCTCGACCGTCGACCTCGACGGCGGCCGCGCCGTCATCCGCCTGACCGGTCACTCCTGGGGTCCGTTCCCACCAGGAGCGACAGCGGTCGGCGGGTGAGCCGGGGCAGCCCCCCGGCGACCGGTCACCGCGAAAACGGCAGCACCTTCCGTATCAGCGCCGTCCCGATTCCCACCCAGACCGCGGCGAACAACCATCCGGCGAGCACGTCCGTCGCCCAGTGGACGCCGAGCAGAACCCGGCTCAGGCCGACGGCCGCGGCCCAGCAGACGACCAGGGCGGCGACGGCGGCACGAAGCGGACGAGCCACCCTCCGGCCGTGCGCCCGGACACCGATGGCCGTGAGCAGCAGACCGGCCATCAGCGCGGACGTCGTCGCATGGCCCGAGGGGAAGGCGAAGCCCGAGGCGTGCGTGGCCCAGTCGCCCAGCGGGGGGCGGGGCCGGGCGATCAGCCTCATGAGGCCGTAGCGGACGCCCTGCCCGAGCAGCAGGAAGGCCAGTGCCCCCACCACGTGTCCCAGCCGTCGACGCGTGTCACCGCCCGCGATCAGCCCGGCCGTCACCGCCGCCGCATACGGGAACACCCCGGTGCCGGTGGCCGTGACGGCCCGAGCGGTCGCCACGAGGCCCGACGGCCGGTGCCGCAACGACCAGTCGTGGGCGGTCCGGTCCAGGGCCGGCGGGGAGCCGTGCCGGGCGGCCAGGACGAGAGCCGTCAGCAGGACGAGTCCGACCAGCCCCACCAGCGCGGCCCCCAGCGGAGCGCGGAGTGATAACGCGGCAGGTGCGGGCGACCGGCCGCCCGCGAGCGTCGAAGCGTTTCCGGTCACCGGTTGGCCACCAGCGGGCGCAGCGGGCTGTCGCGCAGCCGCACCACTGCCGGGGCGCAGCGTCGTGCCGCGACCATCAACGGCCAGGCGACCAGCGCGCCGGTGACCACCCCGATCAGTACATCGTGCGGGTAGTGCACACCGATCCAGACCCGGGACGCCGCCATCAGCAGCGCGGCGGGCACCGCGATCGCCCCGAGACGGCGGTCGGTCAGCCAGATCGCCACCGCCGCGGCCGCCGCGATGGCGGCATGGTTGCTGGGGAAGGACCAGTCGCCGAGTGCGGGGCACGCCTCCACCGTCACGACATGGAGGGTCTGGCAGGGCCGCTGCTCATGGAAGAGCGACTTCACCACGTCGTTGACGAGATACGCGGCCACCACGACGAGCGGTGCACAGAGCGCCATGGCAGTGCGGGCGGGCCCCGCCGAGCGCGAGCGCCACCAGGACGCGAGCATCAGCAGGGCGAACAGGGCGAGCCCGTAGTCCGACCAGAGGCGGACGACCGAGTCCAGAGCGGCGGGGGAGCGCTGGGCCAGCTCGGTGATCCAGGTGTACAGGCCGCCGTCGATCGAGGTGGCGGTGGAGGCGAGTGGCATCAGCTGTTCTCTCCTTCTGCGGAGCGTCGGCCGCGGGAGCGCAGCAGTTCGGCGGCGAGCGGGATGAGGGAGACCATGACCACGACAGCGACGATCGGCAGCAGATAACGATCGACGTTGGGCACCGAGGAGCCCAGCGCGTACCCCGCGAGAACCAGCCCCACGGTCCACACCGCCCCGCCGACGACCTGCCACAACGTGAACAGTCCGGCAGGGACGTTGAGCGCCCCGGCGAGCGGATTGAGCACCGTGCGTACGACGGGCACGAAGCGGGCCAGCACGATCGCCCGCGCATGGCCGTATCTGCCGAGCAGCTCCTCGGCGCGGGCGGCGCCCTCGTGCAGCCGCTTGGCGCGGCTGCGGGCGAGAAGGGCCCGGCCACCGCGGCGGCCGATCCAGTAACCCGCCTGCGCGCCGAGCAGCGCACCGGCGACGGCGGCGATCAGCACCTGCGGCAGCGACAGATGGACCGGGCCGTGGGTGCCCGACACGCAGAGAAGGCCAGCCGTGAACAGCAGCGAATCGCCGGGCAGGAAGAAGCCGACGAGCAGTCCCGTCTCGGCGAAGAGCACGACGGCGATGCCGAGCGCACCGAACGCTCCGAGCAGTGAACCTGCGTCCAGCACGTTCACCGCTTGTGGCGCGGCCGCCAGTGAGAATACGGACACGGTGGAGGGTCTCCCATAATGGTGAGCGGGCGGCCCGTCGGAACGCCCGGACTGACTACAGTGATGTAGACGGTCTACGTCACTGTAGACGCCTGAAGGGGGAGGAGAGTTCCCATGTCCCAGGTGAAGGGGATATCGAGCGGAGAACCCGCCCCCCGCCCGCACGGCGCAGCCGCCCCGGGGCCGTCACCGGATACGGCGCCCGTGAGCGCGACGCCCCATCGCACCGCATCGGAGCGGCGCTCGTCCGGCGAGCTGGAATCCACGATCCTGGCGGCCCTGTGGGCGGCCGAGACGCCGCTCACCCCCGGCCAGGTGCAGGGCGCGGTCGGGGCGGCGCTCGCCCGCACCACGGTCACGACGATTCTGTCGCGCCTCTACGAAAAGGGTACGGTCACCCGCACCCGGGCCGGCCGCGGATTCGCCTACACCCCGACCGAGGACGCCCCCGGGCTGACCGCCCGCCGGATGCACAGCGAGCTGCGGAAGGAGGAGGACCGCAGCACCGTGCTGGCGCGATTCGTGTCACAGCTCACCGACGAGGACGAGCAGTTGCTCCGGGATCTGCTCGACGGAGAAGCCCGATGATCTATGCCGTGTGGGTTCCGCTGCTGATGCCCTTCGTCGCGGTACCCGCCGCCCGTCGGCTGGCGGACGCCCTGTCGCCCGTACGCGCCGTACGGCTGCTCGCCTCGACGGGCGCCGGTCTCGCCCTGTGCAGCCTGCTCGCCCTGGCCCTGCTGGTGGTGCCCGGAGCCACGCGCTTCTCCGCCGTCTCCGCCCTCGGGGAACTCGTCAGACCGCTCTCCGACGCCGCTCCCGTCGTCGCCGTCCCCCTCGCGGCCGCGGCACTGGCGCTGCTCGCGGGCTGCGCCGCCGCGGTCGCCCGCGCCGCCCACCGCCACTGGGCGGAGCTGCACCGGGCCGCGCGGTCGCCCGGGTGCACCGAGGGCGAACTGGCCGTCCTGCGCGACAGCCGCCCCGACGCCTACGCCCTGCCCGGGCGTCCCGGCACTCCCGGCCGGATCGTCGTCACCACGGGTATGCTGCGCGCCCTGGACCCCGCCGAACGCGACGCCCTGCTGGCACACGAACGCGCCCACCTCTCGGGGCGCCACCACCTCTTCATCGCCGCCGCCGAAATGGCTGCCCTCTGCCACCCCGCGCTGCGTTCGCTGCGCGCCCCCATGCGCTACGCCCTGGAGCGCTGCGCCGACGAGGCAGCCGCTTCGGCGGTCGGCGACCGACGGGTCGCCGCCCGGGCCATCGGCCGCGCCGCCCTCGCCGCCCGAGCCGCCGAGGGCGCCGCCCGGCCCCGCCCACGAGTGGCGCTCGCCGCGGCCGCCGGACCCGTACCCCGTCGCGTCGCAGCGCTGCTCGGCCGGAGCGCCCCGCGCCCCCGCGTGGGCCGGGTGGCCGCCGCGGCGCTGCTGGCCTGCCTGGTCGTCTCCGGGGCCGCCACGCTCGACGCGACGAACGACCTGCACAGCAGCATCGAAGCGGCTCAGGGCGAGAGTCCGTAGCACGCCCCTTCTGACTCCTTCGAGTCGGCTCCTCGCGACCTGCGCCGTGGCCGGCCGTGCCCCCGAGCGACACGGTGCGGACACGGACGGATTCGACACCTCCCGAGCCGACGAGGAACACCTGCGCCCACCCGGTACGCCTCGTCCGAACCGGTCGGGGCGGTCGGAAATTCTCCCGGACCGCCCCGCGATCGTGGCTACACTGACGCCCATGGGTTCGTACTACTTCTTTCGCTGATTCCGGGCAGGGACGCCGCCGCGCGACGTCGAGCGTCGCCGGGTGACCCCGAGGGTCCCCGCGTGCCGCGGTCCCTTCCGCCCGTCCGACAGCCCCGCCCAGCCGCGCACCGTCGTGCGCCGCCGAGGCATGTCACCTCAGGGAAAGCACCCATGACTCCTCAACACGCCCGCGCCCAGCTGACCATGAAGGACGTCTCCAAGAGTTACGGGGACCGAACCGTCCTCGACCAGGTGTCGCTCACCGTCCGCCCCGGAGACAGAGCCGGAGTGATCGGCGAGAACGGCTCCGGAAAGTCCACGCTTCTCCGGCTGATGGCCGGAGCGGAGAGACCGGACGGCGGCGAGATCGCTGTCCGCTTCCCCGGCGGCACAGGTCACCTCTCCCAGACCCCGGCACTCGCCCCCGGCCACACCGTCCAGGAAGCCGTCGACACGGCCCTCGCCGAACTGCGCACGCTCGAACGGGAGATCCGCGCTGCCGAGGAGGCGCTCGCCGGAGCCGCGGGCCCGGACGACCACCGACTCGCCGCGTACGGTGATCTGCTGACGGCGTACGAGGAACGCGACGGATACCGGGCCGACGCCCGCGTCGACGCGGCGCTCCACGGCCTCGGACTCGGCCGTCTCACCCGTGCCCGGGTCCTCGGCACGCTGTCGGGAGGCGAACGGTCCAGACTCGCGCTCGCCTGCGTGCTGGCGGCCGACCCCGAACTCCTGCTGCTCGACGAGCCGACCAACCATCTCGACCTCCGTGCCACCACCTGGCTGGAGGAACGCCTGCGCGCCCACCGCGGCACCGTCGTCGTCATCACCCACGACCGGACCTTCCTGGAGCGGACCACCGACGTCATCCTGGAGGTCGACCGTGATCTGCGCGACGTCGTCCGCTACGGGGACGGCTGGGCCGAGTACCGGACGGCGAAGGCCACTGCCCGCCGCCGCTGGGCACAGGACCACCAGGAATGGCTGGACGAGGTGGCGCGTGCCGAAGAGCTCGTGAGCGCGACCGGACGACGCCTCGCCGGGACGGGAAAGGACCCGGGAGAGGGCTGGGGCAAGCACCGTCGTTCGCACGAGGCCAAGCTGTCCGGGCGGGTCAGGGCAGCCAGAACCCGCCTGGACGGGCTGCGCGGGGCGCCGGTGCCTGCCCCGCCCCGGCCCCTGCGCTTCCGCGCCGACATCCCCGTCGCCACCGACGGCGAGGCGGAACCCGGACCACTCGTCGCGCTCCGCTCCGTCGCCGTCGGCGACCGGCTGCGGCTGCCGGAGTTGCGCGTGGACCCCGGGCAGCGCCTCCTGGTGACCGGCCCCAACGGCGCCGGAAAGTCCACCCTGTTGCGGGTCCTGGCCGGAGACCTCATCCCCGACGCGGGAACCGTGCTCCGTCGGGCCAGGATCGGTTATCTCCCCCAGGAGCTCCCCGTACGGCCGACGCGCCGCTCATTGCTGGCGACCTTCGCCGCCGGGCGGCCGGGCCACCCGGACGAACACGCCGAGAGCCTCCTCAGCCTGGGTCTGTTCCGTCCCGAGGAGCTGACGGTGCCGGTGGCCGCCCTCTCCATCGGCCAGCAACGACGCCTCGCACTGGCCCGCCTGGTCACCCGCCCCGCCGACCTGCTGGTGCTCGACGAGCCGACGAATCACCTCGCGCTCAGCCTGGTGGAGGAGGTCGAGACTGCGCTCGCCGCGTACCGGGGAGCCGTCGTCGTCGTCTCGCACGACCGCAGCTTCCGCAGCCGCTTCACCGGTGACCGGCTGGAACTGCGCGAGGGCCATCCGGTCGTGCCGTGACGCCCGTCGGCCGGGGCCGGAAGAGTGTCGGCTGCCGGACCCGTACGGGCGGGAGGCCGGCCGCGCGATGGCGAACAGCCTGCTCAGGAGCCGTCCTGAGCGGGCGTCACCCGCCCGCCCTCCACGTGCTCCCGCAGCCGGTCGAGGAAGACCCGCTGCCCCGTGACCAGGCGCTCGGCCGCCTCCTGGGGCGCGTACCAGGCGAACCGGTCGACTTCGGGGAACTCCCGCAGCACACCGGACCCCCGCGGCCACTCCATGGTGAATGTCCCGGGAACGGCCGTGGCGGCATCGAGATCCGCCTCCAGCGCCCACGCCGTCACGGTCTTGCCGCCGGACTGACGGGCCTCACCGAGCGCCACCCACTCACCTTCCGGCGCCGGGCGGCCGAACTCCTCCTCGAACTCACGACGGGCGGCCGCCGCGGGCGCCTCGTCGGGGCCGTACTCACCTTTCGGGATCGACCACGCCGCGCTCTCCCGGCCTGCCCAGAACGGGCCACCCATATGGGCGATGAGCACCTCGAACCCGGCCCGGTCGGCCCCCGACGGCCGGCGGAACAGGAGAAGACCCGCACTGCGCGTGGAGCGCTTCCGGGATGACATGCCCTCAAGTCTGCGTGCCGGTACCGAATGTCGCCGACGACGACACCCCTGTCCCGTTGATCATCTCTGTCATCGAGTCGACGCGTCTTGTTTCCCCTGAGGTCCCCGATGCCCTCTGGTGCGCCGCTGTGCGCGCGGACATGCTGTCCGCCGACAGCGCTTTCTGCCCGTGCACCGGGCCGCGCAACCATCGCGATTCCAGGAGGATCTGTGGTCCGAGGCACAGTCGACAGAACGACCCGATGGCGCTCCGGGGCCGGGGGAGGCCACAGCCCGGTCGCGCGACCGCTCGTACTGCTCGCTACGGTCTGCGCCCTGACGGGCGGCGCGATCTCGCCCGCCCTCGCCGATTCGAACCCCGACCCCCGTCCCCGTACCGCTGCCGAGGTCCTCAGACCGGTCGCCCCACCACCCGCGAGCAACCCGGCAGGGGACCCCGGAGCGGTCGTGGACGGCGACGGGATCGAGACCGCTCGCACGTCGCGCCCCATCGCCCCCGGTGTCCGTCTCAGCTCGTACGACCGGCTGGAATCCGACAAATGGCTACGGGTCGACTCCCTCTCCGTGGACCTCGCCGGCAGCGGGGTGCACGCCGACTACCTCTCCTCCGGCAAGGTCTCCGAACGGCGCACGGTCTCGGAACTCGCCGCGGGACACGCCGCGGGCCACGGCCGCCGCACCGTCGCCGCGATCAACGGCGACTTCTTCGACATCAACCAGACCGGTGCGCCGGAGGGGATCGGCATCAAGGACGGGGTCACCGTCCAGTCCCCGGCCCCTGGAGTCGACCGGGCCGTCGGCATCGGCCCCGGCAGCGCGGGCCGCATTTTGAACCTCTACTTCGAGGGAACCCTCACTCTCCCCTCCGGGCAGCGGCCGCTCGCCGCGTACAACGCCGCCAATGTGCCGGCCGGGGGAATCGGCGCCTACACCTCCGCCTGGGGCAGCGCCGACCGTGCCCTCACCGTGGACGGCGCGACTCCCGTCGCCGAGGCGGTCGTACGGGAGGGCAAGGTCGTCTCCGTCGCGCACGACCTTGGATCGGGAGCAGTCCCCGAGGGCACCACCGTCCTCGTCGGCCGTGAGGCCGCAGCCGCCGCCCTCGACGCCCTGACGCCCGGCGATCCGGTGTCCCTGACCTACCGGGCACGCCCCGACGGCGGAGCCGTGCCCCGCACCGCGGTCGGCGGCCGCGAACTCCTCGTCGTCGACGGAGTCGCGCAGAATCACGACGGCGAGGGCAACAACACCGCCGCACCCCGCACCGCCGTCGGCTTCTCCAAGGACGGCCGGAACATGCAGATCCTCACCGTCGACGGGAGGCAGGCCGACAGTGGTGGCGTCACCCTCACCGAACTCGGCCTGATGATGCGGCGCGCCGGGGCGTACAGCGCACTCAACCTGGACGGCGGCGGATCGTCGACCCTCGTCGCGCGCGAGCCCGGCAGCGATGCGCTCCGCGTGGAGAACAGCCCGTCCGACGGGAGCGAACGCACCGTCCCCAACGGTCTCGCCCTCACCGCTCCCGACGGCAGCGGCCGGCTCAAGGGGTTCTGGGTCCAGCCACGCACGCCGGCCGGTTCCGCACCGGGCGTCGATCCCGTCAAGGGCGGCCACCCCGACCGCGTCTTCCCCGGGCTCACTCGGCGCCTCACCGCGACCGGATACGACGAGACGTACGGCCCCGCCCAGGGCACCCCGCGCTGGCGTACGGTGCGCAGCGCCGTCGGCGCGGTCGACGGCAACGGGCTCTTCACCGCGCGCCGCGGCGGCACCACCGACATACGCGCCGAGAAGGGAGCGGCGCACGGCACCACCACCCTGACGGTCCTCGACCGGCTCGCCCGGATCGAGCCGACCACCCGACGGGTGGGTCTCGCCGACGCCGACGCGACCGGCACCTTCGCCGTCGTCGGCCTCGACGCCCACGGCACCAGTGCCCCCGTCGAGCCGCGCGACATCGCCCTCGACTACGACCACGCGCTCTTCGACATCCGCGACGACGGCCGGGGCGCCTTCAGCGTCACCTCGCGTACCGGCGCCGGCGCCGGACAGATCAGCGCGACCGTCGCCGGCACCACGACCGTCCTCGCCGTCAGCGTCGGCCTCGCCGAGCAGGCCGTCTCCTCCTTCGACGACGCGGACTCCTGGAAATTCAGCCAGGCACGGGCGAGTGGATCCCTCTCCGGCACGCCCGACGGACACACCGGCACCGGCCTGAAACTCACCTACGACTTCACCGGGTCCACCGCCACCCGCGCCGCCTACGCGGCCCCGCCCCACCCCGTCCCCGTGCCCGGCCAGCCCCAGTCGTTCAAGCTGTGGATCAAGGGCGACGGGAAGGGCGCCTGGCCGACCCTCCACCTCAAGGACGCCGCGGGTTCCGACCAGTTGCTGCGCGGACCGTACGTCACGTGGACCGGCTGGCGACAGATCACCTTCGCGGTCCCTCCCGGAGCCGCCATGCCGCTCTCCGTGTCCCGCTTCTACCTCGCGGAGACCGCGGCAGCCCAGCAGTACACGGGCGAAATCGTCATCGACGAGCTCACCGCCCAGGTGCCGCCGACCGTCGACCTTCCCGAACAGGCGGCGCCGGCGGACCCGTTGATCGATCCGGCCGCCGTGACCGAGCGCCGGGACTGGCGGTTCGCCGTGATGTCCGACGCCCAGTTCGTCGCCCGCGATCCGGACAGCTCGATCGTCACCCAGGCACGGCGCACCCTGCGCGAGATCAAGGCCGCTCGACCGGACTTCCTGGTGATCAACGGTGACCTCGTCGACGAGGGATCGCCCGCGGACCTGGCCTTCGCCCACCGGATCCTCACCGAGGAACTCGGCGACTCGCTGCCCTGGTACTACGTACCGGGCAACCATGAGGTGATGGGCGGCAGCATCGACAATTTCGTCACCGAATTCGGACCCGCCCAGCGGACGTTCGACCACAAGGGCACCCGATTCGTCACTCTCGACACATCCGGCCTCAGCCTGCGCGCCGGGGGCTTCGCTCAGATCAAGCAGCTGCGAGCCCAGTTGGACGCGGCGGCGAAGGACCGGACCGTCGACTCGGTCATGCTCATCGAGCATGTGCCACCGCGAGACCCGACCGTGCAGAAGGGCAGCCAGCTCGGGGACCGGAAGGAAGCGGCCCTGGTCGAACAGTGGCTCGCCGACTTCCGCCGTGCGACGGGCAAGGGGGCCGCCTTCATCGGCGGCCACGTCGGCGTCTTCCACGCCTCGCACGTCGACGGAGTGCCGTACCTGATCAACGGCAATTCGGGGAAGGCACCGGCCGGGCCGGCAGGTGAGGGCGGCTTCACCGGCTGGTCGCTGGTCGGCGCAGACCGCGTCGGCTCCGGTGAACAGGCCACCGCCCGGCAGCGGCCGTGGGAGGGAGGTCCCGACTGGGTCTCCGTGCAGACCCGCGCGCATGTCGACGCGCTGGAGATCGGGGCGCCGCCGGTGCTCGGCACCGGAAGCCGGACAAAGGTCACGGCGACCGTCATCCAGGGCGACCGCCGTGTCCCGGTCGGCTTCCCGCTGGCCGCCGACTGGACCGGATCCCCGAACGTCCACATCGGTGACCGCGACGGTGCCCGCCAACGCCATACGGCGGTCCTCGACCCGTCCACCGGCACCCTCACCGGGCTCCGGCCGGGCACGATCACGCTCGCCGTCACGGTCAACGGCACGGCACAGAAGGTGCAGGTCAGGATCGGGGCAGCCGGGTCCGCACAGGCGGCCTGACGGCCCGAGAACCTGCCCGGAGCCGCCCCGCACCCCTGAAATCCGGGTGCGGGGCGGTCTCACGGACCGTGGAATTCCGGCTGCTACTCCTTGCGATATCCGTATGCCTCGGACGCCGCGGCCTCCACCTCCGCGATGTCGCCGCCCGCCGACGCGGTGACCACGGCGGCCACGGCGCCCTCCAGGAACGGCGCGTCCACCAGTCGTGAACCGTCCGGCAGTTCGTCGCCGTCGGCCAGCATCGTCTTGACCGTGAGTACCGCGCTGCCCAGATCCACCAGTAACGCGACCCCCGCACCGCCGTCCACCGACCTGGCGGCCTCGGCGATCAGCTCCTCACTGGTCCCGAGACCACCCGCGGGCGTGCCGCCCGCGGCGGCGACCGGCGCCGTCGCACCACCGGCGGCAAGGCCCCTGGCCAGCTCGGCGACGGACTCGGCCACCGGGCCGCTGTGCGAGACCAGCACGATCCCGACCTGCTTCCCGCCGCTCATGCGTCACCCCCGTCGGCAGCGCCGGTCTCGGCCAATGCGGCGATCAGCAGCGCGGAGGACGTCGCCCCCGGATCCTGATGCCCGATGCTGCGCTCACCCAGATAGCTCGCCCTGCCCTTGCGGGCCTGCAGCGGCACCGTCGCCACTGCTCCCGCCTCGGCCGCTTCCCGGGCTGCCCCGAACGAGGTGTCGAGTGCCTCGGCGGCCGGCAGCAGCGCGTCGAGCATCGTCTTGTCCCCGGCCTGCGCCCCGCCCAGTTGCGCCACGGCCGCGACGCCCACCCCGAGCGCCTCCGCCAATTGCTGCGGAGTCACGGTGGGCGCGTCGCCCAGCGCCTTTCCGGTACGTCGCAGCAACGTCCCGTACAACGGCCCCGAGGCCCCACCGACCGTCGAGATCAACTGACGCCCGGCGAGCATCAGCACAGCACCCGGGGTAGGCGGCTGTTCCTTGTTCAGGAGCGTGGTCACCGCGGCGAATCCGCGCTGCATGTTGCTGCCGTGGTCGGCGTCCCCGATCGCCGAGTCGAGCTCGGTGAGGTGGTCCGCCTCGCGGTCCACTGCGGTCGCGGCCGCGGTCATCCAACGGTGGAAGAAGTCGGCGTCGAGCACATGATCTCCTTGTCGGCGGGTCAACGGCCCCAGCGCAGCGCCGGAGTCTCCACCGGCGCGTCCCAGAGGCGCAGCAGCTCCTCGTCGACCTGGCAGAGCGTCACCGAACAGCCCGCCATGTCGAGCGAGGTCACATAGTTCCCCACGAGCGTACGAGCCGCCACCACACCCCGCTCGGACAGCACCCGCTGCACCTCGGCATTGAACCCGTACAGCTCCAGCAGTGGCGTCGCACCCATCCCGTTGACCAGCACGATCACCGGTGCGTTCGGCTGCAGGTCTTCCAGCACCGCGTCCACCACGAAGTCCGCGATCTCCCGTGACGTCATCATCGGACGCCGTTCCCGCCCCGGCTCGCCGTGAATGCCGATCCCGAGCTCCAGCTCGCCCGACGGCAGGTCGAACGTGGGGGACCCCTTGGCGGGCGTGGTGACGGCGCTGAGCGCCACCCCGAAACTCCGCGACGCCTTGTTCACCCGCCGGGCAATGGCCTCCACCCGCTCCAGTGGCGCACCCTCGTCGGCCGCCGCCCCGGCGATCTTCTCGACGAACAGCGTCGCGCCCGTGCCACGCCGCCCGGCCGTGAACAGGCTGTCGGTCACCGCCACGTCGTCGTCGACGAGCACCTGGGCGACCCGCACCCCCTCGTCCTCGGCGAGCTCGGCGGCCATCTCGAAGTTCAGTACGTCACCGGTGTAGTTCTTGACGACGAAGAGCACCCCCGCCCCGCCGTCGACCGCGGCGGCGGCCCGAACCATCTGATCCGGCACGGGCGAGGTGAACACCTCTCCCGGACAGGCCGCCGACAGCATTCCCGGCCCGACGAAACCGGCATGCAACGGCTCGTGCCCGGATCCGCCCCCGGAGACGAGTGCCACCTTCCCCGCCACGGGCGCGTCACGCCGTACGACGACACGATTCTCGACATCCACGGTGAGCTCGGGATGAGCGGCGGCCATACCGCGCAGCGCGTCCGCGACAACGGTTTCGGGGACGTTGATGAGCATCCTCATGGGTACCTCCTGGGGAGCTTGGCAGGTGGGCCTATGATCTGTGTTTTCACTGGCCAGAGCCGGTGCATGCAGTTGTTGATCTCGCGGTCGGTGGCGGTTGGAAGCGGCTTCCGGCGGTACTGATGCTGACTTGATACTGACTTCGGTGACGTTTTGTCAGCTATCTGTGGCGGATCGGATGCGTGTCGGCGGGAACCCTGCTGTCGGCAGTATCGACCTTGTGACGGTGAAGGTCACGTGGTCGTCACCCGGTGCGTGCTGACGGCGCGTCATCCAGCGACCGTGGAGCAGGATCGTTGCTGGAAGGTCCCTGTGTCGGAACATCGATGTTCGTCGGCCACTATGAAGATGCCTCTTCGTCCACGAGGGGTGCGTGACCTGCCGCCGCCCGTCTGCCGTGACCGGCGCGGTCGGCGGAGCGGGGTACGGGCGTCACTCTGCGGATCCAGGGCCATGGGAGTGAGGTACGGCTTGCCGTCGTTCCCGGTGAGCTGCTGGGCGCCGACTGCGGGGGTGGTCGAGGACCGCGCCCGCGATCGACCAGGAAGTGATGCGCCGACAGATGGCATTCACTCTGGTGGCGGAGCATCTCGCCGTCGTCATGCCGGTCGATGTGTGGCGTCTGCACTTCGCGCGCGAGCCGCATGCGCCGGAGTGGTGGCCGACCGGCCTCGGCCGGCAGCCTCTCCGCCACCGACTGGGAGGCGGCGGTGATACCCGGCCTCGCGCGCAGTCGACGGGTGTATGCCCTCGACCTTCGCGGTCACGGCCGGAGCGACTGGCCGGGGGACTACTCGCTCGAATTGATGCAGGCCGATGTGCTCGGGTTCCTGGACGTGCTGGGACTGGACACGGTGGACCTGATCGGGCACTCCATGGGCGGCGTCGTGGCCTACCTGCTCGCCGCGGATCATCCACAGCGGGTGAGCAGGCTCGTCCTGGAGGACGTTCCAGCCCCGCGCCCCCGGGAGCGGACCACCCCGACCAGGCCGGACGGCGATCTGTCCTTCGACTGGGAGATGGTGCCGGCCGTCAGGAAGCAGATCGACGTGCCCGACCCCAGGTGGCTGCATCGGCTCAGCGGGATCACGGCCGGGACTCTCGCGGTGGCCGGGGGACCACGCAGTCATGTGCCCCAGGACGGCATCGCCGAACTGGCTCGTCGCATCCCGGGCGGGCGGGTGGTCACGATCCCGGTCGGACAGCTGATCCACCGTGCGGCGCCGGAGACGTTCACGAAGGCGGTTTCGGAGTTCCTGCTGGTGGCGGAGGACATCTGTCCTGGCCGCTGACCGGTCGGCCCCGCCTGCGAGTAGCCGGGCCGACTCTTCCGGCTGATCGTCGAGCGCGACCGGCTCACCAGCTATCGGCTCCTGCTCCACGGACCCGACCTGAACGCGGTTCAGGCATCTGGCCCATGCCCCGGCGCACCGCCGAGGGCAACCGCGCATGCTGCCGACGGACGCCGACCGTTGGTGCCGCCCTGCCGTCCGTCAGGGCGGCACGCTTCCGAGTCCGTGAGGCGGAAAGCGCGGATCAGTGGGTACGGCGCCCCCGGACGAGCCGGTAGACGGCCAGCACGATGACGGATCCGACGACGGCGGCGATCCAGGTGGAGAGATGGAAGAACCCGTTGATCGAGTGCACGCCGAAGATGACCTTCCCGAGCCAGCCGCCCAGAAGGCCTCCGACGATGCCGATCAGCATCGTGATCAGGCAGCCGCCGGGATCCTTGCCAGGCATCAACGCCTTGGCGATCGCACCGGCCAGCAACCCGATCACAGCCCAGGCGATAATGCCCATGGCGCACGCACCTTTCATCAGAACGCCCTTGTTGGCGGAGTACCACCATCCCTCGTGATCCACCCCGGTTCCGGCAAACTCGCTGGCCACCACCGTGGGACAGCACCATCGGCGGGTTGTCGGCCCCTCCTGAAGCACGGCGCGAGGCTGCCGGCGTGTCACCGGCCCCTGAACGAAGGCCCTGCTGTCGGGTGACGCCCGGTACGCAGCGATCGTCACACCCGCCCGAGCCCGGCTGAACACGATCGACGACCGAGCCGTCGGGGCTGGGCGACGCCCCGGCCGAACAGCCCGTCGATCGGCCCGGAAACGGCCCGGCCGACGCGCGTCCCCCTGGCCAAGTGGCCTGTGCGCCAACGTCATTGGATCGCTCGCCGGAGGTGGCGAGGGTGCCTGGTAGGGTCGCCGGACGTAGCCGGGCACGATGGAGATGGTTCATGAAGCTGCTCCCGCTGTTCCTCCGACGGCCGATCGAAGCGGTGTACGAGCGTCGACTGGCCGTCACTCTGGAGGGGCTGCCACGCCCGCGGCACGTCGGGATCATGGTCGACGGCAACCGCCGCTGGGCACGGCAAGCGGGACACACGGACGTTTCGGAGGGGTACCGGGCGGGCGGTGCCAAGGTGACCGAGTTCCTTGGCTGGTGCACCGCCGCCGGAATCGAGCACGTGACCCTCTTCATGCTCTCCGACGACAACCTCGGCCGCCCCGCCGAGGAGCTCGGCCCGCTGATCGAGATCATCGAAGAGACCGTCCGGGACATCACGGCCGAAGGCCGTCGCTGGGAGGTCCAGGTGATCGGCTCGCTGGACATGTTGCCCCCCGCCAGCTCCCGTGTGCTCAAGGAGGCCGCCGCCGCAACGGCCGGGTGCGGCGGGCTCAAAGTGGACGTCGCGGTCGGCTACGGCGGCCGACGCGAGATCGTCGACGCAGTGAAAAGCGCCTTCGAGGAACACATGGCAGCCGGTGGCGACCCGGCCGAACTGGTCGAGCGGTTCGAGATCGAGGACATCTCCCGCCACCTGTACTCGCCAACCGCCGACCACACCGACTTCATCATCCGGACCTCCGGCGAGCAGCGGCTGTCCGGCTTCCTGCTCTGGCAGTCCGCGTACGCCGAGATGCACTGGGTGGACTGCTACTGGCCGGCATTCCGGCACCTCGATTTTCTGCGCGCACTGCGCTCGTACGCGAATCGCGAACGGCGATTCGGCAGATGACCGTCCTCGGCGCGGGGACGTCGCGCTCCGGATCCCCGTCCCTGGCGACCGGCTGCGCACTGGCCGGTCTGCCGAGAGCTTCTTCGCGGAGCTGCGCGAGCGGGTGCGCCCCCGGGTCACCGAGGCGATCTGCACGAGCGGGTGCTGCGCGGTGACGAAGCACACCGGCTTATTCCTGTGCAGGTGATCGCCGGATCGGTCCGGATCAGTGATTGTCGCCCGGTCGTGGGCCGGAGCGTTGGTAGCGTCGGAGGATGCCGCGCCGTCCGGCGCGGAGTGCCGTTCGACGAGAGAGACCTGATGCCCCCGACGATCCGCAGGGCGGTCATCCCCGCCGCCGGAGTCGGCTCCCGCCTCCTGCCCTTGACCAAGGCCACCCCCAAGGAAATGCTGCCGGTCGGTGACAAGCCGGTGGTCGAGCACACCGTGCGCGAACTGGTGGCGTCCGGCATCACGGACATCACCATCGTCGTCTCCGGTGGCAAGTCTCTGATCCAGGACCACTTCCGGCCCAACCCCGCCCTGGTCGAGCAGCTGCGTGCCGACGGTAAGACCGCGTACGCGGACGCCGTGGAGGAGGTCGCCGAACTGGCCCGTCAGGGCCACATCACCTACCTCGACCAGCACGGCCCGTACGGCAACGGCACACCGGTGCTCAATGCTGCCAGGAACCTCGGCGACGAGCCGATGCTGGTGCTCTGGCCGGACGACGTGTTCGTGGCCGAGGTGCCCCGCGCCCAGCAGCTGATCCGCGCGTACGAGGCGACCCACTGCCCGGTGCTGGCGCTCATGCCGATGGACCCGGGCGACTCCCAGCGTTACGGGGTGCCGGTGGTCAAGGAGGATCTGGGCGACGGCCTGCTGCGCATCATCGGCCTGGTCGAAAAGCCCGAGCCCGCCGACGCCCCCTCGGCGTACGCGGCCATCGGCGGCTACGTCATCACCCCCGGCATCATCGAGGAACTGCGCGAGCAGACCAGGCGCTGGCACGAGCACCGCGACGGCGAGGTCTACCTGACCGACGCCATCAACGCCTACGCCGCCGGCCGCGCGGTGTACGGGCAGGTCATCTCCGGCCGCTGGTACGACACCGGCAACCCGGCGGACTACCTCGTCGCCCAGATGGCCTTCGCTCTGGCCCATCCCGAGTACGGGCCCGTCCTGCGCCGCCTCGCCCGCGAACTCGGCGACGGCGGGCACCCCGCATCCGGTACGGACACCACCCCGGCCTGATCAGCCGCTCCCTTCGGGTCGCCTGCCCACGGCGAGCGTTCGGGACGGCTGTGTCAGTCGCGCGGGTGGTCGCCGTGGCTCCGTCGATGAGTTCTCGGACGATGTCCATGTGGCCGGCGTGCCGTGCGGTGTCCTCGCTCATGTGAATCAGCACCCAGCGCAGGGACACGGTGCTGCCGTTCCAGGATGTGCCGAGGTCGTCGGACGGCGGCAGCGAGTCGTCGACGGCCGCTGCAGCAAAGGGAGTTGGGGGACTGGTAGGAAAGTTTACTGTTCGCTAGCATCCCGGATGGCGGCTTGGCGCGGTGCCCGACCCCTCCCGTGGGCATGACGCGCTCAGTGAGAGCTCTGGCCCGGCCGCCACGATGCCGCGCCCTGCCCGAACGCGGGCAAGGACGCGAGGTCACGTACTGAAGCCCAGCTCTCGCCACCCCCCAAGGCCAGGAGTCCAGGGATGCAACTGATCGGCTCAGCTCCGCTCCTCATGCTCAAACGGCGCCGTACGGTGGGCGCGGTCGTCGCCGCCGTACTCCTCCTCGTCGGCTCCCTGTTGCTCGTCCACCCCGACCGGGCCGGTGCCGCCGCCGACCCACTCATCTCGCGCGGCAAGCCCGCCACCGCGTCCTCCAGCGAAGATTCCGGTCTCGGCCCGCAGAATGCCTTCGACGGTGACCCGGCCACCCGCTGGGCGAGCGCCGAGGGCAAGGACCCGCAGTGGATACGTGTCGATCTCGGTACCACCGCCGATGTCACGCGGGTGGCGCTGAACTGGGAGGCCGCGTACGCCAAGGCGTACCGGATCGAGATCTCCGCCGACGGCACCACCTGGACCCGGCTCGCCGACGAGACGGCCGGGAACGGCGGCACCGACGACTGGTCCGCCCTCTCCGGCAAGGGCCGCTACCTGCGCGTGTACGGCACCGCGCGCGCAACCGCCTACGGCTACTCGCTGCACGAGGTCGAGGTGTACGGCACGCTCGGCGGCACCCCTCCGCAGACCGGCGCCTTCACCGTGGTCGCCGCCGGTGACATCGCTGCCCAGTGCACCGCCTCCGACAGCGCCTGCGCCCACCCCAAGACCGCAGCATCGGCCCAGAAGCTCGATCCGAAGTTCTATCTGACGATGGGCGACAACCAGTACGACGACGCACGGATCGCCGACTACCGGGCCTACTACGACAAGACGTGGGGCGCGTTCAAGAACAAGACGCATCCGGTGCCGGGCAACCACGAGACCTACGATCCGGCCGGGTCACTGGCCGGTTACAAGGCCTACTACGGGGCCGTCGCGTATCCCCAGGGCAAGCCCTACTACAGCTTCGACGAGGGCAATTGGCACTTCATCGCGCTCGACTCCAACTCATTCGACCAGAGCGCCCAGATCGACTGGCTCAAGGCCGACCTCGCCAAGAACGACAAGGCGTGCATCGCCGCCTACTGGCACCACCCGCTGTACTCCTCGGGCGGGCACGGCAACGACCCGGTCAGCAGGCCGGTCTGGAAGATCCTGTACGGAGCCAAGGCCGACCTCGTACTCAACGGGCACGACCACCACTACGAGCGGTTCGCGCCACAGAACCCCGACGGGAAGGCCACCGCCGACGGAATCACCGAGATCGTCGGCGGCATGGGCGGCGCCGAGCCGTACCCCATCGAGAACGTCCAGCCCAACAGCCAGAAGCGGATCAGCGGTGAATACGGCGTCCTGAAGCTGGACTTCACGGACTCCGGCTACGGCTGGAGCTACGTCGGCACCGACGGCAAGGCCAAGGACACCAGCCCGAAGTACACCTGCCACTGATGTATCTGGCGACCACAGGCCGCCGGGACGCGCCGGCCCCGCCCCGCACCGGCGGAGCGGGCCGACGCGTCCCCGGCACCGTCCTGGCACTCGGCACGGTCAGCCTCGTCACCGACATCTCCTCCGAGATGGTCACCGCGGTGCTGCCTCTCTACCTCGTCCTCGGACTCGGTCTCTCACCTCTCCAATTCGGCTTCCTGGACGGCTTGTTCAACGGCGCGGCCGCCGTCGTGCGACTGCTCGGCGGGCACGCCGCCGACCGCGGCCGACGCCACAAACGGGTCGCCGGGGCCGGCTACGCGCTCTCCGCCTGTTCCCGGCTCGGCCTGCTGATCGCGGGCGGCGCCACCGCAGGGATCGCGGCCGCCCTCGCCGCCGACCGCATCGGCAAGGGCATTCGTACAGCCCCCCGGGACGCGCTGATCACGCTGAGCAGCCGACCCGAGGCACTCGGTCGGTCCTTCGGCGTGCACCGGGCGATGGACACCACAGGTGCCCTGCTCGGCCCGCTCGCCGCATTCGCCCTGCTCTGGGCGACGGCCGATGCTTACGACGCGGTGTTCGTCGCCAGCTTCTGCATCGGCATGCTCGGCGTACTGCTCCTCGTCCTGTACGTTCCCGGGAACTGCCCAGCACCGCCGGCGACGCCGACTCCCCGAAAAAGCAAGATGTTCGGAGCGCTGCGCGACTCCGCCTTCCGGCGGATCCTCGGAGCCGCCGCCCTGCTCGGCGCCGCCACCGTCGGTGATGCCTTCGTCTACCTCCTGCTCCAGCGCCGTCTCGACCTCCCCATCGGCTGGTTCCCGCTGCTGCCGCTCGGTGCGGCGGCGTGCTACCTGCTGCTCGCGGTCCCGGCGGGCCGGATCGCGGACCGGGTCGGCCGCCGATTGCCGTTCCTGTACGGACATGTCGCGCTGCTCGGCGTGTACGCGGCACTCGTCACCACGAACGGCGGCGCGACCCCGCTTCTCCTCGTTCCCGTCCTCGTGCTGCTCGGTGTCTTCTACGCCGCCACCGACGGGGTGCTGATGGCCCTCGCCGGACCTGTGCTGCCCGTGGACGGCAGGGCAGGCGGACTCGCCCTGCTCCAGACCGGCCAGGCGCTGGCCCGGATGCTCGCCGCAGCGGGTTTCGGAGCCGCGTGGACGGTGTGGGGGCCGCGTCCCGCACTGTGGGCGGCGATATCGGCCCTGCTCGCCGCGCTCGCGGGCGGCTGGGCGCTGCTGCCACGCAACCCCTCCGGCACCCCGGCCTCCGAGGAGCCGGGAGCCCAGATCCCCGACAGGCGGACCACATGAGTGCCGGATTCCCGAGCCCTGCGACCCCGCTGCGCCCTCGGACCCGTATCGCCGTGTTGGTGGCCGCGGTGCTGCTCCTCGCGGGCGGTTCCGTCGGGTACGCCCTGCACGCGAAGCACCGGTCGGACGGGCGACGCGGCGTCGCAGACGCGTCGTTCACGCTCGGCGGACCCGCACTGTACTTCCGTGACACGGCGACGGGACGTGTCGCGCATCAGCCGCTCGCCGGTGCTCCCGGAGCCCGCGGCCCGGACACCCGCACCACCGGCGGACCGGTCTGCGAACGGTTCTACGCCGCCGGTGACACCGGACTCTGCCTGCGTGCCGAGCCCGGGGTGCTGCCGAAGACATATGCGATCGTTCTCGACGGCAGACTGCGCGAGAAGCGACGGGTCACCATGCCGGGCGTGCCCACGCGCGCCCGCGTCTCCGCCTCCGGACGGATGCTGTCCTGGACGGTGTTCGCCACCGGTGACTCGTACGCCACCACCGCCTTCTCCACCCGGACCGCCGTTCTGGACCTGCGCACCGGCTACCTCATCAAGTCCATGGAGGAGATCCCCCTCACCATCGACGGTGCGCGCTACCACGCCCCCGACGTCAACTACTGGGGGGTGACCTTCGCTCGTGACGACAGCCGCTTCTACGCGACCGTCTCCACCAAGGGGCGCACCTACCTCGTCGAGGGGAACATGAGCGACTGGTCGGCGAAAGCCCTGCGGCAGAACGTCGAGTGTCCCTCCCTGTCGCCCGACAACACCCGGATCGCCTTCAAGAAGAAGGTTTCCGACGACCCGGCCGCGCCCTGGCGGCTGTACGTCCTCGACCTGCGGACCATGCGGGAGACACCGCTCGCCGAGAGACGCAGCGTCGACGACCAGGCAGCCTGGCTGGACGACGGCACCGTCGCCTACGCACTGCCGGGCGGGGCCGGCCGGGCGAGCGACGTCTGGACCGTCCCCGCGGACGGTACGGGGGCACCGCGCGTGGCAGTGGTGGGCGGGTCGTCGCCGGTGGCGGTGGGCTGAGCGAGGAGGACCGGGGCGGAGGCGGCCCACCCAGCGGGACGAGGACGGCCGGTCCGGAGCCGGGACCCGTCCCGGAGGTTGGCCGGGCCTTCGGCGCTTCTTGGGCGCGGCGCGCCCGCCCGGGTTCCACCCGGCTCGGGCTCGCGCCTCCGGCCAAGGTCCGCCCGCCTCAGGTCCGGCCGTTCCCCGGCTCGGGTGCTGCCTCGGACCGGGGTGCCTCTGGCCCGGCAGTCCGGATCGTTCCGGGAGCTCCCGCTCGCAGGCCGTCCATCACGAGGTCCAGCAGGCGTGTCGCACGTGGCTGCCAGTCGCTGTGCGGGTCGATCTGCCAGAGCCCGGCGATGGCGAGCAGGAAGTCGTCGGGCGTCAGTCCCGGGCGGATGGTGCCGGCCTCCTCGTTCGCGTTCAGCAGGAGCGTGACCGCACGGGTCACCGGGCCGTGACCCAGTTGGGCCAGGCTGCCGTACCGGCTGGTGGTCCTGCGCAGCGCGTCGGCCAGGCCGGCCTTGGCCATGGCGTACTGGGCCAGGCGGTCCATCCACTCCCTGAGGGCCTGGTCGGGGGTGCGGGTGCGGAGCAACTGGGCTGCGGTGTCGGACACTTGCTGCATCTCGTAGCGATACACCTCCAGCACGAGTGCCTCGCGGTTGGGGAAGTTGCGGTAGAACGTCCCCTGCCCGACGCCCGCCTTCCTCGCGATCGTGCTCAGCGGGGCATCCGCGGCCTCCGTCAGTTCGGCCAGTGCGACTTCCAGGATGCGCTCGCGATTCCGTCGCGCGTCCGAGCGCAGAGTGACGCTCTTCTCCTCCGGCACTCGCCCTCCTTCCGGAATCACGGTCAAGTACGGCCTTGCTGACCGGACAACTGTCCGCTAAGTTCATGAGTAAGCGGACGGTTGTCCGCTTGGGTCCACCATAGTGGCAGATCCGGCCATGTGGCCGATCGGTGCCCATCATCGTCGCCGGTTCATCAGGCCACATCACCTCCTTCCTCCCGGACCGTCCGCCGGGATCATCTCGTTCGACGCGCATCAGCAACGCGAAAGAAGGCTGATCATGGTCCCATCGACGTCCAGCACCATTACTTTGAACATCAATGGCGAGAAGTACACACTGCCCGTCGACCATCGCACCACCCTGCTCGACGCGCTGCGCGAGCATCTCGATCTGACGGGTACCAAGAAGGGCTGCGACCAGGGCCAATGCGGCGCCTGCACGGTGCTGCTCGACGGGCGGCGGGCCGTCTCGTGCCTTCAGCTCGCGGTCGCGGCCGAGGGGCGCGCGATCACCACCATCGAAGGTGTGGCCGATGGTGATCGACTGCATCCGGTGCAGCAGGCCTTTCTCGACCTCGACGGCTATCAGTGCGGATATTGCACACCGGGGCAGATCTGTTCGGCCCTCGCGGTGATCGAGGAACACGCGGCGGGCTGGCCGAGCGCCGTGACCGCCGACGTCCGGCCCGAAGCGGGGGTTCCCGCGCTCACCGCCGAAGAGATACGTGAGCGGATGAGCGGAAACCTGTGCCGCTGCGGTGCCTATGTGGCGATCGTGCAGGCGGTGGCGCGGGCGGCGGAGGCGGCCGACGGCAAGGAGGAGGCGGCATGAGGGAGTTCGGCTACGAACGCGTCTACGACGTCGCCGGAGCGGTCGCCCTGATCGGTGCCGACCCCGACGCCCGGTTCCTCGGCGGCGGTACCAATCTCATCGACCTGATGAAGGCCGGCGTGGAAAGGCCGGCGCTGCTCATCGACGTACGCGAACTCCCGCTCGATGGAATCGAGTTCGCTCGGGACGGCGTGCTGCGCATCGGTGCGACCGTCACCAATGGCGATCTGGCCGCGCATCCCGAAGTGCGGCGCCACTACCCGGCGTTGGCGCAGGCGGTCCTGGCAGGAGCCTCGGGGCAGCTGCGCAACATGGCCACGGTCGGCGGAAATCTACTCCAACGGACCCGCTGCGGCTACTTCACCGACCTCGGCAAACCGTGCAACAGGCGTGTTCCCGGCAGCGGTTGTCCCGCCATCGTGGGCGAGCACCACAATCACGCGATCCTCGGCGCCTCCGAGCACTGTGTCGCCACCCACCCCTCGGACATGGCGGTCGCGCTGGCCGCGTTCGACGCCGTCGTCTCGTACGAAACGGCGGACGGTACGGGCGAGTTGCCGATCACTGAGCTCTATCCGCCCGTGGGCGACACCCCGCACATCGAGACTGCTCTTCCGTCCGGTGCGCTGATCACCGGCGTCACGCTGCCGCCGTCCCCGGTCGCCGCCCGCTCGCGGTACCGGAAGGTGCGCGAGCGTGCCTCGTATGCGTTCGCGATCGGCTCGATCGCCGCCGCGCTGGAAGTCCAGGACGATGCCGTACGTGATGTGCGCCTCGCTTTCGGGGCGGTCGCGTCCCGGCCCTGGCGGGCCCGTGCGGCCGAGCGGGCGCTGCTGGGCGGTCCGGTGGGCGCGGAGGCGTTCGCAGCTGCCGCGGATGCCGAACTGGCGGCCGCCGAGGCGCTTCCCGAGAACGGATACAAGGTGACCTTGATGCGCAATCTCGTCGTGGCCGTACTGACCGAACTTGCCGAGGAGGCCGCCCGATGACCACGACGACCAAAAGCGCCGTCGTGACGGGAGCCGTGGGCTCCGCCCACGCCCGCGTGGAGGGCCGCGACAAGGTCACCGGGGCGGCCCGATATGCCGGAGAGATTCCTTTCGCCGACCTCGCCCACGGGTGGCTGGTGCTGTCGACCGTGGCCCGTGGCCGTATCCGGTCGGTGGAGGACGCACCCGTCCTGGCCATGCCCGGTGTCCTCACCGTGCTGCATCACGGGAACGCCCCGCGCGTCGAAACCGACTACGTGGGGATGCTGGGCCGGCCGAGCCCGGTCCTCGGGATCTTCCAGCACGATCGTGTGCCCTTCGTGGGCTGGCCGGTGGCGCTGGTCGTGGCCGAGACGTCCGAGCAGGCCAGGGAGGCAGCCGAGGCGCTGGTGGTCCGATACGATGAGGAACCGCACGATGTCGCGTTCTTCGCCGGACGCCCGGGTACGTACACACCGCAGGACAATCCGATGGTCCGGGCGGAGACGGAGAAGGGTGACCTGGAAGCCCAGCTCGACGCCTCCGACTTCGTCGTGGACGAGGAGTACACCACTCCGGAGGAGCACCACCACCCGATGGAGCCGCACGCGGCGACGGCTCGCTGGGACGGCGGCCGGCTCGACGTCGTCGACTCCAACCAGGGCAGCACCTGGGTGGCGAGCGAACTCGCGCAGCTGTTCTCCCTCGACCCGGCCTCCATCCGGGTGCGGTCCGAGCATGTCGGCGGCGGGTTCGGGTCGAAGGGGCTGAGCCCCCATCAAGTGGCTGCCGTGATGGCCGCCACCGTGCTCGGGCGACCGGTTCGCGTCGTACTGACTCGTCGTCAGATGCCCTCTCTCGTCGGCTACCGCAGTCCCACGGCGCAGCGGATCCGACTCGGCGCCGACGTGGACGGCCGGCTGCGCGCGTTCGATCACCAAGCGCAGAGTCTCACGTCGACCGTGCACGAATTCGTCGAGTCGAGCGCCGTGCTGGGACGCGTGATGTACGACGCCGACGCGCATCACACGCTTCACCGGCTGGTGCGGCTCGACGTGCCGGTCCCGTCCTGGATGCGCGCTCCGGGCGAGGCGCCGGGTTCCTTCGCCCTCGAATCGGCCCTCGACGAACTGGCCGAGAAGTGCGGCGTGGATCCGATCGCACTGCGCGCACGCAATGAACCCCGGACGGGCCCCGTGTCGGGGTTGCCGTTCAGCAGCCGCAATGTGCTCGCCTGCTTCGAGGAGGGGGCCCGCAGGTTCGGCTGGGCGGATCGTGACCCGCGTCCCGGCCTGCGCCGTGAGGGGCGTTGGCTGCTCGGGAGCGGGACGGCAGCGGCGTCCTATCCCTCCGGAGCCGGACCGTCCACGGCCGCGGTGACCGCGGAGGCGGACGGAACCTTCACCGTACGGATCAACGCGGCGGACATCGGGACCGGGGCACGGACCGCGATCACCCTGGTGGCCGCGGACGCGCTGGAGGTGGATCCGGACCAGGTCCGTGTGCGCCTCGCGGACAGCGACCTCGGCCCGGCGATGTTCGCCGGGGGTTCGATGGGCACACGCTCCTGGGCGTGGGCGGTGACGCTCGCCGCGGGCGACCTGCGCGAGCGGCTGGCCCTCGGAGGCGGCATTCCGCCCGAGGGGATCACTGCACGGTCGAACACGGCCGAGGCCATCGGCGCCCTCGCGAAGCAGGAACGGCACTCCTTCGGAGCGCAGTTCGCCGAAGTCGCGGTCGATGTCACCACCGGTGAGATACGCGTGCGCCGACTGCTCGGCATCTTCGCCGCGGGCACCATCGTCAACCCCCTCACCGCCCGCAGCCAGTTCATCGGCGGGATGACCTGGGGACTGTCCATGGCCCTCCACGAGGAGGCGATCAGGGACGAGGCCTCCGGCGGTCTCGTCGGCGCCGACCTCGCCGGATACCACCTCGCCTCGCACGCCGACGTGCCGCTCATCGAGGCGGATTGGGTGGACGACCCCGTTCCGGGCGACCCGGTCGGGATCAAGGGCATCGGCGAGATCGGCATCGTCGGCGTCGCCGCCGCTGTCGCCAACGCGGTGTGGCATGCGACCGGCGTACGCCACCGGAGCCTGCCGATCCGTCCGGACCGCGTCCTGCGCGCGGCGGACGAAGCCCGGAAGCGGGCGACGGATGACATCACGGGTCGCACGGTGGACGAAGCCCTGAGCCGGGCGGAGGGCGGAACCCGGAGTGCTTGACATCGCCGAGGAGCTGAACCGCTGGTTCGACGAGGGCCGGGACTTCGCCGTCGCCACCGTCGTGGCCGTCGACGGCAGCGCGCCGCGCGGTCCCGGTGCGGCCCTGGCCGTGGACGGTCACGGCACCGTCATCGGATCGGTCTCCGGCGGTTGCGTGGAAGGCGCGGTGTACGACCTGTGCGTCCAGGCGCTCCAGGACGGCCGGACGGTACGCGAACGGTTCGGCTACGGCGACGAGGACGCCTTCGCGGTGGGGCTCACCTGCGGGGGCGTCCTCGACGTCCTGGTCACGCCGGTGCGAGGGAACGCTCCGGTGCTTCGGGCAGGGGTTACGGCCGCGGCCCGAGGGGAGACGTCGGCGCTCGTCCGGGTGGCCCGGGGACCGGACGAACTGCTCGGTGGGGCGCTGCTCGTCCACCCCGACGGTTCGTACGAGGGCAGTCTCGACGGACATCCGGAACTGGACCGGACCGCGGCGGCGGAGGCCCGCGCGATGCTGGACACCGGCCGCACCGGCTCCGTCGAACTCTCGGAGGACGGATCACGTTGCCCGGACGGTGTGACGGTGTTCGTGGAGTCGAAGGTGCCGCCGCCCCGGTTGATCGTCTTCGGCGCCGTGGACTTCGCGACGGCGCTCGTACGAGTGGGCAAGTTCCTCGGCTACCACGTCACCGTGTGCGACGCCCGGCCGGTCTTCACCACCCGCGTCCGCTTCCCGGAGGCCGACGACCTCGTGGTCGACTGGCCGCATCGCTACCTCCGGCGCACCGTGACCGACGAACGAACCGTCCTGTGCGTGCTCACCCATGACGCCAAGTTCGATGTTCCTCTGCTGGAGGCGGCGTTGCGGCTGCCGGTCGCGTACGTCGGTGCGATGGGCTCACGGCGCACCCACGAGGACCGCGAGCGACGTCTGCGCGAAGCCGGTCTCACCAGAGGGGAGTTGGACCGCCTGCGCTCCCCGATCGGCCTCGATCTCGGCGCCCGCACCCCCGAGGAGACGGCCCTGTCCATCGCGGCGGAGATCGTGGCGGCGCGCCGGGCCGGGACAGGGCTTCCGCTGACCGGTTCGGGAACGCCCATTCACCCTGACGCGGACGGGAGGAAGGAGCGTGACGACCGTTCTCGTGCGGTGGCATGAAGCGGCTCGGTTCCCCGCGCCGGCAGGCGGCCCCGAACCGGGACGGTGACGTGCGCAGGTACAGGGCCCCGCCGGTGAACCCGTTGCCGTCGAAACGACCGGGGCGGGCCCGTCGGCACGTCCCGTTTGCCGCGTCGTGCAGTTGGAGCCCCGGCGCGGCCCACCCCCTCGTCCGACGCCTCCGCTGCCCCCCTGTCGCCCGTACCCCCGTCTCACCTGTCTCTCCCGAGCCGTCCTTCGTCCGCCCCGCAACAATCGCCGCCCTCCGTGCTGATCATCGTGCGAGGCTCGGCGCTGATCAGTCCGTACCGGGTGGTTCCGGTCCGGAGAAGTCGGGACTCGAAAAGTCGGGGGCGCTGAAGCCCGGACCCCTTCGCGGCTCCGGCACCAACTTCGCGCCGTCCGCCGCAGGTGATGTGGCCGTTACGTTCGTATGACCCGCGCCGCCGGGAGACATGGGCTGGAGCGACTCGGACAGAAAGGGAAGAATCCCGCGTTCGAGCAGTGTCTCCTGCCACGCGGCGCGCGCATGGGTCAGCTCGGGGTCCGTGCCGTCGGCCGTCGAGCGGTTTCGCGTCGCGACCACCAGGAGCCAGACGAGACCGGCGAGTACCGTCGCCACCGCCACGCCTGCCGCCGCCAGACCGGCGATGAGCATGACGTCGGCAAGGTGTGAGTGCATGCCGACCGCCCGAAAGGCGAAGCCGATCAAGCCGAAGACCGCGGCAGCCGTTGCGGACAGGCCCGGTACCAGCACGGCCACCGCCTGCAGAGTGCTGCTTCTGGTGGCTGCCGCGCCGTCGGATTCACGCCGTGTGCGACGACGTGTCGTGTCCGACGAGGCCGCGCCATCGAGCACCTGGCGGTAGACGCGGTACTCGGAGGCGGCCGAGGCGGCGATGGCGGCGCGCGCGCCGAGTGCTCGGGTACGCAGCTGTTCGTTGTTGAGAGCTCCGGGGGTACGGTGCCTCTCCTCTTGGATCGTGGGGGAGTTCAGTGCCTGATCCAGGATGCGTTCGAATGTGGGCAGGTCCTCTGCCCGTAGGTGATCCGGACGGTCCACGAGTCTTCCTTAGTCGGTGAAGTGCGCTCAGCGGTTGCTCACGATGATTCCCGGATTGCGCAATCCCTTAATCGTGTTGGTGCAGCCGCCACGGTCGGACGGGTCGCGATAGTTGCTATATTACGCAACTGAGCAACTGTGAGTGGCGCAATCCGCCGCACGGAGGAGGAACTGCCCATGACTGTCGTACGCCGAGCGCTGTCACGACTCGGCCCGGTCCTGGTCGTGGCGGTTCTCGCCCTGATGGCCTGTGCGGTGCTCACGCCCCTCCGGGCGCAGGCTGCCGGGAGCAGCGGCCTCGACGACGTGGCCGAAGCCCTGAGGAAGAGCCCCGTGTACGTTGATGCGCGCGCCCGGGATCAGCTCTCCGAGACCGGCGCCGAAGACCTCGTGAAGAAGATCGAGGGTGCGGACAAGCCCGTCTTCGTCGCAGTGCTGCCCGAGTCCGCCGAGTTTCGTCCCGAGACCCTGATGCGGGACCTGCGGACCCGAGTCGGCATCGCCGGGTTGTACGCCGTCCGCCTCGGCGACGGCTTCCGTGCGAACGCGGACTCCTCGGTGATGTCCCGCAACGCGGTCGCCAATCTCACCGGCGCCGTCAAACGCTCGCACTCCGGTGATCCCGAGGGGCTCCTCACCTCCTTCGTCGACCAGGCCACTGAGCAGGCCAAGGGGCGGGCGCCGACTGTCTGGAGCGACTCCGGGAACGATGACGAGGGTGGCGGCGGGGGAGTGCTGCTCACCCTCGGGGCGGTCGCGGTGGTCGGCGGCGGAGGATATGCCCTCTACCGTCGCTCCGAGAAGAAGCGCCGACACGCCGAACTGGAAGCCCTTCGGGTCGTCGTCGACGAGGACATCACCGCCTTCGGTGAGGAGTTGGAACGACTCGACTTCCATCCGTCGGAGCCCGGCGCCGACGACGCGATGCGGCAGGACTACTCCCACGCGCTGGACATGTACGACAAGGCCAAGGAGCTGATGGCCGTGGCCGCCGGGCCGCGGGACGTCCAACCGGTGACCGCAGCAATCGAAGAGGGCCGGTACGGGCTCGCCACCCTCGCGGCGCGCCGTGCCGGAACCCCGGTGCCCGCACGCCGCGCCCCTTGCTTCTTCGACCCCCGCCACGGTCCGTCGGCCGTGGACGCGCTCTGGGCGCCGCCGGGTGGCACGCCGCGCGATGTGCCCGTCTGCGAGGCCGATGCCGGGCTTCTCGCGGCCGGTCATGAGCCGATGACCCGTCAGGTGCAGACGGCGCAGGGCCCTCAGCCCTACTGGAACGCCGGACCTGCCTACGCGCCCTGGGCGGGCGGCTACTTCGGAGGCGTCGGCGGAATCGTCGGTGGTCTGCTCGCGGGCACGATGTTGGGCTCGATGCTCAGCGCACCCTCTGCCTTCGCCGACACCACGCCCGCCGAAAACGCCCTCGGTGGCGGGGAGTTCACCGGAGCCGACTTCGACCCGGGTGATTTCGGGGGTGGCTTCGGAGGGGGCGGCTTCGAAGGCGGAGGTGACTTCGGCGGCGGAGACTGGTGAGGCGCGCAATCGCACGCTCGCGCGAGGGGACAGGGCAGCCCTCGACGGAGCGGAGCCATCGCCGTGATCGGTCGGTGCAGAACGCGCGATCGTTCAGCTGGGACGCGGCTCGATGCGGCTCGGCGCGGCTGGCCGGTGACCGGTGACGGGCGCGAGTTGCGGGTCGACGTGACTCGCGGCGTGCGACGTGCGACGTGCCGGTCGCCGGGTGTCGGGCAATGGATCGATGCCGACAATTGCGGCGTTCCCCAACTTTCAAACTGTAGAAATGCGACCAGCCTGCCGCTCGGCGCCCGAAGCGTCCGAGCGGGGAGGGCTCAAGGAGCGGCACGGTGTTCTCTGATGTGGGTCCGCTGGAACTGATCACACTCGTCTGTCTTGCCACTCTTCTCTTCGGCCCGGACAAGCTGCCGGAGCTCATCCAGAACGTGACGGGCTTCATCCGTAAGTTCCGGCAGTTCTCCGAGAACGCGAAGCAGGAGATCCGTTCCGAACTCGGGCCGGAGTTCCAGGATTTCGAGTTCGAGGATCTCCACCCCAAGACGCTCGTGCGCAAGCACGTCCTGAACGGCGACGGCCTCGGACTCGACGAGCTCCGCAGCGCTCTCGACCCCAGGCAGGAACTGACGGAGGTCGCCGAAGCAATCCGCGACACAGCCGATGCCGAGGCCGCGGAGAGTTCCCCGTCGGGAGCCGCCCCGCCCTCCAGGGCGCCGGGCGCCGTGTCTTTCAGCAAGGAAGGAGGCAGGACAGCGCCCGACCGGACGCCGTTCGACGCCGATGCGACGTAGGGTCTTTCGTTTGGATCAGGCCGGATCAGCGGGCTGCGCCCGCGTGCCCGCGGCTCCGGCGAGGCGGTGCCTCGGCTGCGCCGCGAGGGCGTCGGCGTGCCGTCCGCACAGCCGCACCCTCGCCCGACGGGCGAACTGTCCCCCTGTGGCCGCTGACATGGGCTGCCGGTGAACGAGCCGATCCACATCGCTCCCGAGGCCAGTTCACCTGTCGGCGGGCCTGCTTCACCTCGCGGTCGATGGCCCAGGCGTCGGCGACCGGCCCGATGTGGCCGAGCTTGTCGGGATTGATCACCGCGCGGATGGTTTGGATCTGTCCGTCGAGCACGTCGAGGGCCAGGGCGTGGAGCACCTTGCCGTCCCGGTCGCGGAAGATCGCGCCGGGCCGGCCGTTGACCTCGTACGGCGCGAACGTCACGTCGATCCGGCTCATCAAGGGGAAGACCGTACCCAGCACACGGGCCACATTTTCCGCGCCCATGACGGCCTTGGCCAGCTGCGGGGCCTTGCCTCCGCCGTCCCCGACCAGTTGCACGTCGGCGGCCAGCAGGTTCTGCAGCCCACCCACATCGCCGCTCTTCAGCGCGTCGAAGAACCGCGTCGCCAGCACGTGCCGCTCCTGCCGGTCCGCTTCGAACCGTGGCCGCCCGGCCTCCATGTGGCGCCGTGCCCGCACCAGCAACTGCCTGCATGCCGCCTCCGAACGCCCCACTGCCGCGGAGACCTCTTCGAACCCGAAGGCGAAGACCTCCCGCAGCACGAACACCGCCCGCTCCAGCGGGCTGAGCCGCTCCAGCAACAGCAGCGCCGCCATCGACACCGAGTCGGCCAGCTCCACCGACCGGGCCGGATCCTGGTACGGATCGCTCAACAGCGGCTCGGGAAACCACGGGCCCACGTACTCCTCCCGTCGCACCCGTGCGGAGCGCAGCACATCGATCGAGATCCGTGTCACCGCGGTCGACAGGAAAGCCTTGGTCGACGTGGGCCGGGTCGAGGAACCGTCAAAGCGCAGCCATGTTTCCTGCACCGCGTCCTCGGCCTCGGACACGCTGCCCAGAATCCGATAGGCGATCGAGAACAGCAGTGGTCGCAGCTCCTCGAACTCCTCGACCTTGCTCACGCCGAACCCCTTTCCCTTGACGGCCTCACGCCCGGCCGCACCCGTGGGCACAGGCGTCTCCCGTTGATCATCCGCAGGCAGAGTAGTGCCCGCGAACCCGGCGGTCACCGGCACCAGAACCGGCGATGCCGACACGGCGGGCAGGGCCGAGCCCGCCGCAGCCCGACATCTCCCCTTCCACCTCTCAGTGGAACTGCCCGACCTGGTAATTCCCGGCCGGCTGCTGGGCGATGATGTTCAGCCGGTTCACCGAGTTCATGAAGGAGACCAGGACCACCAGGGCGGTGAGCTGCTCCTCGTCGTAGTGCTCAGCGGCGTACGCCCACACTTCGTCGCCGACCCCACCGGCCGCATCGGCGACCCGGGTTCCCTCTTCCGCCAGCTCCAGCGCGGCACGCTCGGCCTCGGTGAAGACCGTGGCCTCCCGCCACGCCGCGACGAGGTTCAGCCGCACCGAGGTCTCGCCGGCAGCAGCGGCCTCCTTGGTGTGCATGTCGATGCATGCGGCGCATCCGTTGATCTGACTCACGCGCAGCGCCACCAGCTCCTGTGTCGCGGCCGGCAGCGGCGAATCCTTGAGAGTCTTGCCCGCCGACATGAAGTACTTGAGCGCCTTTCCGGCGGTCGGGCTGGCAAAGTAGTTCAGTCGCGCGTCCATGGTGTGCTCCTTGGTGGTCGTCCGTGGCTTCATCCCCAGAGACGAGGTAGCCCGGCCTCCTGTGACATGAACGAATGTGACCCGCGTCTCCCCGCTGTCGGCGAGCGTCGGCCGCGGAGCGCAGGCCGGATGTCGAGCGTGCTACTCCTCCGAGGCCGGTTCCAGGCGCGGGTACCGGCCCCGGACCATGGCCTGGCGGCAGGGGCCGCTGCCGCCGCTGTCGAACTCCGGCTCGTCGAAGCTGACCCAGTACGCCAACTCCCCGGCGTGGACCCGAGCATGTTGCACCGGCGAAGGAGCGCCGAGGTCGTCGACCGTGCCAAGGACGCGCGTTGCCAGGGCCCGTCCCCACATCGCCTCACGCAAGACGGTCACCCGGCTGCCCGGGGCCGGGGCAGTCGTCGGCCACCGCCGCTCCGGCCGGTGGCCGAGGATCTGCTCGATTGCTTCGCCGGATCAGTGTGTACAGCAGTGCTCCTGCTGCCTGCAGGAGGGCGATACCGGTCAGATACCAGTGTGCGGCGCCGGTGGTGGCCGGCCCGATGAGGACGGAACCGAGGGCGGCGGCCGAGATCTTCAGCCCGGCGCCGATGGTGAACACCTGGGTCCGCCATTGCGGTGGCGAGTGGTCGGCGCGGATACGGAGGGTCGCTGTGAGTACGAGGCCGTCGCATGCCCCGGCCACGGTGAAGGAGGCTGCGGCTGTGGGTACCGAAGGGGCGAGAGCGGCAGCGGCCAGCCCCGTGCCGGTACCGAGCAGGCCGATGAGAGCCAGCCGCTGCGGGGCGGCCGCGTGTCGCAGACGGGCGATCCCGAGCGTCCCGGCCAGGGCTCCGGCCGCGAACGCGGTCATCAACAGGCCGCCCGCTCCCGCGCTTCCCAGGCTCTCGGCGAGAAGGACACTGGTCGTGGTGAGCGCGCCGATGCCGATGAAGGCCAGACAGGTCGCGGCGGTGACGGCGCGCAGCTCCTGTTCTCGCAGGACGGTCCTCGCACCGGCGGCCAGGTCCTGGCGAAGGCGTGCCGGTGAGACCCGCGCGGCAGCGGTATCGGGGCGCAGCGGGAGCAGTGCCATCAGCGCCGTGGCACAGGCCGCGGCTGCCGACAGCATGAGCGCGGCCGTGGTCGGGGAGAGCGCTGCGGAGACCAGTCCGGTGGCTCCTGGGCCGGCGACGGCGGCTGCGTTGTAGATCGCGGCATCCCACGAGTAGGCGCGGTCCCGCTCCGCGCCCGCCGGCAGCAGCCGCGTGATCAGGCTGGAGAGCCCTCCGGAGACGGCCGGTCCGCAGCAGCCCCCTGCCGCTGCGACGGCGAGCACCACGGGGAGGGGAGCGCGTCCGATGCTCATCGCCAGCGCGGAGATCGTCAGGGCGAAGCCGCCGAGCGCGCCGACGTAGAAGACCCGGGGCCGGTGCGCCCGAGCTGCCACCGCACCGGTCAGCGGGGCCGCCAGGACGTGCGGTGCCATCCAGGCCGTCAGCACGAACGCTCCTTGCGCCGCACTGCCGGTGCGGTACGCGGCGAGCGTCACGACTGCCACGGCCATGCCCTCGTCGGCCATCCGTGCGGAGAACGCGGTCATCAGATATCGCAGCACTCCTGAAGGCCTGGGCATGGCCGTCTCCTAGATGTAACGGGATATGCCTGAAAGGCGTTACAGTAGACCACGGGAATGCGCAGCGGGCATCGCCGCCCGGCGCACAGATGTGAGGAGGGCAGACATGGGCGGTCAGGGTTTCGTGGTCGCCCAGCGCCTGATCGACATCACAAACGCCGTACGGGCCACTCCTGACCTGCCCCGCAGCGTGGCCGTGGAGGTCCTCGCGCGCCACGGTGAGGCCCCGGAGGACCTGACCGAAGCAGCACTGACCGACGCGGACCTCCGGGCGCTGCGGGACGCCGCGGTCCGCATGTCCGGCGTCCTCGCGGAGAGCGACACCGACCGGGCGGCCGTCGTCCTCAACGAGATGCTGGCCGAGTACGCCACCGCCCCCCGGCTGTCCCGGCACGACGGCCACCCCTGGCACCTGCACGTCGACCACCACGACGCCGACTGGGCCCACTGGTTCCTGGCTTCCAGCGCCCTGGCCCTGGCCCAGATCCTCACCGAGCACGGCCGGGCCACCTGGGGCGAATGCGCGGCTTCGAACTGCCGCAACTTCTACCTCGGCACCGGCCCGGGGAGCCCGCGCCGCTACTGCTCGACCACCTGCGCGTCGCGTGCACGGGTCGCTGAACACCGCCGCCGCAAGCAGACACGGACGCCGTCTCACACCGAGATCGTCCTTGGTACGGGAGATCAGGGCGACGTCGAGCCGTGACTGCCGAAGACCTTGGCGATGGGCAGGCCCACGCCCAGACCCGGTCCGGCTCCGAGGATGGCGATCGTGGGCATGGCAGTGCTCCTTGACGTGGGGTGGTGCGGTCCCTGCCGGGCGGGCGGGTGAACGCGAGGGGAAGTGGGCGAGGCTCAGCCCCGGCCGGACGGCGGGGTGGCGCCGGGCGGTGTCCAGTCGGCGGGGCAGCTGGGTCAGTACACGGGCGAACGCGTACCACTGCTGCTGTTCGTCGGTAGCCGGTTGCTCTTGTCCTGAACTGAAGTCACGGCATGTTCAGTCCGATCTGCGGGCACTTCACCCACAGCTTCCACACCCACGTCGAGGCCTCGTCGATGGGCAGGTCGGGGCGAGCGGGACAATGCCATTGATCGATGCGACCGGGCTTCGTACCATCTCCCGATGGGACATGACGACCTTCCGAGCCTTGAACTCGCCTTTCCCGGACCGGAACGTGACCGTGGCGTAGCGGCGATCCTGAGCGGCCGGAAGACCGCACTCACGGGACTCTTGGAAATCTTCGAGCACGCCGGGGAGGCGGTACCGCAGACCGGTCAGCGATTCTCGGTGCTCGATTCCCAGGGGCGTCCGGCCGTCACGATCGAGCTCGTCGACGTACGCGTCGTTCCCATGAAGGAGATCGACGACGACTTCGCGCGAGCCGAGGGGCGGGGCTACTGCGATGTTGTGCAGTGGAGGGCGGCCCACGAAGAGTTCTTCCAGAGCGAGGGCGTGAGCGAGTTCTTGGGTGGTACCCCCGTCATCGACGACGAGACTCTCGTCGTTGCCGAGCGCTTCCGAGTGGTCGAGCCCGTGCAACCCGTGTAATCGGTGACGCGTATCCGACTCGATGAGAGTCCGGGAGCGGCAACCACGGCGGGCCAGCCGCCCGCGAGCTCCAGCTCGTCGTCGAGCGTCCGATGCTCGTCCGTCGGTCACGGCATCGGTCCGCCCATGGAACTCGTCGACACGTCAGGGCCGCCCGGCCTCGGGTGCAGCCGGGTGGTCGTGCCCCGGAACGCGGCCAGTTCCGAAAGAGGGACCTCGACATCGAACCGTCGCCCGGATGCGCGTCCTCGCTCTCGCCGCGTGATCCGTGGGACCTTTCCTACGGCTGCGCGGAAACGGACTCTCCGCTCCTGCCCCAGTTGGCGTGCAGCCGGTCCAGGTAGGACTGCGCCTGACTGCCCGGGTGAGCGCCGCGGGCGAACGCCAGCATGTTGTCCGACCCGGTGTTGTATCCCAGCGCCAGAAGTTCGTCCTTCGTGTACGTCCCCGACCGATGGGCCGGCAATTGCGCGGCCAGGTCGTGCAGATGCCAGGCGGCCGCCTCGATCGCCAGGTTCCGGTCGTCGGGCAGTTCCTCCCACCGGCGATTCGCGAAACCATGTCGCCGCTTGGTCTCGTCGAAGGCCGCACGGTGCATGTTCGCGATACCGAAGGAGGCGTCCGGCTTGTAACGCTGCCAGGCCCGCTCCACCTCCGGGTCGTGCGGTTTGTACGACTCGTTGTACAGGATCGCCATCAACAACTTCGGATCGACGCCCGCCCGGGTCGCGTGGGTGCGTACCTGCGGTGCGTAGAACGCCGGATCGTAGGATCCGGGCAACGGCGTGTCCGGGCCGCTCTCGACAGGTGCCGGAGTGCTCGGTGAGGCAGCGGCGGTCGAGGCCGGTGACCCGCCGGCCGGGGTGGTTGGCGGGCCGTCCGCGGGCCGGGACGCATGACCACAGCGCACCAGGACCCACGCCGCGAGCACCAGTACCAGCATCCCGAGCCATCGCCGACGCGCTCTGGAGTCCGTCACCGTTCGCTGCCTCTCCCGTGCGTCACCTGTGCTCCCGACAGCCAGCCTACGGAGTCCAGCCGGTTTCGGCGCACGGCAGCGCCGCAGTGGAGGTTCGGCGCAGTGCCGTCCACCGGGGGAGTGCGGTGGGTTTTCCGTCCCGGTGCCGAACCCGTCGCCGACCGCCCCGGTCCACGGCGGAGCGCGCCGGTCGGCCTCGGTCTCGGATTCCTCAGGCGCCGATCCCGCGACGCCCACGCACCGGTTCGGACATGGTGTCGGCGCGTGCGGCCAATTGACGGACCATCAGCCGCACCACGGTCACGATGTCCGGGTCGTCCACGAAATAGACCATCCGCCGGCCCTCGCGACGCGAACGTACGAGTCCCGCGAGCTTCAGCTTCGTCAGGTGCTGGCTGACGGCGGGCAGCGCGCCACCCACCCGCTCCGCGAGGCCGGTCACATCGCTCTCGCCCTGAGCCAGTGCCCACATGATGTGCAGCCGTGCCGAGGACGCCAGCAGCCCGAACGCCGCGGCCGCCTCCGCGAGCACCTCGGCGGACGGGTCCTCGAAGCTGTCGACGCCTGTCGCCACCGCCAGTCACTCCCATCTCCGCAGGGTCCCTTGTGAACCTCCCCAGTCTAGGCGGTGTCTTTCTTCAAGCTGCCGTCTGTCGTGCGACGCCCGGCACGCACGCTCGGCGCGTTGCCGCAGTCGTCCACGTACGTCCGGCGCGAGGACGACCCGCCGCCTGGCCGTCCACGGCACCGGGCCCCGCTCGCCGATCGGGCCTGATCCCAACGAAAGGCCCTGTGCCGCCCTCAGAGGTCCCGGGCGAGGCCGGCCGCTGACGTCGACGGCCCGGTTCGCGCCCCGCACCGCCGACGACCCGAGGGAACTCCGGCCTTCCGGACGCGACTTGAGAGTCCTGATGCAAGGTCGTTCATCGCGCAACCGGCACAGCCCGCGCCGCGTCCTCATCTGTACAGTTGCGCAACCAAGCAACGTACTGCCGCCGGCCCGGAACTGCCTCTCCCGGGCACGGCCCGACGACAGGAACGACGAACATGGGCATCATCGGCTGGATCATCCTCGGGCTCGTCGCCGGAGTCATCGCCAAGATCCTGCTCCCCGGGCGCGATCCCGGAGGCCTGATCGGGACCACCCTCATCGGTATCGCGGGCGCCTTCGTCGGTGGCTGGCTCTCGGCACGCTTTCTCGACCGGCCCGTGGAGAACCACTTCTTCGACCTGACCACATGGGGTGCGGCGATCGGCGGCTCCCTCGTCCTGCTCGTCGGCTACCGCATCCTCTTCGGCAACTCGCGGGACTGACGAGGATCCGCAACCGTCGGAACTTCCTCGCCCCCTGCCGCTCTCCTCATTTCCGCGGAATGCCGGAGGGGCTCCAGGGGGCGCGGGGACGGGTCGCTCATGGCGCGCGGAGGCTGCCGTGCAAGGGGCCCTCCGGGCATGGCGGAAACCCGGTTGTCCGATACGAACGCCGCTGACAGGCTCCCCGCCATGCCTACCTTCTCCGCCCATGACGGGACCACACTCGCCTACCACGTGCACGGACACGGTGCTCCTGCGATCTGCCTGCCCGGGGGGCCCATGCAGGCGTCCCAGTACCTCGGGGAACTCGGTGGCCTCTCCGCGCACCGGCAGTTGGTCATGTTGGACCTCCGGGGCACCGGCGAGTCCGCGATCCCGCAGGACGCCGCCTCCTACCGTTGCGACCGGCTCGTCGATGACGTGGACGCCCTGCGTGAGCACCTCGGGCTCGAAACCATGGATCTGATCGGGCACTCCGCGGGCGCGAATCTGGCGGCGTTGTACGTCGGCCGCCACCCGGAGCGCGTCGGCAGGCTCGCTTTGATCACACCGAGTACCCGGGCCGTCGGCGTCGCGATCACCGGAGACGTCCGCCGCGAGACCGCGCGGCTCAGGCAGGACCAGCCGTGGTTCGGGCCGGCGTTCGAAGCCCTGGAGGCGATCACCGCCGGTCGGGCGACGAACGACCGCTGGCAGGCCGTTGCGCCCTTCTTCTACGGGCGGTGGGACGAGGCGTCCCGAGCCCATCAGGCCGCGGAGGAGAAGCAGACGAACGCGGAAGCCGCGGCCGTCTTCGGCGCCGAAGGAGCTTTCGATCCGGAGGCCACGCGCGTGGCTCTCGCACGGCACGCGGCGCCGGTGCTGCTGCTCGCCGGGGAAGTGGACCTGGGCGCTCCTGTGCGTGCGATGGCCGAATTCGCCGAGCTCTTCCCGAACGTGGAGTTCGTCGTTCAGCCCGGAGCCGGCCACTTTCCGTGGCTCGACGATCCCGACCGGTTCGTGGCCACCACCGCAGCGTTCCTGGTATAGACGCTGAGCCGCTCGGCCTGGATGGCTCGCGGTGATGGCGAACCCACGGGGCGGGTCAGGGGCGCTCGTTCGGATCATGCCGTGCTCCGAGCGGACGGACTGGGGGGATCGGCGGTCCGATCCACGGGCCCGTCGGTCAGCCCATGCGCGGGGCCCTTTCGAGACGTCCCGGACGTCGCAACCCGCCAGGACCGCTCGCCCACCGATGAACGCGGCCTCGCCGCCGCTGTGAGCAGACGCGACCGGACGGCCTGCTCCCGGACGCCGTGTCCCGGGCCCTCCACGGACCGCCATGGCCGTGTCCCCTCTCCCCGGGGGCACGGCCGGGTCCTGTGCCGCCCGTCCGCTGGAACGGACGCCGGAATAGCCGTCGTCGCGGCCCTGCCGGGATGAGTATGGGGGCGCTTGGTCCTAGGGTGCGAGCCATGGTGGAGAGCGCAGGTCACTGGGGTGCTGCGAGGTGGGACGGTGATCCCGCCCCGGGCCCCCGCACCCCGGACCCGCACCGCTGGCAGGCGCTCGCGGTGTGTCTGATCGCCGGGTTCATGACCCTGCTCGACGTATCCATCGTCAATGTCGCCCTGCCGTCGATCCGGGAAGGGCTCCACACGCCGGAGTCCGACCTGCAATGGGTGCTCTCCGGCTACTCCCTCGCCTTCGGCCTGTTCCTCATCCCCGCGGGACGGCTCGGTGACGCGCGCGGACGCCGCGAGGTGTTCATGATCGGGCTGGCGCTGTTCACCCTGGCGTCGGCAGCCTGCGGAGTCGCGCAGTCCAGCCAGTGGCTGGTCATCGCCCGTCTCGTCCAAGGTCTCGCCGGGGGCATGATCTCGCCCCAGATCTCGGCATTGATCCAGCAGATGTTCTCCGGTGATGAGCGCGGTCGGGCCTTCGGCATGTTCGGCACGGTGGTCGGCATCTCCACCGCCGTCGGCCCGCTGTCGGGAGGGCTGCTGATCCAGGCGGCCGGTGCCGAGGAGGGGTGGCGCTGGGTGTTCTACGTCAACCTGCCGCTCGGTGCCGCCTGCCTCATGCTCGCCCGGCGCCTGCTCCCGGACACCCCCTCGGCCGGACGGGTGCGCCTGCGCGACCTCGACCCGCTCGGTGTGCTCCTCCTCGGTGCGGGGGTGCTCGCTCTGCTGCTGCCCTTCGTCCAGTCGCAGCAGTGGCCCGGAGACCGGAAGTGGCTCCTGCTGGTGGGCGCCGCTCTGCTGCTCGCCGCCTTCGTCGGATGGGAGTCCTGGTGCGGCAGGCGCGGCACCCAGCCCGTCGTGGACCTGTCGCTGTTCCGGGTCCGCTCCTACTGGCTGGGCTGTCTGCTGATCCTGCTGTACTTCGCCGGATTCACCTCGATCTTCTTCATCACCACGCTCTATCTGCAGAGCGGCCTGCACTACTCCGCCCTGCAGGCGGGACTCGCCATCACTCCCTTCGCCGTGGGCGCGGCCGTCGCGGCAAGCCCCGGCGGCCGGCTCGTCGGCCGGTTCGGGCGGCCGCTCGTCGTCGCGGGGCTGGCGACGGTGGCCTTCGGGCTGGCGGTCACCGCGCTCGCCGTGCATCTCGTGCCGGGCCGGGGTGTGGGGTGGGCGACGGCGGCCCCGCTGCTGCTGGCCGGTCTCGGCAGCGGCCTGGTCATCGCCCCGAACCAGACACTGACCCTGTCCGAGGTTCCGGTGGCCGGTGCGGGGAGCGCGGGCGGAACCCTGCAGACCGGCCAGCGCGTCGGTTCGGCGATCGGGATCGCCGCGGTCGGCTCGATGTTCTTCGCGCAACTGGGCGGGGACGGGTGGGCCGTCGCGTATTACCACGGACTCGTCGTCGCGGTCGCCTTCGTCGTCGTCGCTCTGATCATCGGGCTGGCGGATGTACGCGGGGAGCGCCGCAGCCGGATGCGCATCCATCGGTCCGCCCGCAGGCCGTCCGCGGGGAGCACACCAACCTAGGGAGAACGCCATGAAGCAGCGCGAGACCGGCACGACCACCGGTGCGGGTACCGACGGCAACGCGGCCTACGGCCACAAGGCATTCAAACGGTCCAGGAGCCACTTCGCCGACCGCATCACCGCCGACGGCCGGGACGGCTGGCCCGTCGAGGCCGGCCGCTACCGGCTGGTCGTCAGCCGCGCCTGCCCGTGGGCGAGCCGTTCCCTCGTCTCCCGGCGACTCCTCGGACTGGAGGATGCCCTGTCGCTGGCCGTCGCCGATCCGATCCAGGACGACCGCAGCTGGCGCTTCACCCTGGACCGGGGCGGCCGGGATCCGGTGCTCGGCATCACGTACCTGAGCGAGGCGTACGACGCCCGGGAGCCGGACCATCCCGGCGGGGTCAGTGTTCCTGCGATCGTCGACGTACCGAGCGGCAGGCTCGTGACCAACGACTACCAGCAGATCACGCTGGACTTCGCGACCGAATGGACCGCGCTGCACCGGGAGGGCGCGCCCGACCTGTATCCCGAACGCCTGCGTGACGAGATCGACGAGGTCATGGACGGCATCTACCGCGATGTGAACAACGGCGTGTACCGCGCGGGGTTCGCAGCGGAACAGTCCGAGTACGAGGCTGCGTACCAGGATGTGTTCTGCCGCCTGGACCAGGTGTCCGAACGCCTCGCGGACCGGCGCTACCTCGTCGGCGCATCAGTCACCGAAGCGGACATCAGGCTGTTCACCACACTGGTGCGGTTCGACGCTGTCTATCATGGACACTTCAAGTGCAATCGCTCGAAGCTGGCGGAGGACCGCGTTCTGTGGGCGTACGCCAGGGACCTGTACCAGACGCCCGGTTTCGGAGACACGGTCGACTTCCACCACATCAAGCAGCACTACTACCGGGTCCACAGCGGCATCAACCCCACCGGCATCGAGCCCGTCGGCCCCGACCTGTCGGGCTGGCTCACGCCGCACCACCGGGAGGAGCTGGGCGGACGCCCGTTCGGTGACGGCACCGCGCCAGGGCCGGTGCCGCCCGGGGAGCAGGTCCCGCCGTCGGGGCGTCCCTGAACCCGGAGCCCGTGACGGTCGCGCCCGGACAAGGGGGCAGGGCCCTGTCGAGCCGCCGGCGATCACGAGATATCTTGATGTCAAGCAATGTTGCAGACGTGGAGCGGAGCACAGGGTGACTGACTCGACCATCATCTACACACACACCGACGAGGCTCCGGCCCTGGCGACCTATTCGTTCTTGCCCGTGGTCCAGGCGTACGCCTCGACGGCCGGGGTCAATGTCGAGAGCCGCGACATCTCGCTGGCCGGGCGCATCATCGCCGTCTTCCCCGAGTACCTCCAGGAGAGCCAGCGCATCGACGACGCGCTCGCCGAGCTCGGTGCCCTGGCCAAGACGCCGGAAGCCAACATCATCAAGCTGCCGAACATCTCGGCTTCGATCCCGCAGCTGAAGGCTGCCGTCGCCGAGCTGCAGGCCCAGGGCTACGCACTGCCGGACTACCCGGACGACCCGCAGACCGATGAGGACAAGGACGTCCGCGCGCGCTACGACAAGGTCAAGGGCAGCGCCGTGAACCCGGTGCTGCGCGAGGGCAACTCCGACCGCCGCGCCCCCGCCTCGGTCAAGAACTACGCCAAGACGCACCCGCACCGCATGGGCGCCTGGACGGCCGATTCGAAGACGAACGTCGCCACCATGGGCGTCGACGACTTCCGCTCCACCGAAAAGTCCGCGGTCATCGCCGAGGCCGGTTCGCTGCGCATCGAGCTCGCGGGCGACGACGGCAGCACCACCGTTCTGCGCGACTCGGTCCCGGTGCTCGCGGGCGAGGTCGTCGACGCGGCGGTCATGCGCGTCGCGGCCCTGCGCGAGTTCTTCACCGCGCAGGTCGCCCGCGCCAAGGCCGAGGGCGTGCTGTTCTCCGTCCACCTCAAGGCCACCATGATGAAGGTCTCCGACCCGATCATCTTCGGCCACGTGGTCCGCGCCTTCTTCCCGAACACCTTCGCCAAGTACGGCGAGGTGCTCGCTGCGGCCGGTCTCTCCCCGAACGACGGCCTCGGCGCCATCCTCAAGGGCCTGGACTCCGTGCCGCACCTGGGCGCCGAGGTCAAGGCGTCCTTCGAGGCCGAGCTCGCCGAAGGCCCCGCGCTGGCCATGGTCGACTCCGACAAGGGCATCACCAACCTCCACGTACCGAGCGATGTCATCGTCGACGCCTCCATGCCGGCCATGATCCGCACCTCCGGTCACATGTGGGGCCCGGACGGCAAGGAGGCCGACACCCTCGCCGTGCTCCCCGACAGCAGCTACGCGGGTGTCTACCAGGTCGTCATCGACGACTGCCGCGCCAACGGCGCCTTCGACCCCTCGACCATGGGCTCGGTGCCGAACGTCGGCCTGATGGCCCAGAAGGCCGAGGAGTACGGCAGCCACGACAAGACCTTCGAGATCCCCACCACGGGTACGGTGCGGGTCCTCGACGCCAACGGCGACGTCGTGCTGGAGCAGGTCGTGGGCGCGGGCGACATCTTCCGCATGTGCCAGACCAAGGACCTGCCGATCCAGGACTGGGTCAAGCTCGCCGTCACCCGCGCCCGCGCCACCGGCGCCCCGGCCGTGTTCTGGCTCGACGAGGACCGCGCCCACGACGCACAGCTGATCGCCAAGGTCAAGGCGTACCTCGCCGACCACGACACCGACGGCCTGCAGATCGAGATCATGTCGCCGGTGAAGGCGACCGCGTTCTCGCTGGAGCGCATCCGCCGCGGCGAGGACACCATCTCGGTGACCGGCAACGTGCTGCGTGACTACCTGACCGACCTGTTCCCGATCCTTGAGCTGGGCACGAGCGCGAAGATGCTCTCCGTCGTCCCGCTCATGAACGGCGGCGGACTCTTCGAGACCGGTGCCGGCGGCTCCGCGCCCAAGCACGTCCAGCAGCTCGTCAAGGAGAACTACCTCCGCTGGGACAGCCTGGGCGAGTTCTTCGCGCTCGCGGCCAGCTTCGAGCACCTGGCCGCGACCACGGGCAACGCGCGCGCCCAGGTCCTCGCCGACACCCTCGACCGTGCGACCGGCACCTTCCTCAACGAGGACAAGTCGCCGAGCCGCAAGCTGGGCGGCATCGACAACCGCGGCAGCCACTTCTACCTGTCCCTCTACTGGGCCCAGGAGCTGGCGCAGCAGACCGACGACGCGCAGCTCGCGCAGGCCTTCGCCGCGCTCGCGAAGACACTGCAGGAGCAGGAGCAGACCATCGTCGACGAGCTGATCGCGGTCCAGGGCTCGCCGGCCGACATCGGCGGCTACTACCAGCCCGACCCGGCCAAGGCCGCGGCCGTCATGCGTCCGTCGGCGACGTTCACGCAGGCCATCGCCGCCATCGGCTGACGCGGCCGCTGCGGAAGGGGGGGCGCGTCCAGGCGTGCCCCCTCAACCCCTCAGCCCTCCCGCCCCGGCCGGCATCCTGCCCGGCCGGGGCGGTTCCGTGATGCCGCGGGCCGGCGCCGCGAGCGCTCGGCGGTGCCGGGCATTTTCCGCGTGCTCCCGTACAAGCAGCCTGAGCGGCACAGCAGCGATCCCCGGAGCCGGTCACCGATCCGGGTGTTCGCCGCCTCCTGCGACAACCGCGCCGCCGTGTGGGGGAGTTGGCGGCGCCCTGCGGGTATCCGGCGACTCGGAGACATGAACCGCTCTGCGGCTATTGTCGGTTGAGCGGATGAGGGCGTCGCGCCCCGTGCTCCGAGCCACGGCGTCGGCCCTCGCCCGCACGGAAGTCCGCACCGGCGCCGACGGTGTGCGGGTGGGCCGGGCCGTCGGCCGAGGACGCCCTGACGAGTGAAAGTCATGCGACGGCGGGCGCCGGGCCGCACATAGTGGCCCCGCGGCTGATTTGCTGCACCTGGAATCTGGCGTGACGCGCGCGGGACCGGCCTGTCGGCCGTCCCGGTGGAGTCGGCGCCCCTGCCGGGTGCCCAGTCCACCCGCGAATGAGATCGAAGGAGCGTCCCAGTGACGACGACGGGCACATCAGGGGCAGCCGAGGAAGACGAGGCGTACGCGAACGAGCTCCCGGTACGCGCCAAGGAACCGGGCAACGTCGTCGTCAAGTGGCTGACCACCACCGATCACAAGACGATCGGCACGCTCTACCTGGTCACGTCGTTCGCCTTCTTCATCGTCGGTGGTGTGCTGGCTCTGGTCATGCGAGCCGAGCTGGCCCGTCCCGGAATCCAGATCATTTCGCCGGAGCAGTTCAACCAGGCGTTCACGATTCACGGCACGATCATGCTGCTGATGTTCGCGACGCCGCTGTTCGCCGGCTTCACGAACTGGATCATGCCGCTGCAGATCGGCGCGCCCGACGTGGCGTTCCCACGGCTGAACATGTTCGCGTACTGGCTGTACCTCTTCGGCTCGCTCATCGTGGTGGCCGGCTTCCTCACCCCGCAGGGCGCGGCCGACTTCGGCTGGTTCGCCTACTCCCCACTGACCGACGCGGTCCGCTCACCGGGTGTCGGCAGCGACATGTGGATCATGGGTCTGGCTTTCTCGGGCTTCGGCACGATCCTGGGTTCGGTCAACTTCATCACCACGATCATCGGCATGCGTGCCCCCGGCATGACGATGTTCCGCATGCCGATCTTCGTCTGGAACGTCCTGCTGACCGCCGTACTCGTCCTGCTGGCCTTCCCCGTTCTCGCGGCCGCCCTGCTGGTGCTGGAAGCGGACCGGAAGTTCGGCGCGCACGTCTTCGACCCGGCCAATGGCGGGGCGCTGCTCTGGCAGCACCTCTTCTGGTTCTTCGGCCATCCGGAGGTGTACATCATCGCTCTGCCGTTCTTCGGGATCGTCACTGAGATCATCCCGGTCTTCAGCCGCAAACCGATCTTCGGCTACATCGGTCTGATCAGTGCGACGATCGCCATCGCCGGCCTCTCGGCGACCGTGTGGGCGCACCACATGTTCGTCACCGGCGGTGTGCTGTTGCCGTTCTTCTCGTTCATGACCTTCCTCATCGCGGTGCCGACCGGTGTGAAGTTCTTCAACTGGATCGGCACGATGTGGAAGGGATCGTTGTCCTTCGAGACACCGATGCTCTGGTCGATCGGCTTCCTGGTCACGTTCCTCTTCGGTGGTCTGACCGGTGTGATCCTGGCGTCGCCCCCGATGGACTTCCACGTCTCCGACTCGTACTTCGTCGTCGCGCACTTCCACTACGTCGTCTTCGGGACCGTGGTCTTCGCGATGTTCGCCGGATTCCACTTCTGGTGGCCGAAGTTCACCGGCAAGATGCTGGACGAGCGGCTCGGCAAGATCACGTTCTGGACGCTGTTCGTGGGCTTCCACGGCACGTTCCTGGTGCAGCACTGGCTGGGTGCCGAGGGCATGCCGCGTCGTTACGCGGACTACCTCGCCGCGGACGGCTTCACCGCGCTGAACACGATCTCGACGATCTCCTCGTTCCTGCTCGGTCTGTCGATGCTGCCGTTCTTCTACAACGTGTGGAAGACCGCCAGGTACGGCAAGAAGATCGAGGTCGACGACCCGTGGGGCTACGGCCGGTCGCTGGAGTGGGCGACCTCCTGCCCGCCGCCCCGGCACAACTTCCACGCGCTGCCGCGGATCCGTTCCGAATCCCCGGCGTTCGACCTGCACCACCCCTCGGTCCGTGCCCTCGACCGAGCGATCAATCGTCCCGGCACCGGCACGACCGCCGCCCCGGGGGACAACGGGGCATGAGCAGAACGGTCCCGGGAGAGGAGGATCGAGTGGACCCGGACAAGGACAGTGCGCGCGGTCTGGCACAGCTGGAGGGCTATCTGCTGTGGAACGCCGAGGTCGAGGAGGCCCGACGGCAGGCGGACCGCTTCACCGACGAGCTGCCCTGGCTGACCACGGCACAGCGCGAGGAGGTGGAACGGGTCTATATCGCGGACCGTGTCACCACTTCGCGGGCCGTGCTCTGCCGGATCTCCGCGCGTGCCATCCAACTGCGCGGCGAGTACGACGCGCGCTACCGCGAGCTCAGGGCCCGCTGCGTCGCGGCCGGTGTCGTGCTCGTCGGCGCGGTCGGTGGCACCTGCACGGCGGTCACCCTGCTGGCCCGCTGACCCGGTGGTGTCGTCCGTCCGCCGTCCCCAGCAGGCGAAGTCGGCCGCGGCTCGTGAAGATGAGAGATGACGGGCGCGTGCGACGGGGCAGGCGAACGGACGACCGTGCAGGCCCGAGAAGGGACGAACACCGTGGCACGACCCAGGATCCTCGTTGTCGGCGCCGGATTCGCCGGGGTGGAGTGCGTGCGCCGTCTGGAGCGCGGGCTCGTCCCGGGCGAGGCGGACATCACGCTCGTCGCCCCGTTCTCGTACCAGCTCTATCTGCCCCTGCTGCCCCAGGTGGCGGCAGGGGTGCTCACCCCGCAGTCGGTCGCGGTGTCGCTGCGACGAAGCCGCAAGCACCGCACCCGGATCATCCCGGGCGGTGCCATCGGAGTGGACCCCAAGGCGAAGGTCTGCGTCATCCGCAAGATCACCGACGAGGTCGTCTACGAGCCCTACGACTACATCGTGCTCAGCCCCGGCAGTGTCACCCGCACTTTCGACATCCCCGGCCTGCTCGACAACGCCCGGGGCATGAAGACGCTCGCCGAGGCCGCGTACGTACGGGATCACGTGATCGCTCAGCTCGATCTCGCGGATGCCAGTCACGACGAGCACGAGCGGGCTTCGCGGCTCCAGTTCGTGGTGGTCGGCGGCGGATACGCGGGCACCGAGACGGCCGCCTGCCTGCAACGCCTCACCACCAACGCGGTCAGGCAGTACCCGAGGCTCGACCCCAGGCTGATCAAGTGGCACCTCATCGACATCGCCCCGAAGCTCATGCCCGAACTGGGGGACAAACTCGGCCGGAGCGCCCTGGAGGTGCTGCGCTCTCGCGGCATCGAGGTGTCGCTCGGGGTCTCCGTCGCCGAGGCCGGGCCGGAGCAGGTGACCTTCACCGACGGCCGGGTGGTGCCTTGCCGCACGCTGATCTGGACGGCGGGCGTCACCGCGAGTCCACTGGTCTCCACCTTCGACGCGGAGACGGTACGCGGACGGCTCGCGGTGACGCCCGAGATGAGCCTGCCGGGCTTCGACGGCATGTTCGCGCTCGGTGACGTCGCGGCCGTACCGGACCTGAGCAAGGACGCCGGGGCGGTCTGCCCGCCCACCGCGCAGCACGCCATGCGCCAGGGCCGCACGCTCGCCGACAACCTCATCGCCACGCTCCGCCACCGGCCGCTGAAGCCGTACGTGCACCGGGACCTCGGACTGGTCGTGGACCTCGGAGGCAAGGACGCGGTGTCCAAGCCGATCGGCCTCGAAATGCGCGGAATCCTGGCACAGGCCGTCGCCCGTGGCTACCACTGGGCGGCGCTGCGGACCAATGTGGCCAAGGTGCGGGTCATGACCAACTGGATGCTCAACGCCGTCGCGGGTGACGACTTCGTGCGTACCGGATTCCAGGCCCGCAAGCCGGCCAAGCTGCGTGACTTCGAGTACACGGGCTCCTATCTCACACCGGCACAGGTCCGCGAGCACACTGCATCGCTGCACACCGGTGTCTGACCCCGCTCACGGCCCGGAACGGTGATCCGCGCACGGCTCGGAAGGAGTGCGGTCAAGGGGCGGGGTCCGTCGTCCGGCGGGCCCCGCCCCTTGACCGCGGACGGTCGGGTCAGCTGTTGCTCTCGTGACCGGCGGTCAGACCGGAGTCCAGTTCCGCCACCGGGGACAGGATGTCGTCCATGCTCTTCAGCAGCTCCGCGTCGAGTGTCACACCCGCCGCCCCGGCGTTCTCCGTCACCTGCTCGGGCCGGGAAGCGCCGATGATGGCGGCGGAGACATTGGGGTTCTGCAGCACCCAGGCGACCGCGAGCTGGGCGAGGCTGAGACCGGCCTGGTCGGCGAGCGGCCGCAGCTGCTGGACGCGCTCCAGCACCTCGTCACGCAGCCAGCCGGCGACCATGTTCGCGCCGCCCTTCTCGTCCGTCGCCCGAGAACCGGCCGGGAGCGGCGCGCCGGGCTTGTACTTGCCCGTGAGGGCGCCCTGAGCGATCGGTGACCAGACGATCTGCCCGATGCCCAGTTCCTCCGACGCGGGTACCACCTCACTCTCGATGACCCGCCACAGTGCCGAGTACTGCGGCTGGTTGGAGATCAGCGGCACCTGCAGTTCGCGGGCGAGACCGTGTCCGGCACGGAGCTGGTCGGCCGTCCATTCGGAGACGCCGATGTAGAGGGCCTTGCCGGAGCGGACGACGTCGGCGAACGCCTCCATGGTCTCCTCCAGCGGGGTCGAGTGGTCGTAGCGGTGTGCCTGGTACAGGTCCACGTAATCCGTCTGCAGGCGGCGCAGCGAGTTGTCGATGGACTCCATGATGTGCTTGCGTCCGAGCCCCCGGTCGTTGTGGCCGGGGCCGGTCGGGAAGTACACCTTGGTGAACACCTCAAGTCCCGCGCGGCGCTCGTTCTTGAGTGCTCGGCCCAGCACGGCCTCGGCGCGCGTCTCGGCGTAGACGTCCGCGGTGTCGAAGGTGGTGATCCCGGCGTCGAGGGCCGCGCGGATACAGGCGACCGCCGCGTCCTCCTCCACCTGGGAGCCATGGGTGAGCCAATTTCCGTAGGCGATCTCGCTGATGGTCAGACCACTGCGGCCGAGTCGGCGGAATTCCATGTGCCTGCTCTCCCTGTGCTCGTTGGGGGCGGATCGTGCAGGAGCGGTCCATGCTATTGCGCCGCCCGGCCCCGATCGGACAGGCTCAGGCATCGGGGACGGTGAGGTGGACCGTACGGAGGAAGGCCGCGTTGTCCGGGGTGCGGCGGATCCGGTCCAGCAGACTTTCGAGCGCTGTCTGCGGATCCCTGGAGTGCAGCGCGCGGCGCAGTCCGCGCACCGTCCGCAACTCGGTGTCCGTGACGAGGGGTTCGTCGCGCCTGGTGCCGGAGGCCGGGATGTCGACGGCCGGGTGGATCCGTCTGTCGGCCAGCGAGCGGTCGAGCCGGGAGGCTGACTGCCCCGGTGGGCAATTCCTCCTGGTCGACGGGTAGTTCGAGGGTACTGGTCATGCGGGTGGTCCTTTCGCGGACATGGCGAATGAAAAGGCCCGGACGGTACGGGGGCGGAAGGCGACACGCCCCGGACGACGGCACGGTGAGCGCACCGGGTGGGCGGCGACGGCTGCGATATCCGGTTGCCGTGGCGTGTGCGGGGTGATGTGGTTCTCCGGGCCGCACACCCGCCCGCCCACCCGTCCTGACCGGCGCCCTCGGCGCGGAGGAGTCATCTTGTCGATACGCATCACCGCACTGACCGACCCCGAACGTTCCGATGCGAGCCACCGGTTGGCGTGGCTGGCCTCCGACCCTGCGGGCAGCCCGGTCGGCTCGGCGTTCCTGCGCGTCTTCACCCGCGAGGGCCAGGACCACCTCGCCGAACTGGAACTCCATGTCCACCCGGCGCAGCGCCGCAACGGCATCGGCTCACAGTTGCTGGACACGGCCGTCGCCGCTGCCCGCGAGGAGGGCCGACGCAGCGTCATCACACAGGTCGAGGCAGGCTCCTCCGGTGATCATTTTCTGCGGGCCAAGGGACTGCGCAAGGTCCTTGGCCTGACCTACGCCCGCCTTCCGCTGGCGAAGGCCGACACCGCGGCGCTCCGCCGTATCGTCGACCAGCCGCATCCGGGCTACCGCCTGGTGTCCTGGGACGGCACCGTCCCGGACGACCTCGCGCCGACGTTCGCGGCATCGCGCCGCGCCATGGACGACATGCCCATGGACGACACCGACTACGGCACGGTCGTCTGGGACGTGGCACGAGTCCGGGCCGCGGCGACTGCCGTCGCGGCCCGGGGCCAACTGCTCCACACCGTTGCCGCCGTCGACGAGTCCGGCTCCACGATCGTGGGCTTCACCGAACTGGTCGTACCGGCCGGCGGAGAGGGCGACGGTCAGCACTACGGCACCGGTGTCCTTCCCGAACACCGGGGGCACGGCCTCGCACGATGGATGAAGGCGCAGTCCATCCTGCAGGCCCGCGAACGCCACCCGGCCCTCGACGGGCTGCTGGCGGACACCGCGGACAGCAACACGTACATGCGGAGCGTCAACGACGCCCTCGGCTACGAGCCGACGCACAAGTCGGTCGAGTACCAGCTCGATCTCTAGGATCTCCCGTTCGGATCAGGCCCGGGGCGGGGCGAGCCCCGGGTCCTGATCCGCAGGACGCGACCGGGGCGTCAGGTCATCGAGAACGTGGCGACGTACTCGTCGAAGGGCTCGATGCCGACTTCCGCGCGGAGTTCGTCCATGCGATCGGGCTCTTCGCAGGGCCATGGAACCGGCGACCCGTCCTTCACGCCGGCGATCTGTGTGCCGTAGATCTGCTTGCGGCCCTCGTTGACCAGCGTGCGGTCGCGCAGAAAGGCCAGCTCGCGCGGGTCGGCCGAGCCTGCCGAAACCGCCTGCTGCATCAGCTGGAGGGCGTGTCGCTGAACATCGAGCTGTCGGTCGGCGTGCTGGGCGATCAGCCACGCCGCGCGGGCCGCCTCCTCGCCGATCAGTTCCGCCGTCGGCCAGCCGTACTCGTCCATGATCTCACCGAGGCGGTCACCGTGCCGTGCGGTCAGCCGGCGCCACGCCAGCTGTTCGGCGAAGTCCTCGCTGTGTGCGCGGACCGAGGACCGGTGATCGGCCGCAGCCATGGCCGTGAGTTCATCCGCCAGCGCGGCAATGTCGTGCGCCACTCTCAACTCCTGGTTCGGATCGGTGCTTTGTGCTCCTTCCTCGCAACCCTAGGGGCGCATAACGGGCGCAGAGATCATTCCGGAGAACGGTGACAGGCACCTCGACGGACCGCCATAATGGATCTACCCCCGGAGCCGGATTGCCGCGACGATCGCGGTGCCCGATCACGCGAGCCCGGCGTGATCCGGACAAGAGGCCCTAACCCGCCGAGTCACCCGCCTCCGCCGCCGGGAGCGTGCCGCGGAACGCGGCCAGGATCTGCTCGGCCGCCAGCGTGGCCGTCAATTCGCCCTCCCGTACTCGCTGTTCCAGGCCCGGAGCGAGAGAACGCACCCCCGGGTGGCCGCGCAGACTCTCCAGCAGCTCGTCCCGGACCATCGTCCAGGTCCAGTCGACCTGCTGGTCCCGCCGTTTGACGGCGAGTCGGCCGGTCGAATCGAGCAGCCCGCGATGCTGCTCCAGCCGCTCCCACAGCGTGTCGAGACCGGTCGACTCGCGGGCGCTGCAGGTGAGCACCGGGGGCGTCCAGGCCGCGTCCGCCGGGTGCATCAGCCGCAGCGCGCCTGCCAGTTCGCGCGCGGCCGCGCGCGCGTCGCGCTCGTGCGGGCCGTCCGCCTTGTTGACCGCGATGGCGTCCGCCAGTTCCAGGACCCCCTTCTTGATGCCCTGGAGCTGATCGCCGGTACGGGCCAGCGTCAGCAGGAGGAACGAGTCGACCATATTGGCCACCGCCGTCTCCGACTGGCCGACGCCGACGGTCTCGACCAGCACCACGTCGTAACCAGCCGCCTCCATCACCACGATGGACTCCCGGGTCGCCCTGGCCACCCCGCCGAGCGTTCCGGCGGTGGGGGAGGGGCGCACGAATGCGGCAGGGTCCACCGCGAGGTGCTCCATCCTGGTCTTGTCGCCCAGGATGGAGCCACCGGTGCGGCTGGAGGAGGGATCGACGGCCAGCACCGCGACCCGGTGGCCGAGCCCGGTGAGCATCGTCCCGAGGGCGTCGATGAACGTGGACTTGCCGACTCCCGGCACGCCGCTGATGCCGATGCGCCGGGCGTTGCCGGAGTGCGGGAGCACGTCACGCAGCAACCGCTGGGCCAGCGCCCGGTGATCGGGGCGAGTGGACTCGACGAGCGTGATGGCGCGAGCGATGTACGCGCGCTTCCCGTCGAGGACCCCCTTCGTATAGCTGTCGATGTCGATCTTCACTGGCATCGGATCAGCTGCTCACAACTCATGACCGAGCGCGGCACCGAGCCGCGTCACCAGGTCGTGCGCGGCATCCGGGATCACCGTGCCGGGCGGGAACACGGCCGTTGCCCCGGCCTCGTGGAGCGCCTCGATGTCCTGCGGCGGAATCACCCCGCCCACCACGATCATGATGTCGTCGCGGCCCTCGGCGGCCAGTTCCTCACGGAGCGCCGGTACGAGCGTGAGGTGTCCGGCGGCCAGTGAGGAGACGCCCACGACGTGCACGTCCGCCTCCACCGCCTGCCGTGCCACTTCGGCCGGCGTCTGGAACAGCGGGCCGACGTCGACGTCGAAGCCCAGATCGGCGAAGGCCGTCGAGATGACCTTCTGGCCGCGGTCGTGGCCGTCCTGCCCCATCTTGGCGACGAGAATGCGCGGACGGCGCCCCTCGGCCTCCTCGAAGCGGTCCACCAGCTTGCGGGTGCGGTCCACGGAAGGAGACTCACCTGCCTCGTTGCGATACACACCGGAGATCGTACGGATCTGGCCCGCATGTCTCCCGTACACCTTCTCCAGAGCGTCCGAGATCTCACCCACGGTCGCCATCGCACGTGCCGCGTCGACGGCGAGTGCCAGCAGATTGCCTTCGAGGCCGGGGCCGGGGGCTCGCTCCGCCGCCGCCGTCAGCGCCCGCAGCGCCGCCTTGCATGCCCGCTCGTCGCGCTCCTCGCGCAGTCGGCGCAGCTTCTCGATCTGCTGGGTGCGCACCGAGGAGTTGTCCACCTTGAGCACATCGATCTGCTCGTCGCTCTCCACCCGGTACTTGTTGACCCCGATCACCGGCTGGCGGCCGGAGTCGATCCGCGCCTGGGTGCGCGCCGCTGCCTCCTCCACACGGAGCTTCGGGATGCCCGCGTCGATGGCCCGCGCCATGCCGCCCGCCGCCTCGACCTCCTGGATGTGCTGCCAGGCCCGGCGTGCCAGGTCGTACGTCAGTCGCTCCACATAGGCGCTGCCGCCCCACGGGTCGATCACGCGGCCGGTCCCCGATTCCTGCTGCAGCAGCAACTGGGTGTTCCGGGCGATCCGGGCCGAGAAGTCCGTCGGCAGGGCGAGGGCCTCGTCGAGCGCGTTGGTGTGCAGCGACTGGGTGTGCCCCTGGGTGGCGGCCATCGCCTCCACACAGGTCCGGGTGACGTTGTTGAACACGTCCTGCGCGGTCAGTGACCATCCCGACGTCTGCGAATGCGTGCGCAGGGAGAGCGACTTGGCGTTCTTCGGCTCGAACTCCCTGACCAGCTTGGCCCACAGCAGCCGGGCCGCCCGCAACTTCGCGATCTCCATGAAGAAGTTCATGCCGATCGCCCAGAAGAATGACAGGCGCGGCGCGAAGGCGTCCACGTCCAGCCCGGCGTCCCGCCCGGCCCGCAGATACTCCACCCCGTCCGCGAGGGTGTACGCCAGCTCCAGGTCGGCGGTCGCACCCGCCTCCTGGATGTGATAGCCGGAGATGGAGATCGAGTTGTAGCGCGGCATCTTCTGCGAGGTGTAGGCGAAGATGTCGGAGATGATCCGCATCGAGGGCTTCGGCGGATAGATGTAGGTGTTGCGGACCATGAACTCCTTCAGAATGTCGTTCTGAATGGTTCCGGCCAGTTTCTCGGGCCCGACGCCCTGCTCCTCGGCGGCCACGATGTACAGCGCGAGGACGGGGAGCACCGCGCCGTTCATCGTCATGGACACCGACATCCTGTCCAGCGGGATGCCGTCGAAGAGCTGACGCATGTCGTAGATCGAGTCGATGGCCACTCCCGCCATGCCCACGTCGCCGGTCACCCGCGGGTGGTCGCTGTCGTAGCCGCGGTGGGTCGGCAGGTCGAAGGCGACCGAGAGGCCCTTCTGCCCGGCGGCGAGGTTGCGGCGGTAGAAGGCGTTGGACTCCTCGGCCGTGGAGAAGCCGGCGTACTGCCGGATCGTCCAGGGCTGGTTGACGTACATCGTCGGATACGGGCCCCGCAGATACGGGGCGACACCCGGATACGTGCCGAGGAAGTCCAGCCCCTCCAGGTCGCGCCCGGTGTACAGCGGCTTGACCGTGATGCCCTCCGGGGTCTCCCACAGCAGGTCGTCGTCGGAACGGCCGGAGGACTCCTTCACGGCGGCGCGCCACTGGTCCTCGGACACCTCGGCGGCGTCGCCCGGTCCGAGTTCGATGTCGGAGAAGTCAGGGATACGCATTACGCCACACCCATACGGTCGAGGACGGAAGAGAGCACGGCCACCACGTCGGCGCCCGCGAAGACGTACTCGTCGACACCGGTGTAGTCCCCGGGCCGGCCGGCGAGGAACACCCGTTGGGCACCGGCCGAGCGCAGTGCCTCGGCGACCGCCCCGGCCTGCTCGGCGTAGAGCGCGTCGCTGGAGCACAGGCACGCCACGGCGGCCCCGCCGGCCCGGAACGCGGCGGCGGCCGTGGTCGCGTCGACGGAGACCGGGTCGTGCACCGGTTCGATCCCGCCCGCCTGGAACAGGTTGGAGGCGAACGACACCCGCGCGGTGTGGACCGCGGCCGGGCCGAGTGCGGCCAGGAACACCCGGGGCCGCTGCCCGGTCGCCGCAAGATGCGCGTCCGACCGGGCGCGCAGCACCTCGAACGCGTCGTCGCGACGGACCCTGGGCAGACCGCCCGATGCCGCTGCGGACGACTCGGCCGGGGCGGGCTCGCGCTCCACCGGGCGCTCCGCCAGCTGCGGGAACTCACTGACCCCGGTGACGGGCTCCTTGCGCCGTGCCAGATCCCTTCCGCGTGCCGCCCAGGTCGCCGCGATGCGCTCGCCGATCAGTCCCGAACGCAGAGCGGCCGCCTGGCCGCCCGACCGCTCGATCTCCTGGAAGAACGCCCAGGCAGAGTCGGCGAGTTCAGCCGTGAGCCGTTCCACGTACCAGGAACCGCCCGCCGGGTCGATCACCCGGGCCAGATGCGACTCCTCCAGCAGGATGGTCGATGTGTTGCGGGCGATGCGCCGGGCGAACGCGTCCGGCAGCCCCAGGGTGTGATCGAACGGCAGCACCGTGACTGAGTCGGCCCCGCCGACACCCGCACCCAGACATGCCAGCGTCGTCCGCAGCATGTTCACCCAGGGGTCGCGCCGCGTCATCATCACCGAGGACGTCACCGCGTGCTGGCGCTGCGCCCCCGCAGCGGCGGCCCCGCACACCTCGGCCACCCGGGCCCACAACCGCCGCGCGGCCCGCAGCTTGGCGACGGTCAGGAACTGATCGGCTGTCGCCGCGTACCGGAACTCCAGCTGCGCACAGGCCTCTTCGACCGTGAGGCCGGCCTCCGTGAGCGCCCGCAGATAGGCGACACCGGTCGCCAGCGAAGCGCCCAGCTCCTCGGCCGCCGAACCGCCGGCCTCGTGGTACGGAAGCGCGTCGACGGTCATGGCCCGCATTCCGGGACATTCCCGCGCGCACCGTCGCGCCCAGTGGACGGCGGCCGTCAGATCCGCTTCGGCACCGTTGCGGGCGGCCAGCCCGAGCGGGTCGGCGCCCAGGTTGCCGCGGGCCTTGCGCACCTCGACGCCCCGCTCGGTGTGGAGCCGCAGCAACTCCGTCGCCGCGGCGTCGAGGTGGCTGCCGGCGTCGAGCACCACGGGAGCCAGATCGAGGAGGACGCCGTCCAGCGCCCCCGCCAGAGCGGACACCGGCACGCCATCGGTACCGCCCACGGTCAGCCACAGAGAGGTGACACCGTTCTCCAGATCCGCGAGCACGGCCTCATTGAGGCCTACAGGATCCGGCAGGGCGTGCCGCTGCCGTACGTCCCAGCCGCCCGCCGCGTTGCCCCCGGCCGTACCGCCGCGGGTGAAGGGGGCGAAGCCCGGATGTCCGGCATCGGGAGCGCTGTCGCGCGAGGTGTAGAGAGGGCGGGTGATGAGCCCGTCCTCCACCGTGGTGGACAGCGCTTCCTCGGCGGCCGAACCCGCAACATCCTTGCCCGACTTGCGCAGCACGCCTTCGACGAGGCTCTGCCACTGCTCATGGGCGGGTTGAGGGAAATCGGCGGCCAACGAAAGCCCGTCGGCAGGCTGGACCGTCATGCCCAGATGCTAGGTCAGGTCTCAGACGAGCAGCAGGGGCTCTGCCTGTGACCTTGCCCTCTCCGAGAGCACTCGACCCTTCACACACGGTCGCGCAGTCGACGTCGATCCGAGACTTGGCGCTTCCTCCAAGTGGACTGGCATTTGCTCCACATATCAGCAGGATGGATTGCAGCTGCGAGGTCAGTCCGAATATCTTGTCGCACATGCAGTCCTACACAATCGGGCAGGCGGCGCGTCTCCTGGGGGTCAGCCCCGACACGGCCCGCCGCTGGGCGGACGCCGGAAGGGTCGCGACCCATCGCGACGAAGGCGGCCGCAGGCTCATCGACGGCCGCGATCTGGCCGCGTTCTCCATCGAGATCGGCCAGGGCGGCGGAGCCGAGGAGGAAGCCTCGTACACCTCGGCCCGCAACGCCTTCCCGGGCATCGTCACCGGACTGAAACTCGGCGACGTCGCGGCCCAGGTCGAGATCCAGGCAGGCCCGCACCGGCTGGTGTCGCTGCTCACCCGGGAGGCCGTCGAGGAGCTCGGACTGGAGGTCGGCATGCGGGCCACCGCTCGTGTGAAGTCCACCAGCGTGTACATCGACCGCGCCTGATCGCGCATCACCTACGACGTGCATCACCCTCAAGGAGCCTTCGGCAACATGACGACCACCCTCACCAGACGCCGCGCCGCCGCCGCGATCGTGACCGCAGCGCTGCTCGTCCCGCTCGCCGCCTGCAGCGGCGGTGGCGACGACAAGAAGGACTCCGGCGACAAGTCCGCCTCGTCCTCCGGCGCCCCAGCGGCCCGGCTCACGGTGCTGGCCGCGGCCTCGCTCACTGATGTGTTCAAGACCGCGGGCGCCGCGTACGAGAAGGAGCACCCGGGCACGAAGGTGACGTTCTCCTTCGCCGGGTCCCAGGAACTCGCCGCGCAGGTGAAGCAGGGCGCCCCCGCCGATGCCCTGGTCACCGCCGACACCAAGACGATGGACGGGCTGAAGTCCGACACCGGCACCCCCACGGTCATCGCCAAGAACCGTCTCGTCATCGCCACCGGGGAGGGCAACCCGGAGAAGATCGCGAACCTGAAGGACCTGACGAACCCCAAGCTGAAGGTCGTCCTGGCCGCCCCCGAGGTGCCGGTCGGCCGCTACAGCCAGCAGGTCCTCGACGCCCAGAAGCTCACCGTCAAGCCGGTCTCCCAGGAACCCAACGTCCGCGCCGTCCTCAGCAAGGTCGAGCTGGGCGAGGCCGACGCGGGCATCGTCTACAAGACGGACGCGGCCACGGCCACCGACAAGGTCGACGCCGTCGACATCCCCGACGCGCAGAACGCGGTGGCCTCCTACCCGGCGGCCACACTGCGGCAGTCCAAGAACTCCGAGGCCGCCACAGCGTTCGTGAAGTGGCTCAGCTCCCCCGAAGCGCAGAAGATCTTGCAGGCCGCGGGCTTCCAGCAGCCGTAGCCGGCGCGCCGAACCCGCCGCACGAGGGCCGCCCGGGACGGGGGGACCGGGCAGCCCTCGTGCGATCGAGCCAGTCCCGCACCCACCGACCGATCCCGGGAACCTCCGATGAGAGCCCTCCGCAGCCGCGTGCCCGGCGCGCGTACCCCTGTCGCCCTGGCGCTCCCCGCGCTGCTCGCCGTCGCGTTCCTGCTGATGCCGTTGATCGGTGTTCTCGCCCGTACCTCCTGGACTGACCTGGGCGCCCATCTCACCAGCCCGGGTGTCACACAGGCGCTCAGGCTGTCCCTGCTCGTCTCGTTCTGGGCCCTGGGCCTCTCGCTCCTGCTGGGCGTTCCCCTGGCCTGGCTGCTGGCCCGGGTCGACTTCCCCGGCAAGGCGATCGTGCGGTCGCTGGTCCTCCTGCCGATGGTGCTGCCGCCCACCGTCGGAGGCGTGGCGCTCCTCCTCGGCTTCGGCCGCCGGGGACTGCTCGGCCCCTGGCTGGAGGACACCTTCGGGGTCACGCTGCCGTTCCACACCTCGGGCGCGGTGGTCGCGGCGACCTTCGTCGCGATGCCGTTCCTGGTGATCAGCCTCGAAGGGGCGCTGGCCGGGCTGCGACCCTCCTACGAGGAGACCGCGGCCTCCCTGGGGGCCTCACCGGCCCGGGTGTTCTTCACCGTGACCCTCCCGATGGTCGCCCCCGGTCTCGCCGCCGGGGCCGCACTCACCTGGGCGCGGGCGCTCGGCGAGTTCGGCGCGACCATCACCTTCGCGGGCAACCTGCCGGGCACCACCCAGACGCTGCCCCTCCAGGTCTACCTGCTGCTCCAGGACTCCCCGGAGGCCGCCACATCCGTCTCGCTCCTGCTGCTCGCCATCGCCATGGCCGTACTCGTCGGGCTGCGCGGACGCTGGACCGGGACCCCGCGCGACCGCTCGCGCGACGCCGAACCCGACGCAGGCGGCGCGGACGACACGGACGGAGCACGCACGCCGGCCGTCCGGCCGGGTCACGCAACGCCCACGGTCCCGCAGCAACGCCGCTCGCTGCACGCCGAGGTCACCGGCTTCAACCGACTGACTCTCGACGCGGCACCCGGCACCACGATCGCCGTCGTCGGACCCAATGGCGCGGGCAAGACGACCCTGCTGCGCGCCCTCCTCGGCCTCACCCCGCGCGCCCGCGCCCGGCTGCGCCTCGGTGACACCGATGTCACCGCGCTGCCCCCGCACCGTCGTCAGGTCGCCTGGGTGCCGCAGAACGGCGCGCTCTTTCCGCATCTGAGCGCACTGACGAACACGGCGTACGGGCTGCGGGCGCACGGCGTCCCCCGGGCCGAGGCCCGCCGCGAGGCGCGGCAGTGGCTGGACCGGCTGGGCGTCGGTCATCTCGCCCACCGTCGGCCGGCCCAGCTCTCCGGCGGTCAGGCTCAGCGCGTGGCCCTGGCCCGTGCACTCGCCGCCCGCCCCTGGCTGCTGCTGCTCGACGAGCCGCTCGCCGCCCTCGACCAGACCACCCGGGCCCATGTCCGGCACACCCTGCGTACCCATCTCGCCGGGTTCGGCGGGGTCTGTCTGATCGTCACCCACGACCCCGTCGAAGCGGTGTCCCTGGCCGACCGGGTCCTGGTGCTCGACGAAGGCCGCACCCTTCAGGACGCCGCACCGGCCGAAGTGACCCGGCACCCGCGCTCGCCCTGGGTCGCCCGGATGCTCGGTCGCAACGCCTGGCCCGGCACCGCCGCCCCCGACGGCACCCTCGCCCTCGTCGGCGGCGGCCGGCTGGTCGTCGCGGACTCCCTCGCCGAAGGGACGGCCGCCCTCGCGATCATCGCGCCGGAAGCGGTCTCCGTGCACCATGACAGGCCCGGCGGAAGCCCTCGCAACGTGTGGCCGGGCACGGTCCGTGAGCTCACCGCCGTGGGCAGCCGCCTGCGGGTGGTGATCGTCTCGGACGAGGTCCCGGACCTGGTCGCCGAGATCACTCCCGAAGCGGCGACCGAGCTGGGGCTCGGTGAGGGAACGGCCGTCTGGACCAGCGTGAAGGCGACCGAGGCCATCGCCGTCGCTCTGTGAGTCGATCGGCCGTGCGTTCGACGGTGTTCACCATGTGTTCCTCTGCCCCGGTGTTTTCGGCCTGGGGGAGTGGTGGCGATTTCATTTTCTTCCCCCATCTGCCGCGGGTTCCCGATCGGCGCCCGTGCGGCGTTTTACTTTGTCGAATTCCTGACCGCGTGCGACGTTTGACGGGGCCAGAGCGGATCAATTCGCCCAGGTGTCGGGAAAAGGGGAATTTCATCGTGCAGACCGCCAGGGCAGTCCCTGCATCCACCGTCGTCAATCTGCGGGATCTGGGCGGCATCCCCCTGGAGGCCGGACGCCGGGTCCGGTCGGGCGCGGTACTGCGCTCCGGCCGGCTCAGCGGGCTGGACGCGGCGCAGGACAGGGCGGTGGCCGCGCTCGGCATCCGCACCGTCGTCGATCTGCGGACCGCCGACGAGCGTGCGGCGGCACCCGACCGGCTGCCTCCCGGCGCCCGGCTCTTCGTCGCCGATGTGCTCGGCGACAACCCGGGTGTGGCCCCTGCCAGGCTGCGCGCGCTGCTGGCCGATCCGGTGGCGGCGGAGCAGTTGCTGGGGAGCGGGAAGGCGGAGGAACTGTTCGCAGGGACCTACCGGCAGATGGTGCTCTCACCGGCGGCCGCCGCCGCGTACCGGGCCTTCGTCGAGACGGTCGCCGACGAACATGCCCGCCCGGTGCTCTTCCACTGCACGACCGGCAAGGACCGTACCGGCTGGGCCACCGCGCTGCTCCTGATGCTGCTCGGTGCGTCACGGGACGTGGTGCGGTCCGAGTTCCTCGCCGTGAATCCGGTCGTCCGGGTCGCCTACGCGCCGTACGTACAGGACTTTCTCGACGCGGGCGGCGATCCGGAGATCGCGTCCGCGATCATCGAGGTCCGGCCCCGCTATCTCGACATGGCGCTCGACGCCATGGACGAGAGGTGGGGCGGCCTCGACGGGTATGTGCGCGACGGTCTGAGGGTTCCGCAGGCCGCTGTGGAGTGCCTGCGCAGTGGGCTTGTGGTGTCGGTCTGAGCCGAACGCCGGGATTCCGGTCCCTGGCCGGTGTCCTCGGCGGGTTCCCCGCGAGAGCGGTGAGCGGGGGCCTGGCGTACTCCTGGGTTGACTTGATACCCCCAGGGGGTATGTTGGAGTCCATCGGGGGGTGCTGCCTCCCGTGGACCCGCTGGAGGACACCGTCATGAACAACGCACTGAGGATCACCGCCTTCGCCGCCGCGCTCGCCGCGACCTTCGGGACCGCGTACGGCGTGGGCCGGGGCCTCGACCCGCTGGTGGCGGCGGAGGACCGCCCCGCGCAGCGGCACGCCGGGCACGGTGCGGGGGAGGAGGGTGAGGAGAAGGGGGCCTCGGGCCACGCGGCCAGTGGGCTGCAGATCTCCGACGGCGGGTACGCGCTGGCCCTCGACACGCCCACGATACGAGCCGGGGCCCGGACCGAGATCCGGTTCGCGATCACGGACGACAGCGGTCGCAAGGTCACCGACTACCGGCGCGAGCACGGCAAGGAACTGCACTTCATCCTTGCTTCGAGCGACCTCACCGAATTCCGGCACCTGCATCCGGTCAGGGCGGCCGACGGAACCTGGGCGACCCCCGTCGACCTGCCCAAGGCCGGTGGTTACCGGGCGTTCGCCGACTTCACCCCCGCCGCCGCAGGTGCTGAGAACCTCACGCTCGGAGCGGACTTGGCCGTCTCCGGCACGTACCGCCCCGCGGCGCTGCCGGCCCCGCGCGCCACCGCCGAGGTGGACGGCTACCGTGTCGCACTCGACGGCGAACTCCGTGTCGGCCGGGGCGGTGAGCTGAAGCTGACCGTCAGCCGGAACGGTCGGCCCGTCACCGATCTGCAGCCCTATCTCGGGGCGTACGGGCACCTGGTCGCGCTGCGCTCGGGTGACCTGGCCTATCTTCACGTCCATCCGAACGAGGGCGGCCCCGGCCCCGTGGTGTCCTTCGCGGCGACGGCGCCCAGCGCGGGTACGTACCGGCTCTTCCTCGACTTCCGGCATGAAGGGAAGGTGCGCACCGCGGCGTTCACCGTGCGAGTGACGCCGGAGAAGGGTGCCGCCGAGCCCCAGGAGAGCGGAACCGGAAAGACCGGGGCGCACGCGCACTGAAACGGCTCGGGGGAGTGCCCCGGAGACCGCCGAAGCGACGCCGCGCAGGAGCCCGTTGTGGAGCGACCCCGGTGCGGCGGGCGCTTCCCGGGCCCTGGGTAGGGTGAAGGTGCCGGATTGCGCATCTCCGAGAGGAGCGTACGTTGACCGAACGCAAGCCCGCGGGCGTCAGCTTCGAATCATGGGTGGACAGACAGATCCGTGAGTCCGAGCAGCGCGGCGAATTCTCGCAGTTGCCGGGTTTCGGCAAGCCTCTCGACGGTCTCGACGCCCCCTATGACGAGACCTGGTGGATCAAGCGGAAGATGCAGCGCGAGGGAGTGTCCGTGCTCCCGCCGACCCTGGCGCTGCGCAAAGAGGCGGAGGACGTGGCCGAAGCCGTGTCCGGGGCGCGGACGGAGGCGGAGGTGCGGCGCATGCTGACCGAGGTCAACGAGAAGATCCGGGCGGCCGTCAGGCGGCCGCCGCCGGGGCCGCTGCTGAACCTCCGGCCGTTCGACATCGACGCAGTCGTCGAGGAGTGGCGCGCCACGCACCGTCCGTCGTAGCCCCGGGGCCGGGGATCGGGAAACGAGCGCTCCGAAGCCGGATGCGTAATACTCCCTGCATGATATCGAGCATTACGCAGCGCGGGGCGCACCACGAGGGCACAGGAATCAGACGGGCGACCGCGCGGGACGCCAAGCGGCTCACCCGGCTGGTCAGGACGTCCCGTGCTTATCAGGGGCCCTACGCCGCCATGGTCGCCGGGTATCGGGTGGGACCCGACTACATCGAGACCCATCGGGTCTTCGCCGCCGTCGAGGACGGCACGGACCGAATCCTCGGGTTCTACTCCTTGGTCCTCGCCCCGCCGGAGCTCGACCTCATGTTCGTCGCCGACGCTGCGCAGGGACTCGGCATCGGGCGGCTGCTCATCGGGCACCTGCGCGACGAGGCGCGGCGCACCGGTCTGACCGATGTCCGAATCGTGTCGCACCCGCCCGCCGAGGGCTTCTACAGGAGCGTCGGTGCTCGGCGCACCGGCACTCTTGCGGCCAGCCCTCCGGCCGTGATGTGGGACCGGCCCGAACTGGTGCTGCCGATCGCCTGATCAGGCCCGTAGGGACCCGGCCGGGCCCGCGCGCGGATCCCGGACGGCCCCCCCTTCTCCCGAATGTCGTGCTACGGGTGTCGTGCTACGGGGTCAGCCCCCGTACGGACGCGTGATGATCTCCATGGCGTGACCGACGGGATCGAGGAAGTACATGCCTCGGCCGCCGTGGTTGTGGTTGATCTCGCCCGGATGCTTCTGATGAGGATCCGCGTAGTACGTGATCCCGAGCTCCTTGATGCGGGCGTACGCCGTGTCGAACTCCGGCTCCGAGACGAGGAACGCGTAGTGCTGCGCGGTGATCGACGCTTCGGGAATGTTCGCGAAGTCCAGGGTGACCCCGTTCGCGGTGGCGACCGGTATGAACGGGCCCCATTCCGCGCCGACTTCCAGACCCAGTATGTCCGCCAGGAATTCGGCGGACTCCCGCTTGTCCCGGGCGTGAACGATGGTGTGATTCAACTCGACTGACACTGTGGAATGCCTCCAACGGGCATCTCACGGGCACCTCCACGCCTCACCCGGCCGGTGACCGACGCGCGATGCCGTACTCAAGATCCTAGGTCGGGCCGTGCCGGTCGTCGAGACCCCGGCGGGTACCCGCCGTGAGGTCTACGGTGGGGTCAGGGGGAAGGCGGAGTACTCTGCGTATGGGGACGGAGGCATACGGTGACCTCGACAGCTCACCTCCCCGGCGGCGGGAGCCGCGACCCGGGCCGGCACGAGACGTCCGAGGAACGGGCGGACCGGCAGTGGACCGAACTGCTCCAGGAGCTGCGGGTCGCCCAGACGGGCGTCCAGATCCTGTTCGGTTTCCTGCTCGCGGTCGTCTTCCAGCCGCGCTTCGCCGAGCTGTCGGCCGCCGACCGGACCATCTACGTGATCACCGTGATGCTGGGTTCCGCCACCGCCGCCGCCCTGATCGGACCCGTCTCCTACCACCGTCTGCTCAGCGGACGACGGCTCAAGCCGCAGACGGTCGCCTGGGCCTCACGGCTGACCCTGCTCGGACTGGTCCTGCTGTTCTGCACCATGTGTTCCGCGCTGCTGCTCATCCTGCGGGTGGCCCTGCACAGCTCCCTCGCCCTGTGGCTGGTCGGCGCCATGGCGCTGTGGTTCCTGGTCTGCTGGTTGGTGTTCCCGGCGCGGGCGTTGGCCCGCTCCTCGCGCGAACGCCGGAAATGACCGCCGCACGGGGCGGTCCGTTCAGTCGGATCCGCTCGATACGGGGCCCCGGACGTCCGTGACCGTGAACAGCCCGCCGTCCGGGTCCAGCAGGGTCGCCTCGCCGCCCTGCCCCAGCGCACCCCGCTCGACCAGGCAGCCGCCGTTGCGCCGCGCCGCCTCGACCGTGGCCGCCAGGTCCGTGACGGGGAAATAGACCTGCCAGTGCGGGCGGACCAGCGGATCCGGCGCGGCCTCCACCGCGCCGGAGCTGATCCGGGCGAGCTGCCGCCCGTCGCAGTCGACGATGACCTCGTCCGTCTCGTACGACACCTCGCAGGAACCCGGGCGCCCACTCGCCCAGTCGAGCACCCCGCCGTAGAAGATCGCGGCATCGAAGGCGTTCCTGGTGTGCAGCCGCAGCCAGGCGTGCGAGTGGCCGTCCGGTGCGGGCGGCGAGGTCGACGGCTCGGTCCGCTCCCAGATGCCGAACACCGCACCGTCGCGGTCCGCGGCCAGCGCGCCGCGCCCCTTGCCGAACGCCAGCGGTCCCACCGCGACCGTCCCACTGCGCTCACGGATGCGTGAGGCGGCCGCGTCCGCGTCGGGAACCGCGAAATACGGGGTCCAGGCAACGGCCACCCGGTACGCCGCCGCCACCGCGCCGATACCGGCGACCGGCACGTCGCCGCGGCGGGCGACGGAGAACTCCTGCCCCAGCCTGCCCGGCCGGAAGGACCAGCCCAGCACGGCGGCGTAGAACGCCTGCGCCGATTCCAGGTCGCGAGTCATGAGATTGACCCAGCAGGGCGCTGCGGATCCGGTCAGCGGGGCCGGCATCGACACCGCTCCAGGATGGCTTCCGGTCATGGTCCTACTGCCTTCATCGGTTCTGCGGCTCGCGTGTGCCGACGGCCGTCGGCCCTCACCAGCCTCTCCGCGGGCGGTCGCTCCCGCAACACGCGGCAGACGTCCGGGCCTCCGGCAGATCAGTCGCGTTGCTCGTCGCTGTCGCGATGGATGGTCTCGCTCCCGTGGTCGCCGAGCTCGTAGGGGGACAGGCCGCGCCCGTCGGGCGGGAAGCTGTCGTCGCCGTGGACATCGCGCTGCTCGATGTGGCTGCGGTGGTCCGGCCGCGGTGGCTGCTCCTCGGGCCGGGGTGGAGGCAGTTCCTGGTCGCGACGCCGCCTGCCCAGCCACACGGCACCGATCAGCATGCCCACCAGCGCCACTCCGACAACGCCCATCACCGCCCCGGTCGCGCCCCGCCCGTCGGCGAGGTCGAGGGCCAGCGAACCGAGGTCTCCGTTCGATACGTCCATGCCTCCCGGATACCCCGGGGCGGAGACGTCACTCGGTATGGGACAGGAATTCATATTTTAAGTGGATATGAAGCTAAAAGTGTTTTGGGCGTGCAAGGGCGGCCGGTGCCGGCCAAGCGGCTCGGGCTCCCGGCTCTTTGCCGGTGGACGTCCTCGTGTCGCCGTCGACCGGCCGTGGGGCGAGCCTGGAGATGATCCTCGAATCGCCGGAGGGAGGCCAGGGGAGTGCCGAATCCGCTCGGCCGACGGCCGGTCCACCGGCATTCGGCCTGCGGTGTCCGGTTGAACGCGGGGCGTGCCGCGATGCACACGCTTTCGGGACCCACGTGGCAGAGATCGCCGCCGAGGGCCCGGTCCGCACCTGAGGTCGCCGGCGCGGGGATCGTCACACCATGCCGAGCGGAAGGAGCCGCGGTGAACAGCACCGAGGAGAGGCAGTCGGAGCAGGCCCTGCACGGTCAGGAGGTCACGGTCGTCATCAGCGGGTGCGACACGGGCGACGCGCGGATGGTCTTCGATGCGCTGAGGGCCGCATTCACCACCGATCGGGCATCGGTGGACGTACCGAGGAAACTCGCGGAGAGGCGCCCCACCGCATGGGTGGCGACCGTCGACGTCAGCGAGGAGCGAGTGGTCTCGGGGCCGGTCTCGCTCGGTGCGCCCGTATCGATCGATGTGCAGGGCGGCTACTGGGCGGTCGAACGGCTCCGTAGGAGCCTGGCCCACGCTTTCGACGTACGGGTCGTCGGGACGGTCTCCGGAGACCAGGAGGAGGAGGTGCGGCTGCGCCTGCGGAGCCGGCCGGCGGACCACGGCCCGGCGACGGAGCAATGAAGGGGGAAGCGGCAATCCATCTGGTAGAAAACGGACAAAAGGCCACCTCTGAAAGGTGCGAGTGAGTGGACCCCTCACACGGGCGGGACGACGGCGCGCGACAGCCGGGAGCGACCGCCGACCGTTCCACGCTGACACTGCACATCAACGGAACCGAGCGGACCCTGACGCTCGATCACCGCACCACGGTCCTGGACGCTCTGCGCGAGCACCTGGACCTCACCGGTGCGAAGAAGGGCTGCGACCACGGACAGTGCGGGGCGTGCACCGTCATCGTCGACGGGCGGCGCGCCAAGAGCTGCCTGCTGCTCGCCGTGGCCCACGACGGCGCCCGCGTCACCACCGTCGAGGGCCTCGCCGACGGCGAACGCCTCCACCCCGTCCAGAAAGCCTTCCTGGACCGCGACGCCCTGCAGTGCGGCTACTGCACACCCGGTCAGATCTGTTCGGCCGTCGGCCTGCTCGGTGAGGCGGCGGACGGCTTCCCGTCCCACGTCACCGCACCTACCGTCACCGTATCCACCCCCGCGTCGCTCGACCGCGCCGAGATCCGCGAGCGGATGAGCGGCAACCTCTGCCGCTGCGGTGCCTACCCCCGCATCGTCGAGGCGATCGAGGACGTGGCGCCGTGAAACCCTTCGCCTATCTCCGCGCCCGGTCCGCCGCCGAAGCGGTCCGTGAGCGCTCCGCCCACCCCGGCGCCGCGTTCCTCGGCGGCGGCACCAACCTCGTCGACCTGATGAAGCTCGGCGTCGAGACACCCGCCCTGCTCGTCGACATCAGCCGACTGCCCCTGGACCGGGTGACCGACGCCGCCGACGGCGGCCTGCGCATCGGTGCCACCGTACGCAACAGCGACCTGGCCGCCCATCCCGCGGTACGCACCCGCTACCCCGCCCTGTCGCAGGCACTGCTGTCGGGCGCCTCCGGGCAGCTCCGCAACACTGCCACGACCGGCGGCAACCTGCTGCAGCGCACCCGCTGCCCCTACTTCCAGGACACCGCGAAACCATGCAACAAGCGGGAGCCCGGCAGCGGGTGCCCCGCCCGTGAAGGCGCCCACCGGGATCTCGCCGTGCTCGGTCACTCCGAGCACTGCGTCGCCACCCACCCGTCCGACATGGCCGTCGCCCTGTCCGCCCTCGACGCCACCTTCCAGTTGCACGGACCGGACGGCGAACGGACCGTACCCGCCACCCAATTCCACCGGCTGCCGGGCGACACCCCCCATCAGGACACCGAGATCCGGGCCGGTGAGCTCCTCACCGAAGTGGTCCTGCCGCCGCGCCCCGACGGCGCCGGCTCCCTCTACCGCAAGGCTCGCGACCGCGCCTCGTTCGCCTTCGCCCTCGCCTCCGTCGCCGCGGTGCTCAGCATCCGCGACGGCCGGATCGAACACGCGGCGCTGGCCTTCGGCGGACTCGCCCACCGGCCCTGGCGCGCACACGCCGCCGAGGACGTGCTGCGGGGCGCACCGGCCACCGACGAGACCTTCGCACGGGCCGTGGACGCCGAACTCGCCGCGGCCCGGCCGCTGCGCGACAACGCCTTCAAGGTGGGCCTCGCCCGCAGCCTGGCCGTCACGGCACTGGCCGAACTCGCCGCCCACAGCTGAGCAACCGCAGACACGACCCGCAGACGTGAGGACCCCGTCATGAGCCAGGCCCCTCCACCACTGGGCACCCCCGTCGTCCGCCGCGAGGGCCGGGACAAGGTCACGGGCACCGCCCGCTACGCCGCCGAACACACCCCTGAGGGCTGTCTGTACGGCTGGCCCGTCCCCGCCACGATCGCCCGCGGCCGCGTCGGCGCCATCCACGCCGACGCGGCACTGGCCCTGCCAGGGGTGCGCGCCGTCCTCAGCCATGACAACGCCCCGGCGCTGAAACAGCCCGACGACCCGATCCTCGCCGTCCTCCAGGACGACCGGGTCCCGCACCGGGGCTGGCACATCGCACTGGTGGTGGCCGACACGCTCGAACACGCCCGCGCCGGGGCCGAGGCGCTGCGCATCGACTACGAACCCGCGGCGCACGATGTCATGCTGACAGAGGACCACCCCGGCCTCTACACACCGGAGATCGTCAACGGGGACTACCCCGCCGTCCGTGAACGCGGCGACGCCGACCGGGCCTTCGTCACGGCGCCCGTGCAGGTCGATGCCACCTACACCGTCGGCCCCCTGCACAACCACCCCATGGAGCCGCACGCAGCGACCGCCCGGTGGACCGAGGACGGGCAGCTGACCGTCCACGATTCCAGTCAGGGCTCCACCAAGGTCCGCGACAGTCTCGCCGCCGCGTTCGGACTCCGGCCGCAGCAGGTCACCGTGGTCTCCGAGCACGTCGGCGGCGGCTTCGGCTCCAAGGGCACCCCGCGCCCGCAGACCGTCCTCGCGGCCATGGCCGCGCGCCACACCGGACACCCCGTCAAGATCGCCCTGCCCCGGCGTCAGCTGGCCGCCGTGGTCGGCCACCGTGCCCCCACCCTGCAGCGCGTCCGGCTGGGCGCCGAACTCGACGGCACCCTCACCTCGGTCATCCACGAGGTCGTCACCCACACCTCCACCCTCAAGGAGTTCGTGGAGCAGGCAGCCGTACCGACCCGCGTCATGTACGGATCGGGCCACAGCCGTACCGCCCACCGGGTGACCGCCCTGGACGTGCCGAGTCCCTCCTGGATGCGGGCACCGGGTGAGGCACCGGGCCTGTACGCGCTGGAATCCGCCATGGACGAACTCGCCGCGGCCCTCGGCATGGACCCCGTCGAACTGCGCCTGCGCAACGATCCGGTGAACGAACCCGATTCCGGCCGCGCGTTCAGCAGCCGCGGCCTGGCGGCCTGCCTGGAGGAGGGGGCGGCGCGCTTCGGCTGGTACGACCGCGATCCGCGCCCCGCGGTCCACGAGGAGGGGCCGCTGCTGCTCGGCACGGGGGTCGCCTCAGCCACCTACCCCGTGTACATCGGGGCCTCCAGCGCCTCGGCGCACGCGGCACCCGACGGCTCGTACCGCGTCCGGGTGAACGCCACCGACATCGGCACCGGCGCCCGCACCGTGCTCGCGCAGATCGCGGCCTCCGTGCTGGACACCCCGATGGAGAACGTCCGGATCGACATCGGCAGCAGTGACCTGCCCGACGCGCCACTGGCCGGAGGCTCCTCGGGCACGGCCTCCTGGGGCTGGTCCGTGCACAAGGCGGCCACCGCCCTCCTGCGGCAGCTGAGCGAGCGCACCGGCCCTCTTCCCGCCGAGGGGCTGACGGTCCTCGCGGACACCGAAAAGGAGACCTCCGCACAATCCCCTTACGCACGCCACGCGTTCGGAGCACACTTCGCCGAGGTCGCCGTCGACTCCCGCACCGGAGAAGTACGGGTGCGCCGGATGCTGGGCGTCTTCGCCGCCGGGCGCATCCTCAATTCCAGGACCGCGCGCTCCCAGTTCACCGGTGGAATGACCATGGGAATCGGCATGGCCCTGACCGAGGGCAGCACGATGGACCCCGTCTTCGGCGACTTCACCGAGAGCGATCTGGCCTCTTACCACGTGCCGGTCTGCGCCGACGTGCCGCAGATCGAGGTGCACTGGATCGATGAGGAGGATCCGCATCTCAACCCGATGGGCAGCAAGGGCATCGGTGAGATCGGCATCGTCGGTGCCGCGGCGGCCGTCGGCAACGCCGTCCGGCACGCCACCGGCGTCCGGCTGCGCAACCTTCCGATCACCCCGGACACCCTGTTGCCCTACCTGCTCTGACCTGGACCGATTCGCCTGAACGGCCGGACCGTCCTGTCCTGTGTTGCGCAACCGGCTCTGCCGGGTCACTCTGTGGAGTGACCTATCAGTGACATCCGCTCACTCTTCGTGTTCGGGGGGTCGTTGGTTCAATGAGGCGAAGTCAGTGGGCCTCGATGTGAGGAGCCTCGACGATGACCGTTCAACTCGACCGGCACTATCTGGTCGAACTCCAGGTTTCGGCAGAGCGTGTTTCCCAACTGCGGCGAATAATCGCCGCGCACCTCCGCCACTGGAGTCTCGAACTTCACATCCGGCCGGTGTGCCGGGGTGTGGAGGAGCTGCTGACCAATGTCCACCGGCATGTCGGTGACGACAACAATTGCGTCGTCGAACTCCGCTGGTCCGGGCGGCATCTCACGGTCTCCGTCGCCGACAACGGCTCCGAGATGCCGCGACTGCTCAGCACCGGCGGCGGCGGCCTCAGCCGCGTGATGGCGCTGAGCGACAGCTGGGGGACCTGCCGCACCGCCGAGGGCAAGGTGGTCTGGTTCACCCGGTACGCGAAGGAGCCGCGCACCGTCGGCCTGGTGCCGTCGGCGCCGCTGCCCGGTGTGGGCGAGTTCCGCCGTCACCCCGTCGCGGTCCCGGACATCGTCCCGGAGACCACGACGGCGTCCGGCGCCGCGCCCGCTCTCGTCTGAAACGGGCGCCGGGACCGGTACCGCCGGCTTCCGTACCCGCTGAACGCTTTCACCCTCCCGGCGCGGACGGCGTGCACATCGCACGCATGGTCCGCGCCGGTCGGGTATCCGCCCGGCAGGGCCCGCGTTGCGGCACGGCGCAGGGCGCGGCACGGTCGAAGTACCGAGGCAAGGAGACCACTGTCATGCCCATCGCGACGGTCAACCCCGCGAACGGCGAGACCCTCAGAACGTTCGACGCGCTGGGAGGGGCGGAGATCGAGCAGAAGCTCGCCGCCGCCGACACCGCCTTCCGGCAGTACCGCACCACCGGATTCGACGAACGGGCCCGGCTGCTGAACCTGGCCGCCGGACTGCTCGACGACGACCAGCAGGACATCGCGCGCACCATGACCACCGAAATGGGCAAACCCGTCAAGGCGGCCCGCGCGGAGGCCGCCAAGTGCGCGAAGGCGATGCGCTGGTACGCGGACCACGCCGAGGAACTCCTCGCGGACGAACATCCCACCGATGCCGATGTGCGGGACTCCGGCGCCTCCCGGGCCTATGTCCACTACCGCCCCCTGGGAGCCGTCCTCGCCGTGATGCCGTGGAACTTCCCGCTCTGGCAGGTCGTGCGGTTCGCCGCCCCGGCGCTGATGGCCGGGAACGTCGGGCTGCTCAAGCACGCGTCCAACGTGCCGCAGACGGCGATGTACCTGGAGTTCCTGTTCCGCCGGGCGGGGTTCCCGGAGGGATGCTTCCAGACCCTGCTGGTGGGATCCGGAGCGGTCGAGTCGATCCTGCGCGACCCCCGGGTCGCCGCCGCCACCCTCACCGGCAGTGAGCCGGCCGGCCGCTCGGTCGCGGCGATCGCGGGCGACGAGGTGAAACACACCGTCCTGGAGCTGGGCGGCAGCGATCCGTATCTCGTCCTGCCGTCGGCGGACGTCGCCAGGGCCGCCCGCACGGCCGTGACCGCCCGGGTGCAGAACAACGGCCAGTCCTGCATCGCCGCCAAACGGTTCATCGTGCACACGGAGGTGTTCGACGAGTTCGCCGAACGATTCACCGTGGGCATGCGTGATCTGACCGTCGGCGATCCGCTGCGGGAATCCACCGACGTCGGCCCGCTCTCCAGCGAGCAGGGGCGCGCCGACCTGGAGGAACTGGTCGACGACGCGGTACGGCAGGGCGCGCACGTGCTGTGCGGCGGCGGCCGTCCCGGCGGCCTGGGCCCGGAGCTGGAGCGCGGCTGGTTCTATGCTCCCACCGTCCTCACCGGGATCACGCCCGCGATGCGCATCCACCGCGAGGAGACGTTCGGCCCCGTCGCCACGCTCTACCGGGTCGAAGGACTCGACGAGGCCGTGGCGCTCGCCAACGACAGCCCCTTCGGCCTCAGCTCCAACGTGTGGACCCGCGACGCCGACGAGGCCCGCCGCTGCGTAAGCGATCTGCAGGCGGGCGGAGTCTTCTTCAACGGCATGACCGCGTCCCATCCCGCGCTGCCCTTCGGCGGCGTGAAGCGCTCCGGCTACGGACGTGAACTCGCCGGGCACGGCATCCGCGAATTCTGCAACGCGACCACCGTCTGGTACGGCCCCGAGCCTGTCGGCGCCTCGTCCTAGGAGACGTACATGAGCCACGCCGCCCATCCGCCGGCGACGCCCGGCCCCTCCGACGAAGAGATCGCCGCACTCGACGCCTACTGGCGGGCCGCGAACTACCTGACCGTCGGGCAGATCTATCTCATGGCCAACCCGCTCCTGAGCGAGCCGCTCGCCCGGGAGCACATCAAGCCCCGCCTGCTCGGCCACTGGGGCACCTCGCCCGGCCTCAATCTGGTCCACACCCATCTCAACCGCGTCATCAAGGCACGCGGTATCGACGGGCTGTGCGTCTGGGGTCCCGGACACGGCGGACCCGCGGTCCTCGCCAACTCCTGGCTGGAGGGAAGCTATTCGGAGACGTACCCCGATGTCGGCCGGGACGCCCACGGGATGGGGCTGCTGTTCAGGCAGTTCTCCTTCCCCGGCGGGGTACCCAGCCATGTGGCGCCGGAGACCCCGGGCTCCATCCACGAGGGCGGCGAACTCGGCTACGCCCTCACCCATGCCTACGGTGCCGCTCTCGACCACCCGGACCTGCTCGTCACCTGTGTCATCGGCGACGGCGAGGCCGAGACCGGGCCGCTCGCCGCGTCCTGGCACTCCAACAAGTTCCTCGACCCGGTGCACGACGGAGCCGTCCTCCCGATCCTTCATCTCAACGGCTACAAGATCGCCAACCCGACGGTGCTCGCCCGTCTCCCGGAGCCGGAACTCGACGCCCTGCTGCGCGGTTACGGGCACGACCCCCTGTACGTCGGTGGCGACGACCCCCTCACCGTCCACCGCGCGATGGCCGCCGCGATGGACCGCGCCGTCGATCACGTCCGGGAACTCCAGGCCGCGGCCCGGACCGGCGGTACCACCGGGCGCCCGCACTGGCCGATGATCGTGCTGCGCACCCCCAAGGGCTGGACCGGCCCGGCCGAGGTCGACGGCGTGCCCGTCGAAGGAACCTGGCGGGCCCACCAGGTCCCGCTGCCCGGTGTCCGGGACAGCCCCGACCATCTGCGGCAGTTGGAGGCGTGGATGCGCTCCTACCGGCCGGACGAACTCTTCGACACGGCGGGCCGCCCCTGCCCGCAGGTGCTTGCCTGCGTGCCCGAGGGCGCGGCCCGGCTCGGCGCGAGCCCCTATGCCAACGGCGGTCTGCTCCTGCGGGATCTGCCCATCCCCCCGCTGGAGGACCACGCGGTCGAGGTCGCCAAGCCCGGGACCGTGCTGCATGAGCCGACCCGGGTGCTGGGCGGCCTGCTGGAGGCCGTCATGGCCGCCACCGCCGAGCGCCGCGACTTCCGGGTCGTGGGCCCCGACGAAACCGCCTCGAACCGGCTCGACGCCCTCTACGAGGCCACCGGCAAGGCGTGGCAGGAGCGGACCCTGCCCACCGACGAGCACCTCTCCCGCGACGGACGCGTCATGGAGGTCCTCTCCGAGCACATGTGCCAGGGCTGGCTGGAGGGATATCTCCTCACCGGCCGGCACGGTCTGTTCTCCTGCTACGAGGCGTTCGCGCACATCGTCGACTCGATGGTCAACCAGCACATCAAGTGGCTCAGGACCTCCCGCCGGCTGGCCTGGCGCCGCCCCATCGCGTCGCTCAACTACCTGCTCACCTCGCACGTCTGGCGTCAGGACCACAACGGGTTCTCCCATCAGGACCCCGGATTCGTCGACCACGTCCTCAACAAGAGCCCCGAAGTCGTCCGCGTGTATCTGCCGCCGGACGCCAACACCCTGCTCTCCGTCGCCGACCATGTGCTGCGCAGCCGCGACCACGTCAACGTGGTCGTGGCCGGCAAACAGCCGAGCTTCGACTGGCTGACCCTCGACGAGGCCCGCGCGCACTGCGCCCGCGGCGTCGGTGTCTGGGAGTGGGCGGGCACGGAGGACGGCAACCGCGAACCCGACGTGGTGCTCGCCTGCGCCGGTGACGTGCCCACGCTGGAGACGCTGGCCGCAGCCGATCTGCTCCGCAGGCATCTGCCGGAACTGGCGGTACGGGTGGTCAATGTCGTCGACATGACGCGGCTGCTGCCCCGACGGGCGCACCCGCACGGAATGCCGGACCCCGAGTACGACGCGGTGTTCACCAGGAACTCCCCGGTGATCTTCGCGTACCACGGTTACCCGTGGCTGATCCATCGCCTGGCCTACCGACGGGCGGGTCATGCCCATCTGCATGTGCGGGGCTACAAGGAGGAGGGCACCACCACCACGCCCTTCGACATGGTGGTCCGCAACGATCTGGACCGCTACCGACTGGTCATGGATGTCATCGACCGGGTGCCCGGCCTGGGCGTCCGTGCCGCGACGGTGCGCCAGGCGATGGCGGATGTCCGCACCCGCCACCATGCCTGGATCCGTGAACACGGCACGGACCTGCCCGAGGTGGCCGGCTGGACCTGGAGCGGCTGACGCCGCCCCGGTCCTGACAGGCTGGGCTCAGCCGCGGCCGACCGCGCGCGCGAGCTGGGCCTTCGTCATGTTCGAGCGTCCGTGGACGTTCTTCTTCTTCGCCTCTTCGTAGAGCTGGTCGCGGGTCGGTCCACCGGCTCCGCTGTGGGAGCGCAGACCGCCGCGCCGTGAGGACGACATGTCCTCGACGGAGGTACGGCTCGCGGTCCTCGACTCGCCGGCGCGGGCACGCTCCTTGTTGACCGTACGGGCCGCGATCTCCTCCGCCCGGTCCTCGCTGACCCCTCGCTCCTGCGCGCTCTCCTTGATGTGTTCGTACTGCCGTTCCCGTTTGGCATTGGATCCACGTGGCATGGTCGGTCACTCCTCTCGTCAGGACTTCTCCCGGGGCCCGAAGGCTTGTGCCGGGACGCGATCGGGGCCCTCTCCAGTCTCCCAGCGGTCCCTGGGGCCCGCACGCCTGTCGCGGTGGCGGACGGGGCGTGCGGCGTGTGGTCTCGGCCCGCTCAGTAACGCAGGGCCGCCGCGATCCCCCCGTGCTCCGCCAGCGATCCGTTCGCGAGGAAGACCACATCGGCGCCGTTGTCCAGGGCTGTCTCGACGAGCTCGTCCACGATGTCCTCGCGGACCGAGCTGTCCGTGAGGTCCGCGGCTTCACCGCTCACGGGTTCGAGGTGCTCGTCGCTCACCCGCACGGTCTGCTGGAAGTGTTCCTCCACGGCGACCAGTCCTGCGCGGCCCTGCCGTGCCGCGGCCCACACCTCGTCGAGACCACCGGCGAACGCGCGGCGACCGCGCGCCTCGTCCAGCGTGCCGTCGATCTCCGCCGAGAACCTCTGCTGACGATGGTCGAGCGCGGGCCGCAGCTCCTTGAGCAGGCCGCTCGGCGTCATGTCGGCCGGTACGCCCTTGGTGACGCGGCCCACGGCCGCCCCGGCGCTCTCCCCGACCTCGTCCAGGAGGGCGAGCGCGGGAGCGAGGCCGACCAGATACAACGGGCGGGGGTCGGCGGCCAGCACCGCGCGCAGTTTCTCGTCGACGGTACGCAGGAAGGTGCGCGTCTCCTCGTTGCTGAAGGTGCTCGGAGTGTCTCCGATCCGCTCCTCGCGCTGCGGGTCGGGCGCCTCCCGCGGTGCCGTCAGCGGGAACCCGCCGGTCTCCTCCTCGTGCACGACGTCCGCCGTGCCGCTCCACAGTGAGGCGTGCTCGGCGGAGACGGTGAGCGCCCAGAACGGCTGGGCCTGAGCCTTCGCGGCGACCAGATTCCGGGTCAGATAGGTGTCGCTGAGCACCACCCGATCGGGCGCGGTGCGGGGGAGTTGCCAGACGTGGTGCTCGTCGGCGGTGACGAGGAGCACCAGGGAGTCCAGGGCTCGGCGGGGGTCCACCTCAGCGACCGCCCGGTCGAGCTGTTCCTGGACGGCGCTCCGGGCCTCGCGGGTGACCGCCGGGTCCGCCTCCAGCCGGTTGCCGGCCTCGGCCACCAGGTTGCGCAGCCGCACGGCGTCCTGGGCGTTGTCCGGAGCGCGGCGGTGCGTCGGCATGGTCAGGGACAGGGCTGGATAGGGCTTGGCCGCCCGCAGCTCCTTCAACAGGCCGGCGGTCAGGGCATCCGCATCCATCGTTCTCTCCCAGGTGCTTGGCTCCGCTTGTCCGCTCCCGAGTGGAGCGGGTGCTTTCGACGAGTCAATTCATACCTTTTGAACCTAATATGAGCGAGTTGTCTGCCAGTGGTCACAGGAGGTGCACCATGTCCACACTCACCGTGTGGAAGTTCCCGTCGGCCGAGGGCGCCGACCGCGTGGAGGCGACACTCAAGTCCCTCCAGAAGGAGGGGCTGATCAAGATCCTCGACGCGGCCGTGGTGAGCTGGCCCGCCGATCGGTCCAAGCCCAGGACCAAGCAGATGATCAACCTCGTCGGTGCCGGGGCGCTGAGCGGCACGTTCTGGGGGATGCTCTTCGGCCTGATCTTCCTGATGCCGCTGCTGGGTGCCGCGATAGGCGCGGCAGCCGGGGCGCTGGGCGGCAAGCTGGCCGATGTCGGCATCGACGACGACTTCATCGCGGAGGTCAAGGAGAAGGTGACGCCCGGGACTTCGGCCCTCTTCCTGCTGACCATGAACGAGGTGCCCGACCGGATCAGCGCGGCGCTGCCCGATGGAGGCGCCGAACTGCTGCACAGCAACCTGGACACGCGGAGCGAGGGGCGACTGCGCGAGATCTTCGGCGAGGACGCGGCTTGACCGTCCGGGGCCCGGCGACCCGGGCCTCCGCATTGCGCTTGCCCAGACCCCCACCTCCCAAGTCCTTACGAGCAGACCCAAGTCCTTACGAGCAGACGGAGCGTCCGTGATTGCGACCAGACCCCTGCGGCACGCCCCCGGCGGCCGCGCAGCCCGTAGCCTGGCCCTCGCCGCGCTGGCCGCGGTGACCATCTCAGGTACCGCCGCCTGCGGCGGCTCCAGCACCACTTCGCCGGGCACGGCCAGGAGCACCCGCACGATGTCCCCGGAACCCTCCCCGACCCCCTCCAGCAGCGCCAGTCAGCGCTCCCAGCGGGAGTTCGCCGCCTCGGTCTCCGCGGCTGCCGAGCGCAACCGGCAGAAGGCCGTCAAACAGCTCGAAGGCGTCCGGGGGACGGGCAACGCGGTCCGGGACGTCTCCGTGACGGGGCTGGCGGTCGAGAAGTCCGAGCAGTTCCGCAGTGCCCTCGTCCGGGTCACCAACCGGACGGACAAGGCCGCCTTCTACGCCGTCAAGGTGGAGTTCGTCGATGCGTCCGGGAAGGTGCTCGACACGGTCGTGCTCGGTTTGGCGGACGTTCCGCCCGGCCGGACCGTCAGCGAGCACGCGAACAGCCGCAAGGCGGCCGGCGTCAAGACGTTTCCCCGGATCGCCCAGGCCGAGCGCAGCTGACGGCCGGGTCCGGAGATGACTTGCTCTCCGCCCACCCGTCCCACTCCCCGGTATCGGGGAGCAGGACGGCGTGGGCGGCCTTCGGCGCCCCGCCTCCCATGAAGAGGCCGCGGCCCGGTGCGCGAGCGGCACGGCCGGCCGGGGCGGCGAAGGGGTTGGCCCGGCCCGTCTACCAGATGGACGCGACCCACTCCGGGTGGTCGATGAACGGGTTCCGGTTGTGCTGGTACTGGTTGAATATGACGTCGTTGCGCCGCTTCTCGAAGCTGTCCGGCGGGTCCTCCTGGCTCCACGCCTTCAGTACCGAGAGGCGGCCGATGTTCGGCGCGGAACCGTTGGACACCTTGTCGTTGGGTTCGAGGTCGGGGAAGGCGTCGTCGCCCTCGTAGCGCACCGCCATGTAGAGGATCATGCGGGCCACGTCGCCCTTGACCGCGTCGCGCGGTTCGAAGGAGTCGCTGTCGGTGTAGTTGCCCGGTGCGCCGCTGACCGCGCTGCCGCCGTTGTCGAAGTCCTTGTTGCCGCGTATGGAGTTGACGGTGACGTCCTCCGGGCGCAGGTGGTGGATGTCCGTGCCGGGGCCGGTGGCGGTGCCGAAGTCGCCGTGGGACTTGGCCCAGACGTGCTCGCGGTTCCACTGGCCGACCGAGCCGCCGTTGTTGCTCTTGGGAGTGGAGCGTCCGGAGTAGAGGAGCACCACGTTCGAGGGGTTGGCAGGGTCCTCGTCCGTGTTCTTGAGGGCGTCCCAGACCTGGCTGTAGGAGATCTTGGTCTGGCTGCTGATGATCGTGTGCAGCGCGCTCTTGAGCGCGGTTCCGGATTTGCCGACCGCGTCCTGGTAGTACGTGTCGTCGAGAGCGCGGAGCGGTGTCGCTGCGACCGGTGTGGCCTGGGGTGTGGCGGCCGGTGCGGCGGCGGCGGTGCCGGCGAGTACCGCGAACGCGGCGAGGGTCGCCAGCAGGGGGCGCCGGTATGGAACGTGACGACGGGACATGTGGGGTGTCCTCTCCGAAAATGCGGGCACCACGACGCCGCCGCGAGGTGGGAGGCGGTGCCGCGGTGGTCGTGTGGTACTGGGTCAGCGGGAGCCTTCCACACGCACCGTGACCATGGTGTGAACGCCGTGTACTTATCATGTGCAGGTCAAGTGACAGGTCTCTGTGCGACGCCGGGAGCGGTGCGGGGCCCTCGGATGCGGCGGGCCGGACGCGGGGCGAGAATGACCGAAAGGACGAGGAGGCGGCATGAGCGACGAGCCCGAATCCGTATCCGCAGCTCGGGGAGTGACCCCGGACAGCCTCTTGCACACCGGCGGGAGCGACAATCCGTCTGCAGAGGACCTGGTCCTCGCCTCCGGGCGTGACCTCACTCCGAAGAATCTTCAGTGGGCCGAGCGCAGGCTCGCCCGGGAGGGGCGGTCGGCGATCGACAAGGCGCTGCCCTGACGTGTGACCCGGTGACCGGCGCGGGGAGTGTGTGGGTGCTCCCCGCGGCTCGGCTAGCCTGGGTGAACAATGAACCGTTTGACGACGTCAGGGGCCGGGTACGACCTCGCCCGCTTCCCCGAGGACCCGCGCGACCCCTTCCGTGCCTGGGACGCTGCCGATGAGTACCTGCTGCGGCGGCTGGAGGGGACCGAGGAGTCGGATCCGGTGGACCTGACCGGCTCCGTGGTCGTGGTGGGCGACCGCTGGGGCGCCCTGAGCACCGTTCTGGCCGCGCATCGTCCCGTACAGATCACCGACTCCTACCTGGCGCAGCGCGCGACCCTGGCGAACCTGGACCGCAACGGTGCGGCCGCTGATTCGGTACGCCTCCTGTCGGTCAGGGACACGCCGCCGGACCGTGTCGACGTCCTGCTGGTACGCGTACCGAAGAGCCTCGCGCTCCTGGAGGACCAGCTGCACCGGCTCGCGCCGGCCGTCCACGCGGGCACCGTGGTCATCGGCACCGGCATGGTCAAGGAGATCCACACCTCCACCCTCAGGCTCTTCGAGCGGATCATCGGCCCGACCCGCACCTCCCTGGCGGTCAAGAAGGCCCGTCTGATCTTCTGTACTCCGGACCCGGGTCTGCCCCGTACGCCCAGCCCCTGGCCGCACCGCTACGACCTGCCCGAAGATGTCGGCCCGGTCTCCGGCCGGACGGTCACCAATCACGCCGGGATCTTCTGCGCCGAGCGCCTGGACATCGGCACCCGTTTCTTCCTCGGTCATCTCCCCGAGCGCAGCGGCCCCGACCGGGTCGTCGACCTCGGCTGCGGGAACGGCGTCGTCGGGCTGTCCGCGGCGCTCGCCAACCCCGAAGCGACGGTGACCTTCATCGACGAGTCGTACCAGGCGGTGGCCTCCGCCGAGGAGACCTTCCGGGCCAACACCGGTCCGGACGCCAAGGCCGACTTCGTGGTCGGCGACGGGCTGACGCGGCTGCCGCCCGCCGGTGTCGACCTGGTGCTCAACAATCCGCCGTTCCACTCCCACCAGGCCACCACCGACGCGACGGCCCGCACCATGTTCCACGGGGCGCGTACCGCGCTGCGGCCGGGCGGTGAGCTGTGGGTCGTCGGCAACCGGCACCTCGGCTACCACACCCAGCTGCGCCGCATCTTCGGCAACTGCGCCACGGTCGCGGGTGACCCGAAGTTCGTCGTGCTGCGCGCCGTCAAGCGCTGACGTCCGCCCGGGGCGTTGTGGCCCTTCCGGATTCTTGCAACACGTTCTACTGTGTGCGCCGCCGCACACGGGCGACGCGAACGCGAGACTCCTGGAGGGGCCGTGCACCTCGAATACACGCCTGAACAGCAGCAGTTGCGCGCCGAGCTGCGTACGTACTTCGCCGGACTGGTCCCCGACAACGCCTACGCGCGCTACGCCGACCCCGCCGCCCAGAAGAACTTCTACCGGGAGACGATCCGACGCCTGGGCACCGACGGCTGGCTCGGCGTGGGCTGGCCCGAGGAGTACGGCGGCCGGGGCCTGTCGCCGATGGAACAGTTCATCTTCTTCGACGAGGCCGCCCAGGCGGGCGTACCGCTGCCGCTGATGGCCCTCAACACCGTCGGTCCCACGATCATGCAGTTCGGCACCGACGAGCAGAAGGCGTACTTCCTGCCGAAGATCCTGTCGGGCGAGATCGACTTCGCGATCGGCTACAGCGAACCCGACGCGGGCACCGACCTCGCCGCGCTCAAGACCCGCGCCGTGCGCGACGGCGACGACTACGTCGTGAACGGGCAGAAGATCTGGACGACCAACGGAGACACCGCCGACTGGGTCTGGCTCGCAGTACGCACCGACATCGACGCCCCGCCGCACAAGGGCATCACCATGCTGCTCGTCCCGACCACGGACCCCGGCTACTCCTGCACCCTGATCAACACCCTCGCCTCGCACGACACCACCGCCAGCTACTACGAGAACGTCCGTGTCCCCGTCTCCCACCGCGTCGGCGCCCAGAACAAGGGCTGGCGCCTCATCACCAACCAGCTCAACCATGAACGCGTCACCCTCGCCGCCCATGGCACCATGGCCATCCGCGCCCTCCATGACGTCCAGCGCTGGGCGGCGGACACGAAGCTGGCCGACGGCCGCCGCGTCATCGACCTCGGCTGGGTCCGCGCGCTCCTCGCCCGTACCCACACCAGGCTCGACGCCATGAAACTCCTCAACTGGCAGATGGTGTCCGCGGTCCAGAACGGAACCCTCACCCCGCAGGACGCCTCCGCCGTCAAGGTCTACGGCTCGGAGGCACGCCGCGACGCCTATGCCTGGCTGATGCAGGTCGTCGGCTCGGCGGGACCGCTGAAGGAGGGGTCGGCGGGCACCGTGCTCCACGGCGAACTCGAACGCGGCTACAGGTCGGCCGTCATCTTCACCTTCGGCGGCGGAAACAACGAGATCCAGCGGGAGATCATTTCGTGGATCGGGCTGGGGATGCCACGTGTACGGCGGTGAGCGGCTGTGACGGGCAACAGGCTGAGTCCGGCCCGTGCCGTCGTCGACGGACCGCACTCCGGTTTCACCGTTGACCGAACGTCTGCGCCGTCCCGGTGAGGGGCTCCTGCCGAAGCTTCCCGCCCGCCGGGCCGTGCCGACAGCGCGGTGCCATTCCGTTTGCGGAGCGGTGGACATCGAGTTTGAGTGTGAGGGACCCCCTCGCGCTTCAGGAGCTGACATGTCGATGGCGTTCGGTTCACCCTTCGGTTCGGCCGATCCGTTCAGCGATCTGCTGAATCGATTCTTCGGGATGTCGCCCGGAACGTCGCCCCCAGCCGTGCAGCGCGTACCCATCGGTCGGCTCCTGACCGAGTCGTCGCACGAACTCCTCAACACGGCCACGCGAAAAGCGGCCGAGGACGGAACGGCCGACCTCGACACGGAGCACCTCTTGTGGGCGGCCACACAGGTCGATCCCGCACGAAGGCTGCTGTCCCAGGTGGGAGTGGACCCCGAGGCGCTCGCGGCCCAGATCGCCGAAGTGCTCCCCCGGGAGTCCGGCGCACCCTCCGCGGAGCCGGGACTCACGCCGGCGGCGAAGCGCACCCTGGCCGCCGCCTACGCCGATTCGCAGGCGGCAGGGGTGTCGTACATCGGCCCCGAGCACATCCTCGGCGCGCTCCTCGGCGACCCCGAATCCGGTGCCGCCCGTTTCCTGCGTGCGGAGGACCTGGACGTCCAGAAGCTGCGCGGCCTGACGGAACAGGCGAACCGCGCGTCGGGCGCTGCTCCCGCTGCCGCGAAGCAGCCGTCCACGACCCTGGACGAGTTCGGCAGGGACCTGACCGAGGAGGCGAAGGCCGGAAAGCTCGATCCGGTGGTGGGCCGGGCGGACGAGATCGAGCAGACCGTCGAGATCCTCTCGCGGCGCTCCAAGAACAACCCCGTGCTCATCGGCGAGCCCGGTGTGGGGAAGACCGCCATCGTGGAGGGACTGGCCCAGCGCATCGTGGCGGGCGAAGTGCCCGACACACTGAAGGACAAGAGGGTCGTCGCCCTGGACCTCTCCGGCATGGTGGCCGGCGCGCAGTACCGCGGACAGTTCGAGGAGCGCCTGAAGAAGGTCATCGAGGACGTCCAGGAGGCGAGCGGCGACATCATCCTCTTCATCGACGAACTGCACACCGTCGTCGGCGCGGGTGCGACCGGTGAGGGCTCCATGGACGCGGGCAACATGCTCAAGCCCGCGCTCGCACGCGGCGAACTGCACGTGGTGGGAGCGACGACGATCGACGAGTACCGCAAGCACGTCGAGAAGGACGCCGCTCTCGAACGTCGCTTCCAACCCGTCCTGATCCCGGAACCGACGGTCGAGGAGACGGTCCAGATCCTCGAAGGGCTGCGGGACGCGTACGAGGCCCACCACCAGGTCCGCTTCGCCGACGGGGCCCTGGCGGCAGCGGCGGAACTCTCCGACCGCTACATCGGCGACCGGTTCCTGCCCGACAAGGCCATCGACCTGATGGACCAGGCGGGCGCCCGTGTGCGACTGCGCAGTGCCAGCCGTTCCACCGCGGTCGTCAGCCGCGAGGACCGCCTCGCGAAACTGCGGCGGGAGAAGGACCAGGCAGTCGCCGGCGAGGAGTTCGAGAAGGCCTCCGAACTGAAGCGGCAGATCGTCGAGGTGGAGGGCGAGCTCGCGGGAATCGAGGAGCGCCGGGAAGGCGTCGTCTCGGTCACGGCCGCCGACATCGCCGACATCGTCTCCCGCCGCACGGGGATTCCGGTCTCCCAGCTCACCGCCGGCGAGAAGGAGAGACTCCTCAAGCTCGAAGAGGAGATGCACGCCAGGATCGTCGGCCAGAACGAGGCGGTCATAGCGGTGTCCGAAGCCGTGCGCCGGAATCGAGCGGGCATGGGGGACCCCAACCGCCCTGTCGGTTCTTTCCTCTTCCTGGGGCCGACAGGTGTCGGCAAGACCGAACTCGCCAAAACTCTGGCCGAGTTGCTGTTCGGCGACGAGAACCGCATGATCCGGTTCGACATGAGCGAGTTCCAGGAGAGGCACACCGTCGCCCGGCTCGTCGGAGCGCCCCCCGGATACATCGGCTACGAAGAGGCCGGCCAGCTCACCGAGAAGGTTCGGCGCCACCCGTACAGCGTGGTGCTGTTCGACGAGGTGGAGAAGGCACATCCTGACGTCTTCAACACGCTGCTCCAGATCCTCGACGACGGTCGTCTCACGGACGGACAGGGCCGCACAGTCGACTTCCGCCACTGCGTCGTCATCATGACGTCCAACATCGGTGCCCATCGCATCCTCGCCCACAAGGGCGACGCGGCCGAGCTCAAGGACGTACTGATGGAGGACCTGCGGGGACGGTTCCTGCCCGAGTTCCTCAACCGCATCGACGACATCATCGTCTTCCACAGTCTCACCGAGGAGGACCTGTCGGAGATCGTCGAGCACCTCCTGGGCCGGAGCAAGCAACGTGTCCACGCGCAGGGCATGACGCTGGAGGTCACCGAAGCGGCGAAGAAGCTGCTGGTCGCTCACGGCTACCAGCCGGAGTTCGGTGCCCGTCCGTTGCGCCGCACGATCCAGACGGAGCTCGACAACCGTCTCGCCTCCCTGCTGCTCAGCGGCGAGGCCGGGCCGGGAGACACGATCGTTGCCGATGTGCGCGACAACTCGCTCCACTGCACGGTGCGCAACGACCACTCCGAAGGCCGTACGGACCGCGAGGAGCCGGCCAGTACCGGCGCGGCCTGAGGGTCGTACGCGGAGCCGATGCGGGGTACAGGTTCAGGGTGCCGGTCCGGGTTGTCCTGAAGAGGGCCATGTCCACGAGGTCGTGCGGGACGGTGGTGCGGGTGGCGGCCGCCTCGACGAGCGGATCGACGTGCACGATCTGCGCGCCGCGGTGGTGTGCCTCGGCGAGGGCGATGAGCATCCGGGCGCGTTGGAGGCGGCGTTGACCCCAGGATGAACAGCGCGTCGGCGGTTTCCCGGTCCTCGAAGTCGGCGGTCCCCTTGGTCCGGGTCGCGTTCCGGCGCGAGGTGGCGGCTTGTCCCGCAGCCAGGGACCCGTGGTACGGCGGGAATCGTGTGCCGCGGCGGCGCTGGGGGCCGCGATACCATCGAGGGTGAACTCCGGTTCGATGGGAGAAGGTTGTCGGTCGTCGTGCGGACGGTGGGAGGTACGGGCGACATGGTGGACGCCGACCCCGGGCTCTTCGGGCCCGATTCCGTCACCTGGCAGATGCACGGCGACCCGATGATGTGGGTCGCCGGGGTGCGTGCGCTCTATCTGCAGGCACTGCACCCACGCGCCGTGCGCGGTGTCATGCAGAACTCCGACTTCCGCAAGGACGCCTGGGGACGGCTGATGCGTACGGCCGGCTTCGTCGGAACGATCACCTACGGCACCACCGAGGCAGCCGAGAAGGCCGGGACCCGGGTGCGCAGGATCCACCGGCTCCTCAAGGTCACCGACCCGGCGACCGGGCAGACGTACGGTGTCGACGAGCCCGAACTGCTGCTCTGGGTGCACTGCGCCGAGGTGGACTCCTACCTCCAGGTCGAACGCCGCTCCGGCTTCCCGCTCACGGACGCCCAGGCCGACCGCTACATCGACGAGCACCGTCACAGCGCCCGTCTCGTCGGCCTCGACCCCGCCGACGCACCGGCCACCACCGCACAGCTCGCCGCCTACTTCGAAAGGGTGCGGCCGCAACTCGCCGCTTCCCCGGAGGCGTTGGACGTCGATGATTTTCTGCGCAGGCCACCGATCCACCCACTGCTCGTACCTGCGCGCGCACTGCTGTGGCGGCGCGTCGCGGCACTCGCCTACCAGTCACTGCCCCCGTACGCCCATGAGCTCTACGGCAGACCCGTCGGGCCCGTGCACACCGTCGACCGCCGCCTGCGCACCACCGGAACGGCGCTGCGTTGCATTCCCTCCCGGCTCCGCTGGCGACTCCCGCCCGGTCACATTCCGAACGCGATGGCCCGGCTCGGTCCCGCCAGCCGCCCCACCCCGTACAAACTGCGAAGCCAGGCCGCCATACTGGACGGGCCGGGGAGGGCAAAGGGGTAGGCGGACCGACGGGGGCGACAGCAGGCGATGGCGGACACCAGGCTGATCCAGAGCCGGTACCGACTGCTCGATCTGATCGGGCGCGGCGGCATGGGCGAGGTGTGGCGCGCCCGCGACGAGTCGCTCGGCCGTCACGTGGCCGTCAAATGCCTCAAGCCGATGGGCCCCCAGCACGACCAGTCCTTCACCCGCGTCCTGCGTGAACGCTTCCGCCGCGAGGCCCGCGTCGCAGCAGCGCTGCAGCACCGCGGCGTCACGGTCGTCCATGACTTCGGCGAGTACGAGGGTGTCCTCTATCTGGTGATGGAACTCCTCGACGGCCGAAACCTCAGCCAGCTGCTGGACGACAACAAACAGCATCCGCTGCCGGTCTCCGATATCGTGGACATCGCCGAACAGGTCGCCGACGCCCTCGGCTACACCCACCGGCAGGGCATCGTGCACCGCGACCTCAAACCCGCCAACATCATGAGGCTCACCGACGGAACGGTGAAGATCTGCGACTTCGGCATCGCCAGGCTCGGCCACGACATCGGCTTCACCTCCCGGCTAACCGGTACGGGCATCGCCATGGGCACCCCGCACTACATGTCGCCCGAGCAGATCAGCGGCGGCCATGTCGACCACCGCAGCGACCTCTACTCACTGGGCTGCGTCCTGTACGAGATCGCCACCGGGGCACCACCGTTCGACCTCGAAGACGCCTGGGCCGTCCTCGTCGGACACCGCGACACCCCGCCCGAGCCACTGCGCACCCACCGCGCGGAACTCCCCGGATTCTTCGACCGCGTGGTCCTGGAACTGCTGGCCAAGGCTCCCGAGGAACGGCCCGTCGACGCGAGCGACCTGCGGCAGCGGATCGCCGTCGGCCGTACCGGCGAGCAGCCGCAGCTCCCGTCCACGGGACAGGTGCGGCTCGCGCCGCCCGTGCCCGTCACGCGTCCGGGACAGCAGCTGCCGGCCTGGACCCGCGGCATGACCGGCGGACACAAGGCGTCCGGCGCCCACCGCGGACTCGAGCTGCCCGACCATTCCGCGGGCCTCACCGGCGAGTGGACCACCGGCACCGACCTGCGGCGCCGGACCGGAGAACTGCCGGTGCCCGGGGCCGAGCGGCCGACCCCGTCGCCGGAACTCCTCTCCACCCTCGCCAACCGGCACAGCGCGGGCCTGCACCTCGGCCGGCTCGGCCACTGGGAGGAGGCCGGCGAGGTGCACCGAGCGGTCGCCGCCGAACGCGAGTACGCCCTCGGCCCCGACCACCCCGACACGCTTTCCAGCCGGTACGAGGTCGCCTTCACCCTCAGCCGCACCGGGCGAGCCTCCGACGCCCTGCGGGAGTTCGGCCGCGTGACCCGGGGCCGTGAACACGTCCTGGGCCCCGACCACCCGGAGACCCTCGCCGCCCGCCAGGAGACGGCGTACGTCCTCGACCGGCTCGGCCGCCATTTCGAAGCGCATCAGGTGTACGCGACCGTCCTCGCCTCCCGGGAACGGTCCATGGGTCCCGACCACCCCGACACCCTGCGCTGCCGCCACAACCTCGCCTTCAACCTCAGCAGGCTCGGCCGCCTGGAGGACTCGTACAGGATGGCCAGCGACGTGGCATCGGCCCGCACCCGACTGCTCGGTGCCGACCACCCCGACACCCTGGTCACGCTCTACGAAGTGGCCTACACCCTCGGCCGGCTCGGCCGCTGGACGGAGGCCCTGCAGACCTACCGGGAGGTCGCGCGGGCCCGGTCCCGGTCGCTCGGCGCCGACCACCCCGATACCCTGTCCGCCCGCTACGAGGTCGGCATCAGCCTCGGCCGCCTGGGGCGCAGCGCGGAGGCACTGGAGCTTTACCGCGCGCTCGTCGAGGACCGGACCAGGGTGGGCGGCCCCGCCGACCCCGAGACCCTCCGCGCCCGCCACGGCCTCGGCGTCAATCTGGGGCGTCTCGCCCGCTGGGAGGAGGCACTCGCCGAGGCACGCGACGTGTGCGAGATCCGGTCACGCGTCCTCGGCCCCGACCACCTCGACACCCTCGTCAGCCATCGTGAGGTCGCCGTCGGCCTCGGCTGGCTCGGACGCTGGGCCGAGGCCCTCACCGTCTACCGCCAGGTCCCCGAGGCACGCGAGCGCGTACTCGGCGCCGACCACCCCGACACCTTGGCCGCCCGCAACGACGAGGCGCACTGTCTGGAACAGCTCGGCAGGGGACCGGAGGCCGTCGAGCTGTACCGCCGGGTAGCGGCGCTGCGCCGCGGCCGGGAGGCGTCGCTGCCCGGACCGGACACCACCACCTCTGGTCAGGCGTGATCCTCCCGTGTTACGAAGGGCCATGCCCGCACCCGACAGCTATGACGCAGTGATCGTGGGCGGCGGCCACAACGGTCTGGTCGCCGCCGCCTACCTCGCCCGCGCCGGACAATCCGTCCTGGTCCTGGAACGCCTCGGCACCACGGGAGGAGCGGCCGTCTCCACCCGCCCCTTCGACGGGGTCGACGCCCGTCTGTCGCGCTACTCGTACCTGGTGTCCCTGCTGCCACGGAAGATCGTCCGCGATCTCGGCCTGGACTTCGCCGTACGGAAGCGGACCGTCTCCTCCTACACCCCGACCGTGCGCGGCGGCCGTGCCACCGGACTGCTCGTCGGCGGGGACCGCACCCGGGACTCCTTCGCCGCGCTCACCGGATCGGACCGGGAGTACGAGGCCTGGCAGCGTTTCTACGGCATGACGCGGCGCGTCGCCGAACGGGCCTTCCCGACGCTCACCGAACCCCTGCCCACCCGCGACGCCCTGCGCGAGCGGATCGGCGACCAGGAAGCCTGGCGCACACTCTTCGAGGAGCCCATCGGCGTCGCCGTCGAGGAGAACTTCCATGACGACCTCGTGCGCGGAGTCGTGCTGACCGACGCCCTGATCGGTACCTTCGCCGACGCGCACGACCCGTCCCTGCTCCAGAACCGCTGCTTCCTCTACCACGTCATCGGCGGTGGCACCGGAGACTGGGACGTCCCGGTCGGCGGCATGGGCGCACTCACCGACGCCCTATCACGGGCCGCCCGCGAGGCCGGGGCAGAGATCCGCGTACGGCACGAGGCGACCCGTATCGAAACCGACGGAACACGGGCCGAGATCACCGTCCGCTCACCCGGGGCGGAACAAGTCGTCGCGGCCCGCCGGGTCCTCGTCAACGCCTCCCCGCAAGCGCTCGCCGCTCTCCTCGGCGACGAGCCGCCCACCCCGGCCGAGGGCGCGCAGCTGAAGGTGAACATGCTGCTCACCCGGCTGCCCCGACTGCGTGACCGCTCCGTCGACCCGCGCGAGGCCTTCGCCGGGACGTCCCACATCGCCGAGGGATACGCGCAGCTCGCCGACGCCTACCGGGACGCGGCGGCGGGCCGGCTTCCCACCGCCCCGCCGTCCGAGATCTACTGCCACTCACTGACCGACCCGTCGATCCTCGGACCCGGCCTCGCCGCGCGCGGCTACCAGACCCTCACCCTCTTCGGCCTGCACACCCCCGCCCGGCTCTTCGCCGCCGACAACGCGGCGACGCGCGCCGAGCTGCTGACAGCCACGCTCGCCGAACTCGACGCGCATCTGGACGAGCCGGTCGCCGACTGCCTGGCACGCGACGAGAACGGTGAGCCCTGCATCGAGGCGAAGACCCCGCTCGACCTCGAACACGACCTGCGGCTGCCCGGCGGTCACATCTTCCACCGGGACCTCGCGTTCCCGTACGCCACCGGATCCACCGGGCGGTGGGGGGTGGAGACGGCGCACGCCAACGTGTTGCTGTGCGGGGCGGGTGCGGTCCGCGGCGGCGGGGTCAGCGGGGTCCCCGGCCACAATGCCGCGATGGCGGCGCTGGGCCGGTGACCTTCATCGCTGGTGTGGTGACCGGAAAGGTTGCTTCCCGGCACCCCTTCCGGCCACAGCACTAAGGGCTGTCCTGTAATCCCTGGCGGGCGCAAGGGATTACGGGGACAACCCTTAGCGGCCGAAGACGCCTCTCAATGCGTCGCGCTTGCGCGGCAGGTCGTATTCCGCACCGCCCTCGTGCCCGTTGTACGTGAACACCTCGATCTCGGCTGGACCCGCGTAACGGTGATACGCGGCGAACACCGTGGACGAGGGGCAGATCCGGTCCATCAGACCGACCGAGAACCACGCCGGGGCGGTCGCCCGTGCCGCGAAGTTGACCCCGTCGAAATAGGACAGGGTCTCCATCGCCTCGTCGATCCGGAAGCGGTGCCCGGACAGCCAGCGGGCGATCTCCGCATACGGTCCTGCGTCGGTGATCTGCGAGGCACGCCGGTAGTGGCAGAGGAACGGCACATCGGCGACGGCCGCCGCTATGTCGTCCCGCAGCCCGGCGACGGCCAGCGCCAGCCCGCCGCCCTGGCTGCCCCCGAGCACCGCCACTCGTGAGGCGTCCACCGCTTGATGGGCCTTCGCGGCGTCCACCGCCCGCACGGCGTCCGTGATCAGCCGCCGGTAGTAGTGGCGGTACGGGTCCTCGATGCCGCGGGTCAGGAAGCCGGGGGAGGACGAGCCGTGCCCGTCCGGGCCGATGTCCGGGGTGTCCGCGGTGTTCTTGCCACCGCCGCCCTGGCCCCGGTTGTCCATCACCAGGTGTGCGTACCCCAGCGCGCTCCAGGTCAGCCGGGAGTACGGGATGCCCCGGCCGCCGTTGTACCCGATGTACTGCACCACGGCGGGCAGCGGGCCCGAGCGCGCCTTCGGCAGCAGCAGCCAGGCCTTCACCGGCTGTCCTCCCCAGCCCCGGAAGGTCACGTCGAACACATCGACCGTCGCGAAACCGGCGTCGTACGGGACGAAGCCGGCGTCCAGCGGGTGGCGGGCCGTCTCGGTGAGGGTCTTCTCCCAGAAGGCGTCGAAGTCGGCCGGCTCCTCCGGTTCCGGCCGGTAGTCGCGCAGCCGGTCCAGATCCATGTCGAACAGCAAGGGTCTAGCTCCTCTTCAGGGTGAGGTTGAGGGTGACGCCGTGGCGTCCGGCGGTGTCGGCGCTGATCCTGATGCCGTCGGTGGTGGGGGCGACGCTCACGCCCGGGTCGGCCCGGACGACGGTCAGACCGCGCTGTGCCAGGTCCAGGACCACCGATGAGCGCAGTTGCGTCGGGTCCGACAGCGACACCTGCACCGTCTTTCCGTCCGGTCGTACGAGCACCGAGGCGGGGCCGTCCGACGTCAGGTCCTGCGCCGTGCCCGCGGTCCAGAAGTTCGCGGCGACCAGTCCGTCCGCGCAGCGCCGTACCGCGTGCACGGCGGTGGAGCGTGCGATCGGCTTGACCGGGGGCGCGGACGACCACTGCTTCGTACGCTCGGCGGAGGCCGCCGGGGCCTGCAGCCAGAAGTAGCCGGCCCCGCTCGGTGCGGCGCCGTGGTCCTGCCACAGCGTCAGATACGGGCGGGTGACCGGGGTGTCCGTGCCGTACTTGAGGTTGATCTCGCGCCAGGTGGCGGTGCGGGCCTCGCGCAGACCGTGCAGCGGGGCGGGCTCGGGGAAGACGTAGCCGCCGGTGCCGGCGACATGCAGCCACCGCACCCGGTCGAGCCGGTCCGACCAGCCGGTGTCCGTGGGCGCGGCCGTGCCGTTGACGAGGAGGGCCGCCTTCGGGTCGCGGAGCTTGCGGTTCTCCACGACCGTCTCTGCCGTGCCCGCGTCCGAGGTGATGCCCGAGCCGACGCACGCGATCACGTCGTCCAGGCAGAACCAGCTCTTCAGCCCGTGCAGCGCACTTCCGTACGCGCGCAGCTCCATGCCGTACGCCCCGAGCGTCGTGCCCGGCAGCGTGGTGCCGCCGGCCCAGTCGGCCGTGCTGGTGGTGCGCTGACCCGCCGCGTCCGCGGGTCGTCCGGCGATGACGGTGGTGCCGGGCAGCCGGGTCGGGTCGACGGTCGGCCAGTAGTCCTCGCTGTAGTGCCCGAGGTCGTCGGTGTAGAGGAGGACCATGCCGTCGGAGAGGTGCCAGGCATGCAGGTTCTCGTTCTGGATCGACTCGTAGTTGTAGATCCGGGACGAGTACGCGGAGATGCCGAGTGCGAAGGACGGCCGGTGGTGGGCCGCCTTGTCCATCCGGGGATGCTGCTTGTGCGCCACCAGGGGACCGCGCGCGGCGACGGGGGAGGCGATGACCCGCTGGGCGGCGACGAGCGAGGCGAGGTCGGTGACGGCGAGGAAGTCCCGGTAGGTGTCCTCGGCGATCCACTGCTTGACCAGGGCGGTGAACCGGTCGGCCGTCTCGCCGGGGAAGCTCGGGATCAGCCGTACCACCGCCTCGATGACCGTCTGCGCCGAGACGTGCCCCTGTTTGCTGGGGCGGGCGATCTCGCGCCCGCACACCGACGCCATCACGTCGCCGCGGGCCAGCAGCGGGTCGAAACCGTCGTCGACCCAGGAACGGACGTTGTCGAGATCGGGGTCGGTGACCGTCCACGCCGTACCGGCGAGGAGGTTCAGCAGCCGGGAGAGGTTGTTCAGCAGCTCCTTGCCGTACCCGCCGTTGTATGGGTGCTTGTAGTGCTGGAGGAACGATCCGTCGGAGTAGAAGCCCTCGCCGGTGCCCTCCGCAGCCGTGCTGACGTCGTTGAAGGCGAGGACGCTGTTGGCACCGGAACCCTCGACATCCGAAAGAGCGTCACGGACGCGCGCCAGATCGTCGCCGTTGCCGGTGAGGACGGCGTTGACGGCGACGACGGTGGAGATCCACACCCGGTTGGCGCCGGTGGCGATCTGCCGGTCGGCCCGCCAGAGGTTCGGGTCGGGCGTGTAGTGCCGTACGGCCGTGGTGATCCGGTCCAGCCGCTCCGTCCCGAGCACGTCGTACAGCAGCACGGCCGCGTCGTTGAGGGCGAGCGCGGAGCCGATCTCCCAGTCCCAGTCGTTGTCGAACCGGGTGTGGTCGGTGCCGTAGCGGTTCGTCAGCATCCAGTCGAGGCCGGCCAGCAGCAGATCGCGCAGTGTGGTGTCCTCGTACTGCGGCGTGCCGGGCACGGCCCACGCGGTCGCGACCGTGGCGAGCCGCTTGAACGATGTCGTGACGTGGTTGGAGAGCGTGGTGCTGGTCAGATCGGGGAACAGCCCGTCGGTACGGGTCGGGTCGAGGCCCTTCGCCGAGGTCGTGGCGGCCTTGCCGATCCTGGCCACGGCCGCGGCGATCCGTGGGTCCGTCAGGTCGAGCCCCGGGCCGCCGGTGAGCAGGGTGTGCCAGCGGGTGCGCAGGGAGGCGGCGTCATCGACGACGGTGTCGTCGGCAGCCGCGTGCGCGGTGGCCGCGGCGAGTGTGAACGGCAGGGCGGCGGAAGCGCCGAGCGCCGCCGCCCCGGCGAGAACGGTGCGCCGGGTGGTTCCCGGAGTGTCGGTGCCTGGGTTCATGATGCGGCCCTCACAGAAGGTGTCGGCGGTCCACGGCCGCGGCCAACGCGGCATGACCGGCGGGGTTGGGATGCAGTCCGTCGCCGCTGTCGTACGACGGCAGCATCCGGGACGGACGGTCCGGGTCGCGCAGTGCCGCGTCGAAGTCGGCCACGGCGTCGAAGACCCGCCCGGTCCGCAGCGCCGCGTTGATCTGCTGCCGTACCGCTTCCAGTTCCGGTGTCCAGCGGGTCCAGCCCTCGAACGGCGTGACGGTCGCGCCGACCGTCCGCAGCCCGGTGTTGCGTGCGCGCAGCACCAGCTGCCGGTACCCGGCCAGTACACGCGCCGGGTCGGTCTGGCTCGGCGGCTGCTGGAGGTCGTTGACGCCGAGATGGACGAGTACGGTCCGCAGCCCGGGAAGGGACAGCACGTCGCGGTCGAAGCGCGCCTGCCCGCTCGGCCCGAACCGGGCGTCGTCCAGCAGGACCCGATTGCCGCTGATGCCGAGATTGGCGACGGCCGAACCGGGCAGCCGCCTGGCCAGTTGGTCGGGCCAGCGCAGATCGGCGTCGTCCGGTGTGCCGACGCCCTCCGTTATGGAATCGCCCAGCACCGCGACCACCGGCCCGTACGCGCCCGTCACCTCGACCCCCGTCAGCAGGAACACCGAGGTGGTGCGCACGCCGTCGACGGTGTGCGAGGCGTGGGTGTTGCGGTGGAAGGACAGCGGCCCGGTGGGTCCGGGGAGCCGCGTCTCCACCGTCAGCCGTGCCGCCTCGGAGGTGCGCAGGCCGGCCACCGGGTCGCTGGTCAGCGAGGCGCCCGCGGCGATCCACGCCTGCGCTCGCCCGCCGAACGTCACCGGCCGGCCGCCCGCCGTCACAGGGCCGATCAGGACCGGAACCGTACCGAAGGCGTGCCCGTAGCGCAGCCGGACCGTGCCGCCCGCCGACAGCCGTACGTCGGCGGTGAACGTGCCGTCGGTCAGACCGGCGCTCGCCACCGTGTCGGTGGCGGTCGGCGCGGTCTGCGCGGTCGCCCAGGACGTCGTCCAGCGCGACCGGCCCGTGCCGCTGTTCGACGCCTGGGCGGCCTGCGCACCCGGCGCCGTCGCGGCGACCGCCGCCAGCCCGGCCGCCGCTGTCAGTACCCCGCGTCTCGCGGGTCCCCGGCCGCTCACTTGGGGCACGCACCGGTCGGCGTGTACTCGCTGCCGTAGGTGCCGACCGCGTCGCCACCGGTGTTGCCGCTCATCGTGTTGGTGCACACCGGACCCTGCGGGGTGCGCATGAACTTGATGCCGCCGCCCGCGTTACCGGTGATGGTGTTGCCGTAGACACTGGTGTCGATGCCGTCGGTCGCGGTGTCGCCGCCGAGCCGGATGCCCGCGCCGACGTTGTCGTGAACGGTGTTGTAGCGGAAGATGTTGCCGCTGCCGCGTGCGTCCAGCCCGCCGGAGCTGGAGTCCTTCTGACCGCTGCAGTCGTTGTACTCGACGTAGTTGTTGGTCGAGTTCTCCTTCACATCGACGCATTCATTGCCCTGGGTGGCGATGGTGTTGTGATGGATGCGGTTGTTCTTGCTGATGTCGGGGGCCGCGTCCGGGGCGCCGTTCGCCCCCTGCTGCTCGGGGGCCGTGCCGAGGTAGATGCCCTCGCCGTTCTTGCCGCCACCGCCGAACTTGAAGTCGTTGACCCCGCAGTTGGTGATCGTGTTGTCGGAGATGTCGGCGCCGGTCACCAGATAGCGCACCCGCAGGCATTCGTCGGCGGCGTTCTTCAGCGTCATTCCGGTGATCCGCAGACCGCCCACACCATTGCCGGGAGTTGTGCTCATGACATAGATGAGTTTGAGGCGGTACCCCGACACATCGGTGGACGACCCGTGCAGCCCGTCCACGGTGAAACCGCTGAGCGTCGTCGAGTCGTGCTGCACCTGAATGATCCGGGCGTCGCCGGCCCCCTTCACCACGGCTTTCGACGGGCCGGTGATGGTGACTCCGGCGCGCTTGGTCACGACGTCCTGCCTGTACGTGCCGGCGGCGAGATTCACCACCGAGCCCGTCGGCGCCAGGTCGACCGCTTTCTGGATCGTGGCGAGCGGGGCACCCGCCGACGTACCGGCATTGGAGTCGCTGCCGGACGGCGACACGTAGTACGCGGTGGCGGCTTCGGCGGCCCCGGACGCCGGAGGGAAGGCCAGCGGGGCGCCGACGGCGAGCGCGGCGACGAGAGTGGTGCGCAGTACACGGCTCATGGGGTGTGCCTCCTGGGGTCGGCGAAGGACAGAGCGAGCAGTACGGGGACGCTGGGACCGAGGAGCACGGGACCCAGCGGTACGACGAGAGAGAGCAGCGCGGCGGAGATCACCGCGCCGAGCAGTGCGGTGCCACGGGCCGCGGACCCGAAGCCGAGGGCCAGCGCGCCGCGCGACCAGGTGCGGACCGTCCCGTGCGGCGACCGGCCCGCCTCGGCCGCGAGCGCCACATGATGGATGACCAGAGCAGCCGCGATGCCCACCTGCGCGGCGAGCAGCACGAACGTCCACGGCTCCGAACGGACCAGCAGATGGACGATATTGGCGGTCAGGACGATCCCCGCCGCGGTGGACGCCAGGCAGTGCCGCCACAGGGCCCGCCAGTACTGCGGGAAGGCGCCGAACGCGTTGGTGAAGCAACGGCTGTCACCCTCCGCCCGCCACCGCTGCAGGGCGTGCCCCATCGCGGCGAGCGCGGGCAGCCAGGTCACGACACCGAGCGACAGCAGGGTGAACGCGGCTCCGGCGGCGGCCGGGTAGGCCACGAACTCCAGCCGTCGCAGCAGCGTCGGCCAACCGGACGAGAGGGTTGCCTGCATCGTCAGCCGACCTTTCCTGTGTACGGCTCCGGGACATCGAGCAGCACGCGGCCGTCCAGCTCCAGCCGGGTGGCCGCCACCACATACGGGCCGTCGCCGCCGAGCAGCACCGCCGCCGCGTCGGCCGAGACGGCGGCGGTACGGATGCGACGGGCGACGGGGGAGAGGAGCACGGTCTCCTCGTCGAAGGCCACGCCCTGGCCCTGCGCACACACGATCCTGTCCGCCAGGGCGGGTTCGGCGCCCGGGACGATCGCCGTGAGGAAGAGGCCGTGCGAAGACCGCGCGGTCGTCGCACGCAGTGTGTGCAGCGTGCGGGTGAGGTGCAGCTCCGGCGTGCTGGACGTAGGATTGGCCTCGACCTCCGTGGCCTCGGAGACGACCGAGGCGTGGAGCGGTGCGAACCGCCGCACCAGCGCCGAGGCCGCCCCGGACCGGATCAGCCGGCTGCCGTCCGGCTGCGGCTCGGTCGGCCGGTCGGTCTGAAGCAGGAACGTCCACTCCCGTTCCGTGTCCGCCTCCGCCAGGTCCAGCAGTACGAGCCGCCCCGACGGCGTGAACACCAGAGTCCGATCCAGCCGCCGCACCCCGAGCCCGGGGTCGTACATCGCGGCGATCTCCGCCGTGGCATGCGCCCAGCCGCAGTCGGGGGTGGCGAGCACATCTCGCTGCCGGGCCTGCTGCTCGTAGGGAATGCCCTTGTAGACGTGGTAGCGGTCCTCGTCCGCGTACCCCTGTCCGTCCACGAGCAGCAGATTGTGGTGCGCGGCGCGTTTGCGGTTGCTGTAGCCCTCGTCGACCGCGAGGAACCCACCCTGCGAGACCAGGACGAACGAGCCCGAATCGGGGTGGTGATGCCCCTGGTTGAGGGTTTCCCAGCCGCGCTCGGCCCGATGCTTCGCCGATGTCTCCCACGCCTTGTGGCCGCCGCCGGGGCTCGCCTTGAACGAGACGAGCGTGGCGTCGTCGTCCCATCCGGTACGGGCCGCCAGCAGTCCGAGATCCGGGAAGAACGCCCTGGTCTCCGTGGGCCGGGCACTCGGCACGGACGGGTCGTACCAGAGGTGTTCGAGATACGCCTCCGGCAGAATCCCCGGCCGCACACCGCTCTCCGCGGCCTCCTGCCACAGCAGTTCACCCGAGGCGAGATCACCCATCCACTGGGCTTCCGGGATGTCGTACTGGGAGGCGAGACGGTAGTACAGGGCGGCGCTGTGCCCGCTGCGCCGGTCGTGGCAGTCGCCGTGGTCGACGTTGAACGCGAAACCGGGCGCCATCTGGTGCAACCGGAAGTGGAACGTGCGGGAGAGGAAACCGCCCCGTGCCCACCAGTCGATGCCCTCCGCCTCCTGGAGGAGATCCAGATGGATGGCGAGGAAGGGCACACCGTAGCGCCAGTACACGACACCCTCGGCGTGCGAACCGTCCTCGGGCATCAGGTCGAGGACCGTGCCGAGGTTGTCCTTGGCGCGCTCGGTCCACTCCTCCTTGCCCAGCACGTAGCCGGCCGTGGCCAGGCCCGCGTAACAGATCCAGTTGTGGTTCTGCCAGTACGAGGACGACCACCAGCCGCCCTCGCTCGCCACCGCGTACTCGTACATCCGCCGCCCCTGGAGCAGCAGCTTGTACCGCAGCAGTGCCCGCACCCCGTCCGGGAGGACGTCGCCGATCCACCGGTAGGCGAGCGACAGATGGTGCAGCAGCCAGCCCGCGTCCAGGTCGTGGTCGGGCATATGGGCCTTGCCCCAGTGCGGCAGCCGCACCGCGGCCTCGATCCAGCGTCGGCTCTCCGCCAGATGGGCCGGGTCCCCGCCGATCCGGTGGGCCAGCGCCGGGTTGGAGGCGGCGGGGCCCAGCCAGGTGATGCTGGCCAGGGGGTGCGTACGGGGCGGGGTCAGCCCGCGGTGGCGGGCGGCCTCCTCGTACAGCCGCGCCTCCTGTGCGGGGCGCGGGCCGGGCGGCGGGGTCGCCGAGAGCAACAAGGGTCAGTCCTCCGTCCGGAATCGTGCGGTGCCGCCGTCGGCCAGCGCGACCGTCAGTACCCCGTCACCGTCCAGCTGTACGTCGGTCACGGCGGGGCCCGCCGAGGCCGCCTGGTACACCGAGGCGAACGTGATCCGGTCCGACTCCGCGGTGAAGTCGACCCGGGTGCGCACGCGCTGCGGATCGTCGGCCGGGCCGGGTCCGGGCCGGGCGACCGGGCGCACGGTCCGCCCCGGCGTGTGGGTGTGCCAGCCGTGCAGGGTCTCGTCGCCGTACCAGGTGGTGCGCACCGGGCCCGTGCCCTGGAGCTGGATGTCCAGCGCGACGCCGGGACGCAGCTGCGCGGTGAACCGCCGCTCGCCCTCGGCGCTCACGGTCAGCAGATCGACCAGATAGCCGTCGCCGAGCGCGACCCGCCGTACCGCACGCACACCCTCGTACGCCGTGGCCACCCCCGTGGTGACGGACGAACCGTCCGATCCAAGCAACTGACCGGTGCACTTGGCCTGTTCGACGCCGTCCACCCGGAACGCGGGGTGTGCCTCCGTGGATGCGTACAGTTCACGGAACTCGGCGTGCGCGTACGGTACCTGACCGGGGTCGGGCTGCCACGGCGTGGTGTTCCCGTACAGGAGGAGCGAGAGTTTGTCGCGGTGGCCGTGCGAGCCGCCGTGCGGACCGAAGTCCAGCAGGGCGTGGACGCCCGCGTGGCGCAGCACCGCGTATCCGGCCCTCGGGAACACGGTGACCGGGCCGGGTGCCGGACGCTTCGGCAGCGGTGGGCCGGCGAACCAGCCGCCCAGTTCGCGGTCGAGCCCGTCGTCGTGCGCGCCGAGCTCGTCGCGAGCCCGCCCGGCCACCGCGTCCAGGGCCGGAGAAGGCACCAACTGCTGTGCCAGTGCCACCAGTTCCAGCCACTCCAGCGCGAGCGGAGCGCGCAGATACGGGCCGTCGTGCAGCGCGGGCAGAATGCCGCCCGGCGTCGCGATCGTGGCCAGTACGTCGGTCATCCCGGCCAGCACGTCCACCACATCGGACGGCACGGCCGCGGGGTCCGTGCCGCGCAGCGCGAGCAGGGCGGCGCGCAGCACGAACCCGTGGTAGTAGGTGCTGCCCTCCCACTCCCAGCCGTCATCGGCGACGGCCACCCGCAGATGCGCGTACAGCCCGTGCCCGCCCTCCAGCCAGCGCTCGGCGCCGTCCCACTCCAGGCCACGGACCGCGGCGGCGCCCCGGCTCGCCGCCACACCGGCGGCGTTGAGCCACGCGGTGTAGTTGGAGGCGAGATGCCCCTGGCCGGTCAGCACGTCCCGGGCGTCGAGCGCCGCCCGCTCCAGGTCGTCCAGGAGCGGTAGTACCGCTGAGAGGTGCTCCGTGGAGTCCTCGGCGAGTGTGATCACGGTGTGCCCGATGGTGACGGCCCAGATCGCATCGGTCAGCGCCTGGTGGAAGAGGCGGCCGCGCAGCATCCAGGACTGCGCCTCGCCATGCCGCTCGGTGGCCAGCTCCGCGTACAGACCGGCGTACTCGACGAGCCGCTCCACCGCCTGGGCGCGCTCGCCCCGGTGGGCGAGGACCCTCAGGTGCCGCGCCCATGCCTGGTGCGACAGCACCAGCCAGGCACCGCGCACCGCCTCGTCGTCCACCCGGCAGCCGTACGCGCAGCGCGCACCGCCGGCCGGGAACACCCCGGCGAGCGGATCGCCGTGGTCGAGCTCCACACCGTGCGCCGGACAGACGAACGCGTGCCACCAGCCGCCCCGCTCCCGGGGGATCCGCCTCAACGCGGCCACACGCCACCGTCGATGTCCACCGTGGTGGCGGTGAGGAAGCCGGACGACGGCGATGCCAGATGCACGACCGCCGCGGCGACGTCCTCGGGGGTGCCGGCCCGGCCGACCGGGATGCCCGCCTCCATCGCCTGCTGCGCCTCGGGAGCCGTGAACGTGTCGTGGAACGCGGTGCCCTTGATGAAGCCGGGCGCCACGGTGTTGACCGTGATGCCGGTGGAGCCGAGCTCCTTGGCCAGGCCCTTGGTGAAGCCGCGGACACCCGCCTTGGCAGCCGCGTAGGCGACCGAACCGGGGCCGCCGCCGTTGTGCGCGGCCAGCGAGGACATGGTGATGACGCGCCCGGCCGACGACTTCGTCAGATGCGGCAGCGCGGCCCGCACGGTACGGAAGGCCGACGTCAGATTGGTGGAGAGCACCCGCTCGAAGTGGTCGTCGGACATCTCGGCGATCGTCGCCCGTCCGATCAGATGTCCCGCGTTGCAGACCAGGACGTCCAGACCGCCGAGGAAGCCGGTCGCCTCCTCGACGAGCCGGTCCACGTCGCCGGTCACGGTGACATCGGCCCTGAACGCCTTGGCCCTGCGGCCCAGCGCCTCGATCGCGGAGACGGTCTTCCCGGCCTCGTCGGCGGAGGAGTGGTAGTGGACGGCGACATCGGTGCCGGCCTCGGCAAGGGCGACGGCGATGGCGCGGCCGATTCCGTGGCCGGCCCCGGTCACCAGCGCGCGGGAGCCGATGAGATCAGCAGACATGGAGTGAACACCTTTCGATATCCGGCCGCTCGGACCGGAACCGGTCACTTGAGACCGGCAGTTGCGAAGCCCTGCACGAAATAGCGCTGGCCGATGAGGAAGAGAACGACCATGGGAAGGGTGGCCAGCGTGGTGCCGGCCATCAGGAAGTGCCACTGCGGGCCGTTCTCCGTCTTGAAGACGGAGAGCCCGACCTGGATCACCCGCAGGCTGTCCGTGCGGGTCACCAGCAGCGGCCAGAGGAAGTTGTTCCACGACGACTCGAAGGTCAGCAGCGCCACGGTGGTCAGCGCGGGCTTGACCTGCGGCGTCATGATCCGGGCATAGATCCGGAACTCACCCAGGCCGTCCAGGCGGGCCGCCTCCTCCAGTTCCACCGGAAGATCCAGATAGAACTGACGGAAGAGGAAGACCGCGAACGGGGTGACGGCGCCGGGGACGATGAGCGCCCACCAGGAGTCCAGCCAGCCGCTGCCGCCCTGGCCGAAGAGGTCGTTCCCGCCGGCCAGCGGCATGAAGCGGACGATCAGGAACTCGGGCAGCACCTTGGTGTACGTCGGGATCATCAGTGCGGCAATGAAGGCGTAGAAGATGACCTCGCTGCCCCGGAACCTGATCCGCGCCAGCGCATACCCGGCCATCGACGCCACCACCACATTGATCACGGTGTGACTGAACGCGATGATGAAGCTGTTGCGTGCGTACGTCGCGAACGGCGCCGCCTTCAGCGCGTCGGCGTAGTTCCCGAACTCCCAGTGCTCCGGTAGGAGTCCGGCGTCCTGCGAGGCGATCTCGACGGGCGTCTTGAGCGAGGTGAGCACCATCCAGACGAACGGCACCACCATCAGCAGCGAGACGACGGTGAGCGTCAGATAGAGCGCGATCCGGCCGACGGAGGGCGTCCTGCCGATCCTTCGGGATTTCCCAGCAACTCCAGGCCCATGGAGCTCAGTTGTGGCCACGGGTGCCTCCCATGATCCGCCGGTTGACCAGGGTGAAGCCCATCAGCAGCACGAACAGCACCAGTGACTGCGCGCAGGCGTAGCCGACGCGGAACTCCCGGAAGGCGGACTTGTAGATCTCGTACGTCATCATCGTGGTGCTGTTGGCCGGACCGCCGTCGGTCAGGATGTAGATCTGGTCGAAGGACTGGAACGCGCTGATCATCGACGTGATGAGCACGAAGAACGTCGCGGGCTTCAGCAAGGGCAGGGTGATCGAGAAGAACTGCCGCACCTTGGACGCTCCGTCCACCGAAGCGGCCTCGTACAGCTCCTTCGGCAGGGACTGGAGCGCGGCCAGGTAGATGAGCATCTTCATGCCGATGCCCTGCCAGATGCCGACCAGGATCACCGACGGCATCGCCCACGAGGTCGACGAGAGCCAGGCCGGTCCGTCGATCCCGAGGAACGACAGCAGTGTGTTCAGCAGCCCGTTGCCCGGGTTGTAGATCCACAGCCAGACCAGTGCGATCGCGACGGTCGCCGTCACCTGCGGGAGGAAGACCGCGGTACGGAAGATCCCACGCGCCTTCAGTCCGGTGTGCAGGGCCAGGGCCACGAGCAGCCCCAGCATCATGCCGACCGGCACGGTGAAGAAGGTGTAGATGACGGTGTTGACGATGGACTTGCGGAAGACCGCGTCGTCCATCATGTCCCGGAAGTTGTCCAGACCCACGAACTGCGGCGCCGTCAGCACGTCGTACTTCGTGAAGGCCAGAACGACCGACGCGACGACCGGCAGGCCGATCCAGAGCGAGGCGTGCAGCAGCGCGGGCGCCACCATCAGCATGCCGGCGCGTTGCCTGCGACGGCCTGGACCGGTGGGTGCCCGGCCGGAGTGTTTCTTCGTGACCGTGTGGTGCGCGGTCGGGGAAGGGGGCCGCGCGGGCCGCGTCTTCAGTACGGATGTCGCTCCCACAGTGACGGGTCCTTACATCCGGCCGATGGCGGCCTCGGCGAGCCGGCCGAGTTCCGCGATGGCGTCCTTCGCGGACTGGCTGCCGACGATCGCGGGCTCCAGCGTGGGCTTGATCTTTTCGCGGATCTCCATCCAGGCGGCGGTGCCGCCCTCGGAACAGGCATCGCCCATGCTCTGCAGGGAGAGATCGACGAACTTGTTCTCCTTCACATAGCCGGTGTCGCTCAGATCCTTCAGTCCGGGCACCGAACCACGCTGCTCGGCCGCACCGAGGATGGACTCGGGGGTCGCGAGGTACTCGACGAGCGCACGAGCCGCCGCCGGGTGCTTGGAACTGGCGGACTGGGTGACGAGGGTGCCGCCCTGGAGCATCGCGGGCTTGCGGTTGGCGAGGATGAACGCACCGAGCTTGTCGTCCTTCAGCAGATCCGGGGACTGGTCCCCGACCTGCTTCCACAGGGCGCTGGTGGTCATCATCATCGACGCCTTGCCGGTCTGTACGTTGGACGGGGCGCCGGGGTCCGTCTTCTTGGCGTAGACGGCGGAGCCGTCCTTGATCAGATCCTTGAAGAACTGCAGCGCTTCGACCCCGCGGGCGTCGGTGAACAGCACCTTCTTGCCGTCCGCGCTGAACAGCTGGCCGCCGTTGGCGAAGAGGAAGGTCTCCCAGCACTGGCGCAGATCGATGGAGAACGGGTCGAACCCGATCCGGCCGTCCTTGGTCAGCTGCTTGGCCACGGCCCGCAGTTCGGCCCAGTTCGCCGGGGTCTTCTTGATGCCGGCCTCGGCGAAGTGGTCCTTGCGGTAGACGACGATGCGGGTGTCGAGCACGACCGGCAGCGCGTACAGCTTGCCGTCGTACCGGGACGGCTCCAGCACCCGCTTCTCGTAGTCGTGCGCGGTGGCGAACTTCTCGGGAAGCTCGGCGATCGCCTTCTTCGCGGCGAACGGCGGGATCCAGCCCACGCCCATCATCAGCACGTCGGGCAGCAGGCCGCCCGCCAGCCCGGTGGTGATCTTCTCGTTGAGCTGCAGGTACGTGGTGTAGTCCACGTTCACCTTGACGTCCGGATACTTCTTCCGGAAGCCGCCGAGTATCTCCTTCTCCAACAGCGTCTTGCCGTCGGCGCCTTCGTAGATCGGGGTGAGCAGTGTGATCTCACCTTCGGCGGGACCGTCTGCGGAGCCGGCCGTCGAAGTGCCGGTGCCGCATCCACCGAGAGCGGCGGCAGCGGTGCCGGCGCCGATGGCAGCGAGCAGCGACCGTCTTTTGAGTTCCATGGGACACCCCTTTTGAGGTGGAGGCTGTGGATCGATCCAGAGATGACAACCCGGCCATGGCTGGGAAGCGCTGGTAAATCGATGCACTGATGCTAGGAACGCCGTGAGAGGGACGTCAACAGCTGATGCACATGAATTTTCAGGGACGTTAACAGGTGTACCGGTGAACAGAGTTCAGTAAATCGATACACTGATAGGGTCAGTAGCGTTCCGAACCGGAGGTGGCATGAGCGGGGTAACGATCCATCAGGTCGCGGAGGCTGCGGGGGTCTCCGCGAGCACGGTCTCCAACGTCCTCAACGGGCGTACGGACCGCATGCAGGCGGCCACGCTGGCCCGCGTGGAGCAGGTGATCGAGCAGCTCGGCTACCGGCCCAACCGCGCGGCCCGGATGCTGCGCACCGGCCGTATCAAGGTCATCGGTCTCATCGTGCCGTCCGTCGCCAACCCCTTCTGGGGGGCGCTCGCCCGCGAGCTGGAGGCCATCGCGCTCGCCGAGGGCTATCACGTACTGCTCTGCAACAGTGAGCGCGATCCGGCCCGCGAGCTCAAGTACGGCGAGGAACTCCTCGCCGACGGGGTCAGCGGAGTGGTGCTCTGCTCCTCGCTCCCCTCGCTCGACCATGTGACACCGCTGCTCAGTCGTGGTCTGAGGATGGTCGCCTTCGACCGCACCGCGCAGGCGGGCGATCCGCCGTCACTGGCCTCCATCAGCGTCGACAACGCGATGGGGGCCGAACTCGCCACCCGTCATCTGATCGAACTCGGTCACCGCCGACTGGCGTTCGTCTCCGGCTCGGTCAACAGCGTGAACCGGCGCGAGCGCCTGCGCGGCTTCCGGGCCGCTCTGGAGTCGGCCGGTCTCGACCCGGCCGACGCGATCGTCTGGCCCGGCGCCGACACCGCCGAGTTCGGTGACAAGGACGCTGCCGAACTGGGGCGGAACGCGGCCAGGGAGCTCCTCGGCGGACCGCGCCCGCCCACCGCGTTCGTCGCCATCAACGACATGTGCGCGATCGGGATCTGCCGGGGCGCCAAGGACGCCGGACGCAGCGCGGGCCAGGACGTCTCCGTGGTCGGCTTCGACGACATCCTCCTCGCCGACCTCTTCGAGCCTCCGCTGACGACGGTCCGCCAGCCGCTGCCGGAGATGGCCGCGGAGACGTTCCAGCAGTTGCGGGCGCGGATCGACTCGGCTCCGGTGGCGGGGCGTTCGCTGCTCATCCGGCCGAGACTGGTCGTACGGGAGTCGACGGCGCCGGCCGGCGTGGCCGCCGCGGTCCCCGCGCCGAGCGGACCCGGGCGGCGGGTGGCGGGCCGGACGGCGTAGGGGCGTTGGCCGGACTGCGGTGCGGCACGCCATCTCGCGCGGGCACCGGGCCGGCGGTCACCCGGCGGACGGAGATGCCTGACGGTCCTCAGCTCGGGCGCCGAGTCCCGTCAGGTCGATCATCGTCACGCGCTCACATCGGTACGCCGCCGGGCCGCTCCGCGCGCAGCATGGAGCAGAGCACCGAATCGTGCCACTGTCCGCCGCGCCACACCGCGGAGCGCAGCACGCCCTCCCTGACGAAGCCCGCCTTCTCCAACGCGCGTTGCTCGGCGAGGTCGAAGGACTCCAGGTCAGCCTCGACGCGGCGATGGCCGAGCTCAACGACTTCAAGCGGGTTCCGACCGATGGCCGGCCGCAGTCGGGTGACCTCGGCACGCCGGTCTTCGCCGACGACACACCGCCGCCTCAACGGGAAGGGCGGGTCGTCAGGGCCTCACGGGGGCGGTGTGGACGGCGAAGACGGGGTGTCGCCGAGGTGAGCCCAAAAAGGGCCATGGGAGGCGAGGGGGTGCGCAACGCTGACCCGCGGCACCAGCGAGCGCCGCGCCGAGCTCAACGCCCACTGGCCTCCGCGACGACGCCACCGCTACTGACGCTGCGCTCACGGGGTGTTGGGGCCCCCGGCGCACAGAGCGTGGTCGATCAGGGCGCTGGCCGCGTTCTCCTGGTCCAGTATGTGCTTCGGGGTGTCGCCGCGTGCCTCGGACATGGAGACCACGGCGCTTCGCCTGCCGTCGTCGGTGACGCCGTTGAGGGTGATGTAGCCGCCGTCCCCGCCCTCGTGGCTCCAGTAGGTTCCTCCGCAGCTCAGGGGGCGTTCGACCAGGCCGAGCCCATATCGGCCGCCGGGCCACAGCTGTTGGACCTCCGCGCTCACCGGGACGGTCTGCTTCATCTTGGCCAGCTGCCGGGTCGGTAGCAGGCGGCCCGCGAGCAGCGCGCGGAAGAAGGTGTTCTCGTCCCGCGTGGTCGTGACGAACGAAAGGTTCTCGTAGTCCACCGGTATCTGGTCGGTGATGTCCACCCGGGAACCGGGGCCGAAGAGCTGGTAGGCCTGGGCGTGCGGCCGGGGCAGGGTGGGCGAGGGGCCCGTCCACCGGGTCCGGTCGAGGCCGAGCGGGCGCAGGATGCGGTCTTCGATCTCCTGATGGGCGCGGTGCCCGGTCGCCTTCTGGATGATCTCGCCGAGCAGGATGTAGCCGGTGTTGGAGTACGCCCAGCCCTTGCCGGGCGCGAAGTCCGGCGGGTGGGCCATGGCGCGGGCAATCAGCTGCTCGGGGCCGTGGACGTCGTGGCGCTGCTGGTAGTACTCCTTCGGCGTGGTGTATCCGGGCAGGTCGTCGTGGATGCCGCTGGTGTGCTGGAGCAGTTGGCGGATGGAGATCCGGCTGCCGTCGTTGCCCTTGCCCTGGACCACTCCCGGCAGCCATCGGCCGACCGTGTCGTCCAGGGACAGCCTTTCCTCGGCCTCCAGTTGGAGGACCACGGTGGCGACCAGCGTCTTGGACGTGCTGGCCATGCGGAAGCGGCCGTCGGAAGGGACCGCGCGGCCGGATTTCAGGTCGGCGGTGCCGCTGGTGGCGACCGACTGCCCACCGTCAGGCGCGATCACGCGGGCCTGCACACCGCTGACGCCGAGGGCATGGATCGCGTCCGTGTCCTGGCGCAACTGCTTCACAGGGGAGGGACCGGCGAGCTGAGCGACGGCGGTGGCCACCCCGGCGCCGAGCAGCGTGGCGACACCGACTGCCATGGCGAGGCGCTTTCGCAGAGTCGAATTCATGGCCGGAGGCTATTTCCGCTCCCCACCGGGGCACGATCCGGCGCACCCCAGGATCGGACTGGGGATATCCCCCCGGCGAGGGCCGTCACCAGTCCGGCGTCGATCTGCCGGGCACGATGTGACGGTTCTCGCATCCCATACCTGCGGGCGGTCCGGCCATCAGAGGGGCCGTTCGTTTGCCGAAGGAGCGTCAACCTTGATCGCCTCCTCGGTCCGGAAGAGGGCGCCGACGCTCAGGCCCCGGCCGCCGCCCGCGCTCGCCGCGCCGGGGTGCCGCGGCGCCGGCGAGGCGCGACGGGGCCGTATCCCGTATCGGAGTTGCCACTTGGCGGCGGCGGCACGCGCGGCGTCCTGGGAAAGGCGTCGCAAGAGGCGTCGACTTCAGGGGTGGGCGAGTTCGAGTACGGTGATGCCGGCGAGGACGACCGCGCCGGCGGTGAGGCGTAGACGGCCGAAGCGTTCACGGAAGAGCAGCGTGGCGATCAGCGCCGCGATGAGGATGCTGGTTTCACGCAGGGCGGCGACGGTCGCGAGGTCGCCGTGGGACTGCGCCCAGATGACGAGGCCGTAGGCGAGCAAGGAGATGGCGCCACCTGTCAGGCCGAGCCCGCAGACCGGCTTGAGCTGAGCGAACAGGGGGCCGCCGCGTCGGGCGAGTGCCAGCAGCGGCAGGACGGGGCCGACGCCCATGCCCGCGCGGCGACGCCAGGGGCACGACGCAAGCTCGGCGAGGAGGGACGCAGGCATCTGGAGCACAGCGAGGACGTGTCCCGCCGGGCGGGCATCCAGCCGGACGACGCCGGGCCGGTCCGAGACGGTTACCCACCGGGTGCGCCGTCGAGTGCACAGCTGCCCGCTCAGACGCGATTGACGCGGTACACGTCCCGCACACAGAGATTGAGGATCGTGGCGGCCACGATGGCACCGGCACAGACCAGGAGCACGGTCCTATCGGCCCAGGCATGTGCGGCGAGCGCGGTGACGAGGTAGCCGAGCGGGATGGCGACGCGTTCTCCGACACCGTTGAACGAGCTCAGACGGCCCAACTCCTCCTGTGGCACGTGCTGCTGGAGTGCAGTGTTCCACGCCACGATGGCGACATCCAGACCGATGCCCGCGAGCACGGCACCGAGCAGCACCCAGGGCAGGTCCAGCCCCGTTCCCAAGGCCGTCGGTGGCAGGCAGAGCCCGGAGCCAGCGACGACAGCAACGGTCAGCAGGCGGTGCGGCCTCCACCGCAGACACACCACCGTGCCCGCCAGCAGGCCGAACGCGAAAGCACCCTGTACGAGCCCCCAGGAACGCGCCCCCGAGTAGTGCTCCGTGGCGACGACCGGGCCGAGGAGCTGAAAGCCCGCCAGCCATGCGGCGACCACGACCGTTCCGGCGGCGGTGTACGTCCACAGCCAGGTGCGCGCGCGGAATCCGGCCCAGCCCGCCCGCAGATCGGCCAGGGCGCTTGCGGTCGTGACCGGCGCGTCCAGGCGCAGCCCGAGCAGCAGGAGTGCGGCGACGAGGAAGGTGAACGCATCCCACGACAGGGCCCATGCCGGACCGCCGACCGCGACGATCACCCCTCCGACGACGGGCCCGAGAACCTTCACGGCGTTGTTGGGCAGCCGGACCAGCGCATTGGCCTGTTGCAGATGCTCCGCCGCGACGAGCTGTCCCACCACACCCGTCGCGGCCGGCGCGGTGAAGGCCACGGCGATCCCCGACACGAATCCGCACGCGGCGATCGACATGGTCGTCGCGTGATGCGTGGCCACCAGCACGGCGAGCGTCGCCTGGGCCGCGGCGGACAGGAGATTGCCCAGAAACAGGATCCGGCTGCGCGACAGTCGGTCCGCGAGGACGCCGCCCGCGACGGTGAAGACGATCGTCGGGACGGAGTTCGTGGCCAGTACGACGCCGAGCGAGCCGGCTCCGCCGCCCTGCCCGATCACCGCATAGGCGAGTGCGAGGGGCGCCATCGCGGACCCGGTGGTCGAGACGAGATTGGCGAGCACGAATCGCCGGAAGGCCGCAACCCTCAGCGGTGTCAAGGACGTTACCGGTTGCGTGACAGCGGCCTTCATGATCCTCCCGAGGTTGGTCCAGCGGGGCACCCTACCTGTCCGCGGGAGGGGGAGCGGTCGACGCGGTGCGCGAACGACCGCCCCTGGGAGGACGGGGCAGCAGAACCGAAACGCTCCCGAGGCCGCCGGTGCGTCCCCCGTCACTGCGCAGGGGACAACACGAGGTGTGGTGTGTCATGTGCGCCGTGCGAACCTGCCGCGGCCCGGGACCCGGGCCGCAGGACCCGCACCGGGTCCATCCGCGCGTACGGGGGTGTCACACGCGCTGCTCGGCGAGATCGAGCCAGTGCTCGACGTCCCCGGGAGCGAAGTGCCGGATGGCCCAGTCGGCCATCCGCAGGCTCATATGCGCCCAGGAGGGCCGCAGGATGTCGTCGGGCAGGCCGTCCAGGATGTCGTCGAGGCGGTTCACGACTCCGGGCGCCTGCTCGCTCGCGTGCAAGCCGAAGCGCAGGGTGACCAGGTCGAAACGGCGGTCGCCCCGGCCGGAGCCGTCCCAGTCGATGACACCGGCGACCGAGCCGTCGACGGCGAGCAGGTTGCCCTGGTGAAAGTCCTGGTGCACGACGTCGTGCCCGTGAAGCCGAAGAGGGTGGTCGAGGCCGACCGACCTGATCCGGCGCTCCAGATCACCGCCGCGCCGACTGTGCCGACGCAGTGGCTCGTGAAGACAGTAACCGGGGCCGTCGTCGAGCAGGTACAGGTTCATCGACGGGACATCCGTACGCCCGGCCAGCAGTCCTGCCTGCGCCTCGTTGAGGGCGAGGGCGCGATCCAGCCCACGGTGGTCCAGACACCGCACCGGTGTGCCCGCCAGCAATGTCTGGACCAGCACGACCGCGTGGTCCACCTGGACCGCCAACTCCGTCGACGGGCAGGGGTACCCCTGCGCGAGCAGGACTTCGCACACCGCCAGCGGCCCCGCTCCCAGATCCTCGATCCGCGTGTTCGGCCGCCACTTCAGCACGGAGCGGTGACCGTCCGGCCACCGGACGTAGGCGGCACCGATCTCGCCCCCCGGACACGGCCCCTCGACCACCACCCGGACACCGGCCTCGGCATACAGCGCCTCTGTCAGCCGGTCGGCGTCGAGTCGTCCGGCACGTGTCCAGTTCTGCGGCGACGGGGATGGGGTCATGGGAGCATCATCCGTCCCCGGGCCCGTCCCCGTCGAAGCGGGTGCCGATGCCGCGCAGTCGGAATCGGACCGATCGCGTCGACGATCCACGGCGACCCCGGGGCGATCGCGCGTCACCGGCCGCGGCGCACGGCGGCCCGGAGCGGGACGGAACCGGCAGGCCCGGCACGGTCGCCTCCGGTGCTGTTCGGGACGGCCATGACGGACCCGGTCACCGTCGTCCACCGCCGCGTACCGTGGCGGACCCGGTGGCCCGTTCCATCCGCCCCGGTCCTCCCGGTCCTCCCGGTCCGCCACGCCCCGTGCAGTCCTCCTCAGTCCGCGGAAGCGGTCCATCCCAGCGCCTCGATGCGCGCGGCATCGCCGGACCGGGCCTCGTCGAAGACCGTCCGGTCGCCGTCCTCGACCCGGACGGCGTCCACGTACACCCCGCGTCCCACGTACAGCTGGTCCGTGGCGTAACGCCACCGCAGCCGCACCTCCTTGCCGCGCCACGCGGCGAGATCCGCGTCCAGGCGGTGCCAGACCCGGCCGGACCAGCCGGAGACCGAACCCGTCGGATGGGGATCGGGCTCACGCCGGTGATGACCGGCCGTCGGTACGGTGGTGAACGGCACCGGCTGCCAGCTCGCCCCGGCGTCCGACGACGCCTCCAGGAAGAGGGAGTCGGACCCCGGCTCGGTGTCCCACCACAGGGCCGAACTCAGCGTCGCCCGTGACGACGCGAGTCGCAGCGCGGGCAGTGTGAGCGTGGCCGTCGTGGCGCTCGCCAGTCCGGAGAACCACGCCGTGCGTCCCCGCGTGGGACGGACCGCGACGGCGCGCGCCATCTGATTGGCGGTGGCGACGCGCGGCGCGCTGCCGGAGCGCCAACTGCGCACAGGATGCACCGAGTTGCCCAGGACGATCAGGAACGAGTCGGTCGTCGGGTCCAGGACCAGACTGGTGCCGGTGAATCCCGTGTGGCCCGCCGAACGAGGAGTCGCCATCGCCCCCATGTACCAGTGCTGGTACAGCTCGAAACCGAGTCCGTGCGCATCGCCGGGGAACGCGGTGTTGAAGTCGGTGAACAGCAGATCGACCGATTCCGCGGAGAGAATCCTCGCGCGGCCGTACACCCCGCCGTTGAGCAGCGTACGGGCGAGGATCGCCAGGTCCCAGGCACAGGAGAAGACCCCCGCGTGGCCCGCCACGCCGTCCAGACTGTAGGCGTTCTCGTCGTGCACCTCGCCCCAGACCAGTCCGCGGTCGAGGCCGGACCAGGGGAGCCGCGCGTCCTCGGTCGCGGCGATCTTCGGCTTCCAGGCGGCCGGCGGGTTGTATCGGGTGCGCTGCATCCCGAGCGGAGCGGTGATCCGCTCACGGAGCAGTACGTCCTCCGTGCGGCCGGTGATCTTCTCCAGCACCAGCTGCAACGAGATCAGATTGAGGTCGGAGTAGAGGTACACCGTGCCGGGCGGGTTGGCCGGCACCTCGTTCCACAGCAGTTCCAGCTTTCCCTCCCGCGTCGGCGCCTTGTACAGCGGAATCCAGGAACGGAACCCCGAGGTGTGCGTGAGAAGCTGACGGACCGTGATGTCCTGCTTGCCGCCCCCGGCGAATTCGGGCAGGTACGAGGCGACCTTCGCCTCCAGCTCCAGTGTTCCGAGCTCGATCTGCTGCACGGCCAGGATCGAGGTGAACAGCTTGGACACCGAGGCCAGGTCGAAGATCGTGTCCTCGGCCATCGCGATCTGCTGGTCGGGCGGGAACTCCACCCCCGTGTCGGTTTTCTCGTCGTAAGCCGCGTAGCGCACGGCCTTGCCGATCGGGTGGTGCAGTGCCACTGTGCCGCCCCGCCCGGCGAGCAGCACCGCACCCGCGTACCAAGGGTGCTTGGGGGAGGCGGAGAGGAATTTCTCCGCATCGGCGACCAATTGGTCCAGGGGGCCCTGCAACAACCCGGCACGAGCGGCCGATCCGCGCCGCAACGTCGGCTGTCCTTGCGTCGACGCCGCGCTCGTTCCGGCCTCTGTGCGCATACCCGACGACTCCGCCTCCGACTCCATGGCCGCCGCCCGCTCCGCGAAGGGGATCGGCGCCAGGGCGAGTGCCCCGCCCAGAGCCAGCATCCCACCGCCCAGCCTGCGTCGGCTGACCCCTCTGCCGGCCGCGTCCTGACTCATCCGGAACCCCTTCCCGCTGCCTGAAAATAATTTTCGAAACTTCGTCCGGTGGTGAAACTTCCTTCCGCCGCAGAGATTACTGTCACCACCGCCGTCATGGAGCGCCCCGGTGTCACAAAGAATCTGACACTGCATCAGAAAATGTCTTCCCTCGAATGTCCGACTGCGGCATCCTGCGGCCCATGGAGACGGAGCTGAGCAAGAAACTGGGAGTCGAGCACGCCATCTTCGGCTTCACGCCGTTCCCCGCCGTGGCCGCGGCCATCAGCCGGGCCGGCGGATTCGGCGTGCTCGGCGCGGTCCGCTACACCGCCCCCGACGACCTGGCCCGCGATCTCGACTGGATGCAGGAGCACGCCGGCGGCAGGCCGTACGGCCTCGACGTCGTCATGCCCGCGAAGAAGGTGGAGGGGGTGACCGAGGCCGATATCGAGGCGATGATCCCGGCCGGGCACCGCCAGTTCGTCCAGGACACCCTGGCCAAGCACGGCGTACCCGAGCTCGCCGAGGGGGACGAGTCGGGCTGGCGCATCACGGGATGGATGGAGGAGGTCGCGCGCAACCAGCTCGACGTCGCGTTCGACCACCCCATCAAACTCCTCGCCAACGCCCTCGGATCGCCACCGGCCGATGTCGTGCGGCGCGCCCACGACCAGGGTGTGCTCGTCGCCGCGCTCGCCGGAAGCGCCAAGCACGCCCGCCACCACGCGGACGCGGGCATCGACATCGTCGTCGCCCAGGGATACGAGGCGGGCGGCCACACCGGTGAGATCGCCTCCATGGTCCTGGTGCCGGACGTGGTCGATGCCGTGGGGCCGCTCCCCGTCCTGGCCGCCGGCGGTATCGGCAGCGGAGAACAGATCGCCGCCGGACTCGCCCTCGGGGCCCAGGGCGTCTGGCTGGGTTCGCTCTGGCTGACCACGGAGGAGGCCGACCTCCACTCCCGCGCGCTGACGCGCAAGCTTCTCGCCGCGGGCTCCGGTGACACCGTCCGTTCCCGTGCGCTGACCGGCAAGCCCGCACGCCAGCTCCGTACCGAGTGGACGGACGCCTGGGACGATCCGTCGGGTCCGGGCACGCTGCCCATGCCGCTCCAGGGGCTGCTGGTGGCCGAGGCCGTCTCGCGCATCCAGAAGTACGAGACCGGAGCCTTGCTCGGCACCCCCGTCGGCCAGATCGTCGGCAGGATGAACAGCGAACGCAGCGTCCAGGCCGTGTTCGACGACCTGACCCGCGGCTTCGAGCGTGCCGTGGACCGGATCAACCTCATCGCCGGACGGAGCGCCTCATGAACCGGCCGCCCCACGGCTTCTGGGCCCAGGCCACCGCCGATCCCGGCCGCACGGTCCTGATCGCGCCCGACGGCGAGAGCTGGACGGCGGGCAGGCTGCACGCCGCGGCCAACCGCCTGGTCCACGGACTGCGGGCGGCCGGCCTCCGACGGGGCGACGCCTTCGCGGTCGTCCTGCCCAACGGTGTCGAGTTCTTCACCGCCCATCTCGCCGCCACCCAGGCCGGCTTCTATCTCGTACCCGTCAACCACCACTTCGTCGGCCCCGAGATCGCCTGGATCCTCTCCGACTCCGGCGCCAGGGTGCTCATCGCCCACGAGCGGTTCGCGCCGGCGGCCGGATCCGCCGCCGACGAGGCGGGACTCCCGGCGAGCCATCGCTATGCCGTGGGTACCATCGACGGCTTCCGCCCGTACGCCGAACTGTTCGAAGGCCGGTCCGATGCACCGCCCGAGGCCCGCACCCTCGGCTGGGTCATGAACTACACCTCGGGCACCACCGGCCGACCGCGCGGCATCCGGCGTCCGCTCTCCGGCAAGCTTCCCGAGGAGAGCCATCTCGGTGGATTCCTCGGCATCTTCGGCATCAATCCCTTCGACGACAACGTCCACCTGGTCTGCTCGCCCCTTTACCACACGGCCGTCCTCCAGTTCGCGAGCGCGTCCCTGCACATCGGGCACCCACTGGTCCTGATGGACAAATGGACCCCCGAGGAGATGCTGCGGCTCATCCACACCCACCGCTGCACCCACACACACATGGTCCCGACCCAGTTCCACCGCCTCCTCGCCCTTCCCGACGAGGTGAAGCGGACCTACGACGTGACGGCCATGCGCCACGCCATTCACGGCGCAGCGCCCTGCCCTGACCACGTCAAACGCGCCATGATCGACTGGTGGGGGGGATGCGTCGAGGAGTACTACGCGGCGAGCGAGGGCGGCGGCGCCTTCGCCACCGCCGGGGACTGGCTGAAGAAGCCGGGCACGGTGGGCAGAGCCTGGCCGATCAGCGAACTCGCCGTCTTCGACGACGACGGCAACCGTCTGCCGCCGGGCGAACTCGGCACCGTCTACATGAAGATGAACACCGGCGGCTTCAGTTACCACAAGGACGAGACGAAGACGCGGAAGAACCGCATCGGCGACTTCTTCACCGTCGGCGACCTGGGCATCCTCGACGAGGACGGCTACCTCTTCCTCCGCGACCGCAAGATCGACATGATCATCTCCGGTGGTGTCAACATCTACCCCGCCGAGATCGAGGGCGTGCTCCTCAGCCATCCCGCGGTCGCCGACGCCGCCGTCTTCGGCATTCCTCACCCCGACTGGGGCGAGGAGGTCAAGGCGGTGGTCGAACCGGCCGGGGGACAGGGGGCGGGGGACACGCTCGCCGCCGAGATCCTGAGTCACTGCGCACACCACCTGGCCGCGTACAAGCGTCCCAGGAGCATCGATTTCATCGAGGCGATGCCCCGCGACCCCAACGGCAAGCTGTACAAGAGGCGGTTGCGCGACCCGTACTGGGAAGGGCGCAGCCGGGCACTGTGAACCACGGTCCGCCTCCGCGCCGGCCGCCCCGCGCCGTGGTCGTACGGGCTTCGCGCGCATCACCCGCATCGAGGGTGAACAACCACCGCACCTTCTTCGGAGATCAACAATGGCCGCGCTGCTCGCCATCCGTACCCGCGCCGACGGCGCTTGAGCGAATCGTGCCCTCCCGCCCCGTCCCGCACCGGGCACCTGCTCCGCGGCGGCTCGCGCCCGGCCTCCGGCCACCTCGGTGGAGGGCAGGGGCCGGACGCACCGCACCGGACTACCGGCGCTCGCTCGCCCGCACCACCCGCAGCACGGGCGAGCGCAGGATGTCCTTCTCGCAGAATCGGGACGTCACCCACCGCTCACCGGAATACAACTCGGTCTGGTCGCTGTAGTGGGGCGACCTCGGGTTCGAGGACTGGGAGTACGTGAGCAGGGTGCGTGCCACCGGGCATCCGGTCCCGTTCCAGCCGACCGCCTGGATGTAGCTGGAGCCGGCCGAGACGTCCGTATAGCCGCCGGCCGCCGCGTCCCACACCGGCTCGGTCTTGTTCCAGACTCCGAGGGATTCCGTACCGCCGCCGAGCGGGATGCGCTTCCCGTCGCGCACGACCGTCTGGTGGCGGCCCAGCGGCGCGTCCAGGGCGATCCCGGCCGCCCGCAGTTCGGCCACCGCATCGGCGAGTGCCCTGGTGACGCCGGGCGCCGAGGTGTTCAGCGTGTTCGGCGTACCGACCGGATCGGCGGGGGAGAAGGGCACCTTCCACAGCTCGGCCGGTGAGACCGTCGCCGCCCTGCGCCAGAACCGGTCGAAGAGCAGCGCGCCGCGGCTCTCCGTGTCGAGCTTCCGGTCCCAGCGCCGCAGCACGTCGCAGGCCGCCGACACGTCGACGGCCTTGCCGTCGGTGCCCACCGCGCCGCCGCCGGGCAGTGCGGCGCAGGCCCGCGCGAGGTCCGCGGCGCTCAGGTCTGCGGCCGGGGCACGGTTCGCGAACTGCTGTTCCTGCAGATCGGCCACGGTGAGCCGGCCCCTCGCCGCCATCGCCGAAACGTCCTCGATCGCGCCCCGGGTCCGCATCGACCGGGGGTCCGCGATCGAGCCGAAGACCCGCTCGTAGCCGGTCAGCGGTGTCTGCGCGTAGGTCAGCCAGGCGCTGTCGTTGGAGTTCTCGACGTACGGGGCGTCCTTGACGGTGGGCATCCGGCCCGGCCCGAAGATGCCCGGCTGCACCGCGTCGGGGTCCGATCCCAGCGCGCAGTCGCTCCTCGAACCGTCCAGTACGGCGAGCCCGGAGGACGGATAGGTTGCCCTGCCCAGCGGGGTGGAGCACCGTGCCGCGAGTTCGTCCGTGATCCTCGGCAGCACCTGTGACTGCGAGAAGAAGGAATGCCCGGACGAATCGGCGGCGATGGTGTTCACCCAGGGCAGCCCCTGGGTGTGGCGCAGCGCGGCCTGGATGTCCGCGGTGCCGCGCGCCCTGCTGAATCCGAGTGCGGTGTCCGAGGACCGCAGATTCGAGGCGTTGGGGTCATTGAGCGCGTACGCGGTCGTCGCCGTCCACGGCAGCGGCAGCCCGGCACCGAGCGAGATGACGACCGGACCGTACCGGGTCCACCACTGGGTGCGCATGACGACATCGCCGTCGTTCACCGCCACCGACACCGTGCGCTTCGTCATGCGCTCGGGCCTGCCGTCCACCAGATATGTGGTCGGATCCGCCGGATCGAGGGTGAGCTGATGGAGGTTGAGCGTGACACCAGTGGCCACGGTGTGGCTCCACGCGACGTTCGCGTTGTGGCCGATCGACATCGTCGGCGAGCCGAGCAGCGAGCCCCCCGCCACGTTCAGCTCGCCGGGAATCGTCTGCTGCGACTGCCAGAACCGCCGGCCGCCCTGCCATGGATAGTGCGGATTGCCGAGCAGCAGGCCGCGCCCGCTCGCCGTCGTACTGCCACGGAAGGCGACCGCGTTGGAACCCATGTCCGCGTTCTGCGTCGACAGCAGCCGCCGCGCCGCGTCCGCCGCTTCGCCCGGCGAGGGAACGCCGGGCGCACCCGAGGCCCCCGCGGGCGGCTCGGCGGCCGTGATGCCGTCGATGCCGCGGCCCTGACCGCCGAGCACGGAGAGTGCGAAGCCACGCGTCGCGACATCCAGCGCCGTCACCGGCCGCACCCAGTCGGCGCCCCGGCAGGCCGGATCGGTGATCCGGTTCTGTGCCAGCCACGCGTTGTACCCGGCCGCCCAGCCACGCTCCAGCTCCTTGACGTCCTGGCTCTGCCCCGCCGGTGCGGGCAGAGCCAGGAGCTTCTCCACGGTGTGACTGCCACGGACCCCTTGGAAATAGAGATCGCTGGAGAGGTTCTTCGTCGCGGACGACAGCGAACCGTCCGGTGCTCCCTGCGGACCGAAGTACCGGGACCGCTCACCGCGCAGGGTCACGAAGCCGTCGGCGAGCGTGCACACCTGGTCCGCCGCCTGGGCCCAGCCGTTGCCGAAGCCCAGATTCGCGTAGTCCTTGGCCACGATGTGCGGGATGCCGTACTCGGTGTACCGGATCACGGCGGTCAGCCCGCCGCCCGACGGACGGTGCGTGCGCGAGCCGTCGGCCGGGGCGGGCGGCAGCGAAGCGGACACGGTGAACAGCGCGAGTCCGGATATCGCAAGAAGTCTGAGACGGTCACGGAGGTGCAACGGTCCTCCCAACTATGCGCATGAGAAAGGTGGTTGCCCGAGGGTTCGAGTCACCACGCGTCACTCAGCCAGCATGCCCGCACCCCTGTCAACATCCCGGCCGGCATCCGACCCCTTGACCGCCGGGTTCAAGCCGCACAGGATCGCGCCATGACAGGTGTACGGAGCAGCACAGTCGACGGCGTCGTGGCCCGCAGCGCCCGCCGCACCCCCGAGCGCACCGCCCTGCGGTACACGGAGAGGTCCTGGACGTACGCGGAGCTGGACACGGCCGTCAGCACCGCGGCGGCGGTCCTCACCGGCGAGCACGGGCTGCGCCCCGGCGACCGGGTCGCCTCCTACGCGCACAACTCCGACGCGTATCTGATCGGTTACCTCGCCTGTGCCCGTGCGGGGCTGGTCCATGTGCCGGTGAACCAGAACCTGACCGGCGACGACCTCACATACATCCTCGAACAGTCCGCCAGCGCCCTCGTCCTCATCGACCCGGCCCTGGCCGGCCGGATTCCGGGCGCGTTCCCCGTACGCGCGCTGCGCGACGCACCGGACTCCCTTCTCGATGCCGTCGCCGCCCCGCGCCCCTTCGCCCCGGAACGCGCACCGGCCGCGGACGACCTCGTCCAACTGCTCTACACCTCGGGTACCACCGCACTCCCCAAGGGCGCGATGATGACCCACGGGGCACTCGTCCACGAGTACGTCAGCGCCGTCACCGCGCTCGATCTGCGCGCCACCGACCGGCCGGTGCACTCACTGCCGCTGTACCACTCCGCGCAGATGCATGTCTTCCTGCTGCCCTATCTGGCGGTCGGGGCGACGAACATCATCCTCGACACCCCCGATGTGGACCGGATCTTCGACCTCGTCGAGACGGGGCAGGCCGACAGTGTCTTCGCCCCGCCGACCGTCTGGATCGGCATCTCCCGGCACCCCGGCTTCACCACGCGGGAACTCGGCGGTCTGCGCAAGGCGTACTACGGCGCCTCGATCATGCCGGTGCCCGTACTGCAGCGGCTCCGTGAACGACTGCCCGCGCTCGGCTTCTACAACTGCTTCGGGCAGAGCGAGATCGGCCCGCTCGCCACCGTCCTCGGACCGGACGAGCACGCGGGCCGGATGGACTCCTGCGGCCGGCCCGTCCTCTTCGTCGAGGCCAGGGTCGTGGACGAGGACGGCAAGGAGGTCCCCGACGGCACGGCCGGTGAAGTGGTCTACCGCTCGCCCCAGTTGTGCAGCGGCTACTGGGACAAGCCCGAGGAGACCGCAGAAGCCTTCCGGGACGGCTGGTTCCACTCAGGCGACCTCGCCGTGCGCGACACGGAGGGTTTCTTCACCGTGGTCGACCGAGTCAAGGACGTCATCAACTCCGGCGGTGTCCTGGTCGCTTCCCGGCAGGTCGAGGACGCCCTCTATACCCACCCCGCCGTCGCCGAGGCCGCCGTCGTCGGGCTGCCCGACGAGCGCTGGATCGAGGCCGTCACCGCCGTGGTCGTCCCGCGCGGGGAGGCGACGGAGGCCGAACTCATCGGCCACGCGCGCGAGCGGCTCGCCCATTTCAAGGCCCCGAAAAGGGTCTTCTTCGTGGACGAGCTGCCGCGCAACGCGAGCGGCAAGATCCTCAAGCGGGAACTGCGCGATCGCTTCGCATAGGAGACCCGGAGGCTGTCCTGCGGGGCGTGCGGGGGCTCAGGATCCCCCCGCGCCCCCGCACACAAGCCGCGGCCCGGGGCGCGCGGCGAGTACACGATCGGAGCGAGCGGCCCCGGACGAAAGACCCTAACTCCGGCCGCGCTCGTCCACGATCCGCTTGAACTTGCCCACCGACCTCTCCAGCGTCCCGGGATCGACGATCTCGACACCGACGGACACCCCGATCCCGTCCTTGACGGCCGCCGTGATCGACTCCGCGGCGGCCGTCCGCTGCTCGGGCGTGGCCCCCGCGCGGGCCTCGGCCCGTACCGTCAGCGCGTCGAGGCGGCCCTCGCGGGTCAGCCGCAGCTGGAAGTGCGGTGCCACGCCCGGTGTGCGCAGCACGATCTCCTCGATCTGGGTCGGGAAGACGTTCACCCCGCGCAGGATCACCAGGTCGTCGGTGCGTCCGGTGACCTTCTCCATCCGCCGGAACACCCGTGCCGTGCCGGGCAACAGCCGGGTCAGGTCCCTCGTCCGGTAACGGATCACCGGCATGGCCTCCTTGGTGAGCGAGGTGAAGACCAGCTCGCCCTCCTCGCCCTCGGGCAGCACCTCGCCGGTGAACGGGTCGACGACCTCCGGATAGAAGTGGTCCTCCCAGATGTGCAGCCCGTCCTTCGTCTCCACACACTCCTGGGCCACCCCGGGCCCCATCACCTCCGACAGACCGTAGATGTCGACCGCGTCGATCGCGAACCGCTCCTCGATCTCGCGCCGCATCTCCTCCGTCCACGGCTCGGCACCGAAGATCCCGACTTTCAGGGACGTCGTCCGAGGATCGACGCCCTGCCGCTCGAACTCGTCGAGGAGCGTCAGCATGTAGGACGGCGTCACCATGATGATCTCGGGCCGGAAGTCCTGGATCAGCTGGATCTGGCGGGCCGTCATGCCGCCGGAGGCGGGGATGACCGTGCAGCCGAGCCGTTCCGCTCCGTAGTGCGCGCCGAGGCCGCCGGTGAACAGGCCGTACCCGTACGCCACATGGACCTTCTGCCCGGGACGGCCGCCGGCGGCCCGGATCGAGCGGGCGACCATGTCCGCCCAGGTGTCGAGATCACGCTGCGTGTACCCGACGACGGTAGGACGGCCCGTCGTGCCACTGGACGCGTGGATCCGCCGGACGCGTTCCTCGGGGACGGCGAACATGCCGAAGGGGTAGTTGTCCCGCAGATCCGCCTTGGTCGTGAAGGGGAAACGGGCCAGGTCGGCGAGCGTACGGCAGTCGTCCGGACCCACCCCGGCCCGGTCGAACGCGGCCCGGTAGTGGCCGACGTTCTCGTACGCATGGCGCAGGGTCGCCCGCAACCGCTCCAGCTGGAGAGCCTCCAGCTCGTCTCGGCCCATTCGTTCCGCCTCGTCCAGCAGAGCCGTCATCCGGATCTCCCTCTTCCGAGCAGACGACCGATCATTCGGTCGATCGTTCGGAAGCAGTAATTCAGGATGTCCCGCCCGATGGCAAGAGGGATGACGCACCCCATTCGATCAAGCGGCGTCCGGCGGTACTGATCGGCCGTGCCGAACACGACCGCGCCCTCGTTCTCGCGGGGTGGGACGACGGGGAGCCGCCCCGCGCCGACGGGTTTGCCCGTCGGAAGGCTCGGGACCGGTCGGCTCGCACGGCCGGGCGGATACACCGTTCGTACGTCGTCGTCGGCGCCGGACACTTCGTGCGTACCGTCCGCCGATCGGATCTCGCAGGGAATCAGGCGTGCCCGGCCGGTCCCGGGCGCTTCGCGGTCGTCCGCCGCGGTGGTCAGGGGCGGTGCAGGAGCGAGGTCAGGACCTCCTGGAGCGTGGCCTCGGCATCGGTCACCGCACCCGTCGAGCGCCAGGCCACGAAGCCGTCGGGACGCACCAGGACGGCGCCTTCGGATGTCGTTCCGTGGAGCTCCGCCCAGTCGGCCCCGTTCTCCGGCTCCAGATCGGCGCCCGAGCCGATGCCGTACGTCCGGAGCCGCACCGACAGCCGGTCGGCGACCCGGGCCGCCGCCTGTCGCCACACCACGTCCGCGCCGTCGGTGAGCAGCACGAGGGTCTGTTCGTACAGATCGAGAGTGGACTTGCGCACACCTTCCTGACGGACCCACAGATGCGGTGCGCGGCTGCCGGGTTCGCCGTTCAGCTGCATTCCTCGCGGCACCACCGGCTGTTCCGGGTCGGCTCCGAGCACGGCGCCGCGGACGTAGCGGTAGCCCAGGGCCACGGTGAGCATGCCGCCCTGCCTTCCGCCGCCCACACCCGGCGCCGCGGCGTATCCCGGGTGGCTGTGCTCGCTGGAGCGCGCCGAGGCCCGTGAGCTCGTCGCCCGCGCCACCGGCATCCGCTCCGCCTCATAGGTGTCCAGCAGACCCGGGCCCGCCTCGCCCTTCAGGACGGCGGCGAGCTTCCAGGCCAGGTTGTGGGCGTCCTGGATGCCGGTGTTGGAGCCGAACGCCCCGGTCGGGGACATCTCGTGGGCCGAGTCCCCGGCGAGGAAGACCCTGCCGGACGCGTACCGATTCGCGACCCGCTCCGCGGCGTGCCACGGAGCCTTGCCGGTGATCTCGACGTCGATGCCGGGTGCGCCGACCGCCGTACGGATGTGCTCGGCGCATCGTTGGTCGGTGAAGTCCTCCAGCGTCTCGCCCAGTTGGGGCTGCCACGGCGCGTGGAACACCCACTCCTTCTCGTTGTCCACCGGCAACAGGGCGCCGTCCGCAGCGGGGTTGGTGAGATAGCAGACGATGAAGCGCCGGTCACCCAGCACATCGGCAAGCTGCCGGGAGCGGAAGGTGATGCTCACGTTGTGGAACAGATCACCGGGCCCCGTACGGTCGATGCGCAGCTGCTCACGAATGGGGCTGCGCGGCCCGTCGGCCGCGATGAGGTAGTCCGCACGCACGCTGATGTGCTCTCCGGTCTCCCGGTTCTTCAGCGCAGCGTCCACCCCCGTACCGTCCTGGTCGAAACTCTGCATCTCGGTGGAGAAACGCAGGTCACCGCCCTGTTCGCGGGCAAGTCTCACCAGCACGGGTTCCAGGTCGTTCTGGCTGCACAGGCACCATCCGGCCGGGCTGAAACGGGCCAGCCCGCCCCCCGGGTCGATCTCCTTGAACAGCCACTCCTGATCGTCCCCGGTGAGCGAACCGGCTTGCAGAATGCCGTGGTTGTCGGCAAGGACCGAGGCGGCCTCCCGGATGCCGGGCTCGGCGCCCGCCGTACGGAACAACTCCATCGTGCGCACGTTGTTGCCGCGCCCGCGAGGATGCGTCGAGGTGGACCGGTGCTTCTCGACCAGCAGGTGCTCGACCCCGAGCCGGCCGAGGAAGAGTGAGGCGGACAGGCCCACCAGGGAGCCGCCCACGATGAGGACCGGCACGCGGATGTCGACGTTCTCGTTCATCAGTTGCTCCAGCTCGGACGCCGTTCGGATGCTTTGTTCCATGCCCTTGTTCGGAGTGGTTCGGACGGTCGCTCACCTGAACGGTTCATAAATCTCGCGCCACCCGGACCAGCGTTTCACGATCGGTCACGGAGACGATGCGCGCGGTGAGCGAGGACGGGCCGCTCGCATCCGTCGGGAGAGTCCCCGCTCCGCATCCACTCGCCAACCGACGGTTGACGGCACGCCATCCGGCCTGCCCACGACACCGTCTCGAAGGAGACCGAAAGATGACCACCACCCTCTCGGAACGGATCTCCCAGTCCGCCTTCGACGGTTCCAGGCTGCGGGTCGTGCTGCTGCTGGACCTGTACGACGGAGCCCAGAAGCAGTTCCTGGAGGCGTATGAACACCTGCGTAATCAGGTGGCATCCGTCCCCGGGCACATCAGCGACCAGCTGTGCCAGTCCATCGAGAACCCCTCCCAATGGCTGATCACCAGCGAATGGGAGAGCGCACCCCCGTTCCTCGCCTGGGTGAACAGCGAGGAGCACGTCGCGACGGTTCAGCCGTTGCACAGCTGCGTGCGTGACACCCGTTCGCTGCGCTTCAGCGTTTTGCGGGAGACCGGGAAGGCGTTCGAGCTGGCACCGGAGGCGATCAAAGGAAGGCTGCAGGCGTCACCCCGACTGGGCGACGGGGTGGTGCGCCACGCGCTCACCTTCACCGTCAAGCCCGGCACCGAGGACATCGTGGCGAAGATCCTGGCCGACTACGAGTCCCCGAGCGCACGTGTCGACGAAGACACCCGATTGCGCCGTACTTCGCTCTTCATGCACGGAAACCGCGTCGTACGGGCGGTCGAGGTGGAGGGCGACCTTCTCGCGGCCCTCCGCCACGTCGCCCGGCAGCCCGAGGTCAGGGCTGTCGAAGAGGCCATCAACCCGTATCTGGAGCAGGACCGGGACCTCAGCGACCCGGACTCCGCCCGGATGTTCTTCACCCGAGCGGCTCTCCCGACGGTCCACCACGTGACCGCGGGCCGCCACAAGGCCGAGGACGTCAGCCGTCACGCGCTCTTCTACCAGGCCAAGGAGGGCTGCGGCATGGCACTCGCCCGGCTCCTCGCCGGCCACGACGAGGAGGCGGCCGACGACCCGGCGAGCATCATCGACAGCAGCACCATCTTCCAGCGCGACGACGTCGTGGTCCGCCTGCTCGAAGCGGCCGAACCGATCGACACGCAGCCCGCTCAGGCGGCCGGCATCGACGGCCCCGGCAAGGTGGCCAGACTCGGACGTCTCCTCGACGGCGATGCGAACGCCGTGCCCACGAACGACCAGGGGATCTCGCACTTCCTCGCACAGTCCGAGATGACCCTGATCACCGATCGGCGGGCCATGGATTCCTGAACCGCGCATCCGCCCTGGGGGGTTCTCGCTCAACCCGTCAATACAACGCGCAATGTGCCAGGAGGAAAGCAGTCATGACCACGCACCGGCCACGCATCGTGGATCTCAGTGAGACGCAGCCCAACCGCAGGCGCGGGGGCGACCTTCGCGCCATGCTCACGCCGACAGCGGTGGGAGCCACCAGCGGCTTCATGGGGCTGGCCATCGTCCAGCCCGGTGACCGAATCGGCGAGCACTACCACCCGTACTCCGAGGAATTCGTGTACGTCGTGAACGGTCTCCTGGAGGTGGATCTCGACGGTGAACCGCACCGGATGCGGCCCGACCAGGGCCTGCTGATCCCTCCCCATGTACGCCACCGATTCCGGAACGTCGGCGACGTCGAGGCACGCATGGTCTTCCACCTCGGCCCGCTCGCCCCGCGCCCCGAACTCGGCCACGTCGACACGGAGCACACGGAGTCCGCCGAGCGCGTCGCGCCGCCGGAACGAACGGAGGCCGCCTCATGACCCGCCGCGTGGGGGTCACCGGCGTGGGCGTCGTGGCCCCCGGCGGCATCGGCGTACCGGCCTTCTGGGACCTCCTCGCGAACGGACGCACCGCGACCAGGGGCATCACGCTCTTCGACCCGGCCGGCTTCCGCTCCCGCATCGCCGCCGAGTGCGACTTCGACCCGGCGGCGCACGGACTGGAAGCGGACCAGATCGCCAGGTCGGACCGGTACGTCCAGTTCGCGATGGTGGCCGCCAGGGAGGCCCTCGGTGACGCGGGTCTCGACCCGGAGAAGGTGGACCCCTGGCGGATGGGGGTGTCGCTGGGCACCGCGGTCGGCGGCACCACCCGGCTGGAGCACGACTACGTCGCCGTCAGCGGCAGCGGTGCCCGATGGGACGTCGACCACCGGCCGGCCGGCCCGCATCTGGAACGGGCCTTCTCGCCCAGCTCCCTCGCCTCGGCGGTGGCCGAACAGGTCGGCGCGCACGGCCCGGTGCAGACCGTCTCCACGGGCTGCACCTCCGGTCTCGACGCGATCGGCTACGCCTTCCACTCCATCGAGGAAGGCCGCGTCGACGTCTGCGTCGCCGGGGCGTCCGACTCACCCATCACCCCGATCACGGTGGCCTGCTTCGACGCGATCAAGGCCACCTCACCGAACAACGACGACCCGGAACACGCCTCCCGGCCGTTCGACGCCCGCCGCGACGGCTTCGTCATGGGTGAGGGCGGAGCGGTGCTCGTCCTGGAGGAACTGGAGCACGCGCGCGCCCGCGGTGCGACCGTGTACTGCGAGATCTCGGGCTATGCCACCTTCGGCAACGCCTACCACATGACCGGGCTGACCCCCGAAGGACTGGAGATGGCCGAGGCGATCAACCGGGCCCTCGACCACGCCCGGATGGACGGCTCGCAGATCGACTACGTCAACGCGCACGGCTCGGGCACCAAGCAGAACGACCGGCACGAGACGGCCGCCGTGAAGAGGGCGCTGGGTGCGCACGCCCATGACGTGCCGATGAGTTCGATCAAGTCCATGGTCGGTCACTCGCTGGGGGCGATCGGGGCCATAGAGATCGCCGCCTGTGTCCTCGCGCTGGTCCACCAGACCGTGCCGCCGACGGCGAACTACGAGAACCCGGACCCGGAGTGCGACCTCGACTACGTGCCGCGCACCGCGCGCCCCCTGAAGCTGCGCAGCGTCCTGTCGGTCGGCAGCGGCTTCGGTGGCTTCCAGTCCGCGGTGGCCCTGACACGAACAGGTGGGAGGACACCATGAGAACGCGAAAAGCCCGGCGCACCGTCGTCACCGGCATCGGTGTCGTCGCTCCCAACGGCATCAACACCGAGGCCTTCTGGAAGAGGACGCACGAAGGGTTCAGCGCTCTTGACCGGGTCACCCGCGAGGGGTGCGAACATCTGCCGCTGCGGGTCGCGGGCGAGGTGCGCGGCTTCGAGGCGGTCGAGCAGATCGAGGAGCGGTTCGTCGTCCAGACCGACCGGTTCACGCACTTCGCGATGGCCGCCGCGGACATCGCCCTGGACGACGCCCGGCTGGGCCGTGCCGACTACGAGAAGACGCCGTACGACGTCGGCGTGGTGACGGCGGCAGGGTCCGGCGGCGGTGAGTTCGGGCAGCGTGAACTCCAGCGGCTGTGGGGGCAGGGGCCCAGCTACGTGGGCCCCTACCAGTCCATTGCCTGGTTCTATGCCGCCAGCACCGGCCAGATTTCGATCCGCGGCGGCTTCAAGGGGCCGTGCGCGGTCGTGGCCAGCGACGAGGCCGGCGGTCTGGACGCGCTGGCGCACGCCGCCCGGTCGATCCGGCGGGGTACCGAAGCGGTGGTGGTCGGCGCGGCCGAGGCACCGCTGGCTCCCTACTCGGTCGTCTGTCAGCTCGGGTACGAGGACCTGAGCCGCAGCGACGACCCCGCCCGCGCGTACCGGCCGTTCACCTCGGACGCCTGTGGTTTCGTACCGGCCGAGGGCGGGGCCATGCTGGTCGTCGAGGAGGAGCAGTCGGCGCGTCGGCGCGGTGCACGGGTCCGGGCCGAACTCGCGGGGCACGCCGCCACGTTCACCGGAGCGTCCCGATGGGAGGAGTCCCGGGAGGGGCTCGCCCAGGCGATCATCGGCGCCCTGCGGGAGGCGGACTGCGCGCCGGACGAGATCGACGTCGTCTTCGCGGACGCCCTCGGCGTACCGGCGGCCGACCGTGCCGAGGCGCTGGCGATCGCCGACGCACTGGGCGCGCACGGCCGACGGGTACCGGTGACGGCGCCCAAGACCGGCATCGGGCGCGCCTACTGCGGGGCGCCGGTGCTGGACACGGCCGCCGCCGTGCTCTCCATGGAGAACGCGCTGATACCGCCCACGCCGAACGTGTTCGAGGTATGCCACGACCTTGACGTCGTCACCGGCAGTGCGCGGCCGGCCGAACTCCGAACGGCGCTGGTGCTCAGCCGCGGGCTCATGGGCTCGAACGCGGCGATGGTGCTGCGGCGCTCCACCGACACCCAATCGTGAGAAGGAGAAGTCCTCATGACCGAACGACTGACCTATGCGGAACTGGCCGTCCTGATGAAGAAGGGCGCCGGACTCACCGTGGACCCGCGTGACATGGAGAAGCGCCCCGGGTCCGCCTTCGACGAGTTCGGCCTCGACTCGCTGGGTCTCCTCGGCATCGTGGGCGTGCTGGAGAACCGGCACGGCCGGGCGTTGCCGACCGACGCCGACCGCTGCAAGACCCCGCAGGAATTTCTCGACCTCGTCAACAACACCCTCATGCAAGGAGCCTGACGTGTCCGGACACACCGAGAACGAGATCACCATCGCCGCCCCCCTGGACCTTGTCTGGGACGTGACGAACGATCTCGAGAACTGGCCGCGGCTGTTCAGCGAGTACGCCTCGGTCGAGGTGATCGAACGGGACGGCGACAGGACGAAGTTCCGCCTGACGATGCACCCCGACGAGAACGACAAGGTCTGGAGCTGGGTCTCCGAGCGGACCGTCGACCGGGCCGGCCGCATGGTCCTGGCCCGCCGCGTCGAGCCGGGCCCGTTCCAGCACATGGACATCCGGTGGGAGTACTCGGAGGTGCCCGGTGGCACGAAGTTGCGCTGGGCGCAGGACTTCGCGATGCGGCCCGACGCACCCGTCGACGACGCGTGGATGACCGACAACATCAACCGCAACTCCAAGGTCCAGATGGAACTCATCCGGGACAAGATCGAACAGCGCGCCCGGGAGCGCCGTACCGCCTCGGTCTCGGCCGGCTGACCCGCCCTCCGCCGCCCCACGGCCCGGCACCCGGCAGTCCGGGTGCCGGGCCGGAACCAGAAAGGCATTCCACGATGCACCACGCTCTGATCGTCGCCCGGATGGCGCCGGGTTCCGCGCCTGACATCGCCGATCTGTTCGCCGAGTCCGACAGCAGTGAACTGCCGCACCTCGTCGGCGTCACCAGGCGCAAGCTCTTCCAGTTCGGTGACGTCTATCTGCACCTGATCGAATCGGAGCGCCCACCGGGCCCCGAGATCGCCAAGGTGACCGAGCACCCGGCGTTCAAGGACATCAGCGAGAAGCTCACCGCCTACGTCAGCGCGTACGACCCGCAGACCTGGCGCGGGCCCAAGGACGCCATGGCCCAGGAGTTCTACCACTGGGAACGCGGTACCACCGCCTGAGGAGACGACAAATCGCCCCGGGTCCGGCCTCTCGGCCGGACCCGGGGCGATTTGTCGTTCCCGGGGATGGGCGACCCGGACGGGGCGATCAGCCGGGGACCACGCATTCGAAGGCGTGGAGGTAGGGGTTGACCGGAACGACCCTGCCGATCAGCAGGCCGGCATCCGAGATCCGGCCGACCAGGCTCTCCCTGGTGTGCTTCGCTCCGCCGACATTGAGGAGCAGCAGCAGGTCCATCGCGGTGGTGAACCGCATCGAGGGGGTGTCGTCGACGAGGTTCTCGATGACGACCACCCTGGCTCCCGGGCGGGCCGCGGCGACGACATTGCGCAGTGTTCTGCGGGTGCTGTCGTCGTCCCACTCCAGGATGTTCTTGATGATGTAGAGATCGGCCGCGACCGGGATGGCCTCGCGGCAGTCCCCGGCCACGATGCGAGTCCGGCCGACGAGCGGCCCCTCGTCCCGCAGCCGGGCATCGGCACGCGCCACCACACCGGGCAGGTCCATCAGGGTGCCGTGCAGCGACGGGTGCTTCTCCAGCAGGCTCGCCAGTACGTGCCCCTGGCCGCCGCCGATGTCGGCGACCGTCGACACCCCGGTGAGGTCCAGGAGTTCGGCCACGTCCAGCGCGGACTGCATGCTGGAGGTGGTCATGGCCCGGTTGAAGACCTGCGCCGACTCGTGGGCGTCCTGATGGAGGTAGTCGAAGAACCCCTTGCCGTGCACGTCCGCGAAGACGCTCCTGCCGGTGCGCACCGCGTCGTCGAGGTGCGGCCAGACCTCCCAGGTCCAGGGCTCGGTGCACCAGAGTGAGATGTAGCGCAGGCTGTTCGGGTCGTCCTCGCGCAGCAGACGGGACATCTCGGTGTGGGCGAAGTCGCCGTCCGGGGTCTCGGCGAAGATCCCGTAGCAGGACAGGGCGCGGAGCAGCCTGCGCAGCGGCACCGGCTCGGTCTTCACCAGCGCCGCGAGTTCCTGCGCGGACGCGGGCGTCTCGCCCAGAGCGTCGGCGACGCCCAGCCGGGCCGCCGCGCGCACGGCGGCGGCGCGCGCCGCTCCGAAGACGATCTCGCGCAGCTGCATGGCCGGCTGAGGCGGTGTGACGGGGTGCGGCAGGGCGGCGTGGACGGCTGTCGAGGTGGGAGTGGGGGCGGGGGTGGGACTCACAGTGGTCATGCTGGTTCGCTTCTCCTCGTACGGGGGTGCGCCGGTCAGCACATCCCGGCCGGTGTGGACTTCGTGCAGACGTTGGCGGCGAAGGTGTTGCCCTTGCCGGTGTCCCCGTTGGCCAGGTCGGCCGGCTTGTTGCCGAGCGCGACGTTGCCGCTGACGGAGTTGCCGGTGTTCTTCGTGCCCACGAAGCTCTTGAACAGCACGATGCCGCCGGAGAGCGGCGTGGCGCCCACGTTGTTGGTGATGGTGTTCGAACGGACCTGGGTGTCCGCGGCCCCGGTGAGCACGACGCCGGAACCCTGCAGGGCGGGCAGCCGTTTGGTGGCGGCGCAGAACTTGTTGTTGCCGGTGATCTGGTTCGCCCGGATCGTCATGGCTCCGGCCTGCGGTCTGCCCTCGTCGCCCACGACGAACACACCGCTGCAGTTGCCGGTGAAGGTGTTGTCGTGGACCGACAGGTTCCTGACGCGCCTGGCGGTGAAGCCGATGCGGTTGTCCTTGAGCGTGTTGTCCTGGAGCTCGGTGCCGCGCGTGTCGGTGGCACCGCCCTCCTCGTCGACGGTGTTCGCGACGAAGATGCCCGCGTCGCCGTTGGCGCGGGCGGTGTTGCCCGTGAACACGCCGCGGGTGGAGCGTTCCTGGGCGATGCCCCAGACACCATTGTGTTCGGAGGTCACCCGCCGGACGGACAGCCGGTCCGTCCAGGAGGCCCAGACACCGTTCTTCTTGAATCCGGAGAGGGCGAGCGAATCGATGGTCACGCCGTCGACGGTCCGGCCCGATCGGCCCAGGACGCAGACGCCGCTGCCGGTCTTCACGCACGCGTCCGCGGACGGCGCGTTCTTCGCGGCAGGCCGGATGACGGTGCGGTCGCCGGAGCCGCGCAGGGTGAGACGCGGCTTGGTGATCAGGACGCTCTCCCGGTACGTGCCGGGCAGGACGACGACGGTGTCACCCGGCTGCGCGGCGTCCACCGCCTTCTGGATCGACTGGCCGGGCCGCACCACGTGGGCGTTGGCGGCTGAGGCGGACGGAATTGCCGCGCCGAGTCCCGCGGTCGAGGCGACCACGACCGGGACGAGGCTCTTGAAGTGTCGTTTCCTCATGAACCGAAGCTATGGGCGTTTTCCCCCTGTTGCCACATAGGGTGAGCGGTTGGAGACCGTACGCGCCCGAACGGCTTACGCCGGGACCGGTGCCCGGTGCCCGGTGCTCCGCGGCCGGCCCGGACGTACCACGGCGCAGTCGGGTGATCCGGGCCGGAGCCGAGCGGTCGGCCGCCGGGTGAACCGGGCCGACCGCCGTTCGGGTGTCTCGCCGGCCCCGACCCGGCCGCGGCCCGCTCGCGGCCCCGCGCCCGGTCCTCAGTCCTCGTTCCCGCGCCGGGGCGCCACGACCGAGCGGGCCCACCGGTAGTCGGCCTTGCCGCTCGGGGAGCGTTGGATCTGCCGGGCGATCACCAGTCTGCGAGGGATCTTGTAGCCGGCCAGGCGGGTCCTGCAGTGCGCCTGGACATCGTCGAGCGAAGGCTCGTGCGCCCCCTCCCGCAGCTGCACCACCGCCGCGACGTGGTTCCCCCACCGCTCGTCGGGCACGCCGGCGACGAGCGCGTCGTACACATCCGGATGGGCCTTCAGCGCCTGCTCGACCTCCTCGGGGTACACCTTCTCCCCGCCTGTGTTGATGCACTGCGAGCCCCGGCCGAGAACCGTGACGATGCCCTCCGCGTCGACGGTCGCCATGTCGCCGAGCAGGACCCAGCGCTCGTCGCCCCGGTGGAAGAACGTCTCCGCGGTCTTGCGCGGATCGTTGTAGTAGCCGAGCGGCACATGGCCACGCTGGGCTATCCTCCCCAGCTCGCCCGGGGCGACCGGCTCGTACGTCACCGGATCGACCACTTCCGTACGGGAGTTGACCTGGAGCCGGAACCCGTTCTTCGGCCCCGAGTCGGCCGTCGCCGTGCCGTTGAACCCGGACTCCGACGAGCCGAAGTTGTTGAGCAGCATCACCGTCGGCACCAAGGCCTGGAACTCGGCACGCACCGAGTCCGACATGATCGCGCCCGAGCTGGAGATGGAGAACATCGACGAACAGTCGGTGCCCTTCAGCGGGCCCTTCAGCGCGTCGATCAACGGCCGCAGCATCGCGTCGCCCACCAGGGACACGCTGGTGACCTTCTCCTTCTCGATCGTGCGGAGCACCTCTTCCGGGACGAACTTGCGGTGGATCACGACTCGTTGCCCGAAGTTGAATCCGATGAACGCGGTGAGCGTGGAGGTGCCGTGCATCAGCGGGGGAGTGGGGAAGAAGGTGATCCCGTCACCGCCCGCGGCCACCCGCTCGGCCAGTTCCAGTGGGGACTTCACCGGCTCACCGGTCGGCGCGCCGCCGCCGAGGCCGGAGAAGAAGAGGTCCTCCTGGCGCCACATCACGCCCTTGGGCATTCCTGTGGTGCCTCCGGTGTAGATGATGAACTGGTCGTCCGCCGAGCGTGGTGGGAAGCCGCGCTCCGGGCTCCCCGACGCCTCGGCGTCCGTGAACGCCACCGTGTCCGGACCGCGGACGCCCGCCACCGAAGCCCCCACGCGGACCAGATGACGGAGGGTCGGAGCCTTGGGCGCGGCGGCCGAGACCCTTTCGTCGAACTCGGCGTCGAAGACCAGCGCCGCCAGATCCGCGTCACGGTAGAGGTAGACCAACTCCTCTTCGACGTAGCGGTAGTTGACGTTGACCGGAACGATGCGGGCCTTGAGGCAGGCCAGCACCGTCTGGAGGTACTCGACTCCGTTGTAGAGATGCAGCCCCAGATGCTCGCCCGGCGTGATGCCCGCCTCGATCAGATGGTGGGCGAGGCGGTTGGCGGCCGCGTCCAGCTCCGCGTACGTCAGCCTGCGCTCCGCACCCGTACCGGGATGGTCGAGGTAGACGAGCGCCTCGCGTTCCGGGACCGCGTCGACGACCGACTCGAACAGGTCGGCAAGGTTGTACTCCACCGTTCCTCCTGACCCCGGATGCTGACTGGCTCGGCGGTCATTAGAGCGCCGGGAGGCACAAGTGGGAAGGGGGCCACCGAAGAAATCTGACTGACTGTCAGCAAACTATTGAACTGGACCCCCACCTACTGCAACCTGTTCTAGGTCTTGAGACGGGAGGCAGGCAATGGGTGGTACGGAACACTTCACCGTGCGGCGCGAGGGCGCCACGCTGGTGCTCACCTTGAACAGGCCGGAGGCGAAGAACGCCCTCTCGCTGCCGATGCTGGTCGGGCTGTACGACGGCTGGCTGGCGGCCGACGAGGACGACACGGTCCGCTCGGTCGTCCTCACCGGGGCAGGCGGCTGTTTCTGCGCGGGCATGGACCTCAAAGCCCTGGCGGGCAAGGGGATGGAGGGCGAGCAGTACCGCGACCGGATGACCGCCGACCCCGATCTGCACTGGAAGGCGATGCTGCGCCACCACCGACCGCGCAAGCCGGTCATCGCCGCCGTCGAGGGCCACTGCGTGGCGGGCGGCACCGAGATCCTGCAGGGCACCGACATCCGCATCGCCGGGGCGAGCGCCACCTTCGGGCTCTTCGAGGTCAGGCGCGCCCTCTTCCCCATCGGAGGGTCGACGGTACGGCTGCCGCGCCAGATCCCCCGGACCCACGCCCTCGAAATGCTCCTCACCGGACGTCCGTACAGCGCCGAGGAGGCGGCCGCCATCGGGCTGATCGGACGGGTCGTCCCCGACGGCGCCGCACTGGAGCAGGCCCTCGAAGTCGCCGAGCGGATCAACGCCTGCGGCCCGCTCGCCGTCGAAGCCGTCAAGGCGTCCGTGTACGAGACCGCGGAGATGACCGAGGCCGAGGGCCTCGCCGCCGAACTGAAGCGCGGCTGGACCGTCTTCGCCACCGCCGACGCCAAGGAAGGCGCCCGTGCCTTCGCCGAGAAGCGCCCGCCCGTCTACCGGCGCGCCTGAGCCAAGGAGGCAACCGTGCCCGAGATCCTCAGCGCACCGCTGGTGCTCGAATTCCCCTTCACCCGATCCCTCGGCCCCGTCCAGAGCGCCTTCCTCACCGGACTGCGCGAACGCACCGTCCTCGGCGTCCGGACCAGCGGGGGAAAGGTCCTCGTCCCACCGGTCGAGTACGACCCCGTCACCGCTGAGGAGATCCGCGAGCTGACCGACGTCGCCGACACCGGCACTGTCACCACCTGGGCCTGGAACCCCGCCCCGCGCCGCGGTCAGCCCCTCGACACCCCCTTCGCCTGGGTCCTCGTCAGGCTCGACGGAGCCGACACCGCCCTGCTGCACGCCCTTGCCGCCCCCGGCCCCGAAGCCGTCCGTACCGGCATGCGGGTGCGGATCCGCTGGGCGCCCGAACGGACCGGTGCCATCACGGACATCGCCTGCTTCGAGTCCTACGACGGGGAGGCCGGCCAACCCGTACCGCGCGGCACGGAGTTCGCCGACCCCGTCCACGGCATCGTCACCCCGGCCCGTCTCGACTACCGCTACACACCGGGCCGTGCCCAAGGTGCCTACATCAACGCGCTCTCCGAGCGGCGCATCGTCGGCGAGCGCTGCCCGTCCTGCGCCAAGGTGTACGTTCCGCCCCGCGGCGCCTGCCCCACCTGTGGCGTCGCCACCACGGAACAGGTCGAGGTCGGCCCGCGCGGCACCGTGACCACGTACTGCATCGTCAACATCAAAGCCAGGAATCTCGACATCGAAGTCCCCTACGTCTACGCGCACATCGCTCTCGACGGGGCCGACCTCGCACTGCACGCACGGATCGGCGGTATCCCGTACGACCAGGTCCGCATGGGCCTGCGGGTCGAACCGGTCTGGACCGAGGGCGGGCGGCACCCCGATCACTACCGGCCGGCCGGAGAGCCGGACGCCGACTACGACGCGTACAAGGAGCTGCTGTAGATGCGAGACGTAGCGATCGTCGCCTTCGCGCAGACGGACCACCTCAGGCGCACCGACGAACTCTCCGAAGTCGAGATGCTGATGCCCGTCCTCCACCAGGTCCTGGACACGACCGGTCTCAGGGCGAGCGACATCGGTTTCACCTGCTCCGGGTCGAGCGACTATCTCGCGGGACGGGCCTTCTCCTTCACCATAGCGCTCGACGGCGTCGGCGCCTACCCACCGATCTCCGAGTCCCATGTGGAGATGGACGGCGCGTGGGCGCTGTACGAGGCCTGGGTGAAGATCCGGACGGGCGAGGCCGACACCGCGCTCGTCTACTCCTACGGCAAGTCCTCGCCCGGTGAGGTGCGCGACGTCCTCACCCGTCAGCTCGACCCGTACTACGTCGGACCGCTCTGGCCGGACTCCGTCGCGCTCGCCGCGCTCCAGGCGCAGGCACTGATCGACGCGGGCGACACCGACGAGGCCGCCCTCGCGGCGATCGCCGCCCGGAGCCGCGCCGCCGCCGCGGACAATCCGCACGCCCGGACGGCGGGCCCGGTCCCGGCCGACGCGTACGTCGTGCAGCCGCTGCGGACGGCCGACTGCCCACCGGTTTGTGACGGCGCGGCAGCCGTCGTCCTCGCCGCCGGTGACACCGCACGGGCCCTGTGCGCCCGCCCCGCCTGGGTCCGCGGTATCGACCACCGTATCGAGGCCCACAGCCTCGGGGTCCGCGTACTGACCGAATCGCCCTCCACTCGACTCGCCGCCGAGCGGGCCGGGGTGTTCGAACGGCCTGTGGACACCGCTGAACTGCACGCGCCTTTCACCTCCCAGGAAGTGGTGCTGCGCAAGGCGCTCCGACTGGACGACGGCGTCACCGTGAACCCGTCCGGCGGCGCGCTCGCCGCCAACCCCGTCATGGCCGCCGGGCTGATCCGCCTCGGCGAGGCAGCGGCCCGCATCCACCGCGGCGAGTCCGACCGGGCGCTCGCCCACGCCACCTCCGGGCCCTGTCTGCAACAGAACCTGGTCGCCGTACTCGAAGGGGAGAGCGCTCATGCCTAAGGAGCCCGTGGCCGTCATCGGCATCGGCCAGACGAAGCATGTGTCGGCCCGCCGGGACGTCTCCATCGCCGGACTCGTCCGCGAGGCCGCCGTCCGCGCGTTGGAGGACGCCGGGCTGACCTGGACGGACATCGACGCCGTCGTCATCGGCAAAGCCCCCGACTTCTTCGAGGGCCTGATGATGCCGGAGCTGTATCTCGCCGACGCGCTCGGCGCGGTCGGCAAGCCGATGCTGCGGGTGCACACCGCGGGCTCGGTCGGCGGCTCCACCGCACTGGTCGCCGCCAACCTGGTCTCCGCACGGGTGCACCGCACCGTCCTCACACTCGCCTTCGAGAAACAGTCCGAGTCCAACGCCATGTGGGGCCTCTCGCTGCCGATCCCCTTCCAGCAGCCGCTGTTGGCGGGAGCAGGAGGCTTCTTCGCCCCGCACGTCCGGGCGTACATGCGCCGCACCGGGGCGCCCGACACGGTCGGTTCCCTCGTCGCCTACAAGGACCGCCGCAACGCGCTGAAGAATCCGTACGCGCACATCCACGACCCGGACATCACCCTGGAGAAGATCCGGTCCGCACCGATGCTCTGGGACCCGATCCGCTACTCGGAGACCTGCCCGTCCTCCGACGGGGCCTGCGCGATGATCCTCACCGACCGGGCCGGAGCGGATCGTTCGCCGCATCCGCCCGCCTGGGTGCACGGCGGCGCGATGCGCAGCGAACCGACGCTCTTCGCCGGCAAGGACTTCGTCTCGCCGCAGGCGGGCAAGGACTGCGCCGCCGACGTGTACCGGCAGGCCGGCATCAGCGACCCGCGACGGGAGATCGACGCCGTCGAGATGTACGTGCCGTTCTCCTGGTACGAGCCGATGTGGCTGGAGAACCTGGGCTTCGCCGCCGAGGGGGAGGGCTGGAAGCTCACCGAGTCCGGCGTCACCGCGCTCGACGGCGACCTCCCGGTGAACCCGTCGGGCGGGGTGCTCTCCACCAATCCCATCGGCGCCTCCGGCATGATCCGCTTCGCGGAGGCCGCGTTGCAGGTACGGGGGCAGGCGGGCGAGCACCAGGTGACGGGGGCACGGAAGGCGCTCGGCCACGCCTACGGCGGCGGGTCGCAGTTCTTCTCCATGTGGCTGGTCGGAGCCGAGCCCTCCACCCGCTGACCGCCGGCCGCTGGCCGTCCCGGACGGGAGGAAGCCTCCCCGGCGGCCTGTCCCGGGCCGCCGACGATGGCTAGGCTTCGGCCCGGGACGATCGAGCGGGAGGAGCCGACGTGGCGGAGAGCACCACCACCCAGCAGCCCTTCGCGGGCTGGGACAAGCCGGACCTGGACCTGAGCAATGCGGACTGGCGGTCGGGCAGTCAGGGCGCGGGCGACGTCCAGATCGCCTTCGTCGAGGGATTCATCGCGATGCGCAACGCCGGTAAGCCCGGCAGCCCGTCACTGATCTTCACCCCGGCCGAATGGCGTGCCTTTGTGGTGAACGCCCGCGAGGGCGAATTCGACCTCACCTGAGCGCCGGACGCCCGGCGCGCTTCGGTGCCACAACAGCTCGCTCAGCCGACCCTTGTCGTTTGTCGCCCGTGACCACCCGACCGGCGCAATCGTGGAACGGAACACCCTGCCCGTCGCCCTCGCCCGCGCGGCCATCGGATTCCTCGCCGGACCGGACCGTGTGGTGCTGCGCGCCTGCCACGCCCCACGCCGCGTGCGCTGTTCGTCAAGGAGGAACATCCCCGCCAGGAGTGGTGCAGGCCGTCCTGCGGCAGTTGCGCCCGGGGCGTACGCCACCATGAACGTCACCGCGCCACGTAGCGTGGTGGGTGTGACAGGCGAGCGCGATCTTCGAACCCTGCTGAGCAGCATGCGGCCGGAACTGAACCCCGGCCGCTATGTCTTCACCACCGCCCCCCGCGAAACGGTGCCCGAGGGCGTCGACCCGGTCGTCACGGTCGCCGAGCCCGAAGGGCTCACCCTGGTGCTGCCCGAGGAGCAAGCCGTCTCGGCAGGTCTGCGCTACGACTACGTGGCGGGTTGGATCACGCTCCGTGTCCACTCGGCGCTGGACGCGGTGGGGCTCACCGCCGCCGTGTCCCTGGCGCTCACCGATGCCGGGCTGAGCTGCAATGTGGTGGCGGGTTTCCATCACGATCACCTGTTCGTTCCGTACGACCGAGCCGACGAGGCCGTCGGGGTCCTGGAGGCGCTGGCCGCGGAGTCCGGCTGACGGCGGGGCCGCGGAGGCTTCGGGGCCGGTGCGCCGGGCCGCGGCCCCGACCGTGCCGCGGCCTGCGCGGACCCGGCTCCGCAACGTGAGCCCGGACACGTAACATGTCTGCATGTCCTTCCTCCGCCGCCGTAGCGCCGCCACACCCGCGGGCCCCGACTTCGACGTCCTGGCCATGGATCCGGGGGACTGGCCCGGAAACCTCGGCGCCGGCCTGCTGCCCGCCCCCGACGGGAGCTGTCAGGGCGTCTTTCTGCGCTACGACCTGTTCGGCGGCCGCGGCCCCGCGATGATCATCGGCAATCTCCCGGAGGGTTCGCCCGCCCGCGAGACCGAGGAGGGCCAGGTTCCGTTCGAGGTCGCCCAGCTTCTGCTCGCGCTGGAGAACGACGAACCGGTCGAGGTCACCGGTACCGAGGACATGCCCGTGATGCAGGGCGACAACTTGTTGATCGTCCGCCGCGTCAAGCTCTCCGAGAGCCGGATCTCCTGCGTCCAGTTCGACCGCAGCGACGGGGTGCTCGTCACCATCGCCAGCTGGGACCGGCCGATCACCGACGATCTGTACACCCTGCTGAAGCCCCTGCCGGCCGAACTGTTCCAGCAGGGCTGATTCCGCCCTTCGCCTGGGCCGCCCGTGCCCGACGGGCGGCTGCGGAACACCCACCTCGTCCATCTGTCCAAGTGTTCGCGGCCTCTGTCCATGAGGCCGCTTTGTCATGTGCCTTGCCGGAGCAATCGTCGGACCTTTACCGTCGGCCGCATGACATCCGGGATGACGCGACGCACCACAGTGAAGACAGTCATAGGCGCAACCGGCGTTCTGGCGCTGGGGATCCCCGCCACCTCCGGCACGGCAGTAGCTGCCGGCACCTCCGATGAATCGGGGGGAGTGAGGAGTTCCGCCCACCCGAGGACATCGGTGGAACCGACGCTCCGGTACCACGCTCCGGCCGCCGGCTGGGAGCGTGAGTCCCTGCCCATCGGCGGTGGCGCTCTCGGCGCGAGCGTGTACGGGACGCTCGCATCCGAGAGGCTCACCTTCAACGAGAAGACGCTGTGGACCGGCGGCCCCGGTTCCGCAGAGGGCTACGACTTCGGGAACTGGACCACCCCCAGACCCGACGCCCTCACCGGCGTCCAGCAGCGCCTCGACGGTCAGGGCGCTCTCGACCCGGACGCCGTCGCAGCCGAGCTCGGCCAGGCGCGCCGCGGCTACGGTGCCTACCAGGTCTTCGGTGATCTGTGGCTGGATCTGCGCAACGCCCCGGCCGCAGCCGACACCTCCTACCGGCGCACCCTCGATCTGCGAAACGCTCTTGCCGCCGTCACCTACAGACACCAAGGAGCCGCCCACACAAGGGAGTTCTTCGTCTCCCATCCGGGCCGGATCATCGCGGGGCGCCTCGGTGCAGACCGTCCGGGACAGGTGTCGTTCACCCTGCGGTACAGCTCGCCGCGCAGTGACTACACCGCCACGGCGGACAAGGACCGGCTCACTGTACGTGGTGCGCTGAAGGACAACGGCCTGCGCTTCGAGGCCCAGATCCGTGTCCGGACCAGCGGTGGCACCGTCACCGCCGGCCCGGACGGCACCCTCACCGTCACCGGAGCCGACAGCGCCTGGTTCGTACTCGTCGCGGCCACCGACTACGCCGACCGCTATCCGGCCTACCGCGGCGAAGACCCGCACAGGGCGGTCGCCGCCGCGGTGGACTCCGCCGTCCGGACCTCGTACGAGAAGATCCGCGACACCCATGTGCGCGACCATCGCGCCCTCTTCGACCGCGTCACCCTCGACATCGGCCAGGAACTGCCCGACCTGCCCACCGATCAACTGCTCGCCCGGTACACGGACGGCACGAGCCCCGCCGACCGGGCCCTGGAGGCGCTCTTCTTCCAGTACGGCCGCTATCTGCTGATCGCCTCCTCGCGGGCCGGATCGCTGCCCGCCAACCTCCAGGGCGTCTGGAACAACTCCACCACTCCGCCGTGGTCCGCCGACTACCACAGCAACATCAATCTGCAGATGAACTACTGGCTCGCCGAGGTCACCAACCTCGCCGAGACCACCGCACCGTACGACCGCTACATCGAAGCGATGCGCGCCCCGGGCCGGAAGACGGCGAAGGAGATGTTCGGGACGGCCGGCTGGGTCGTGCACAACGAGACCAACCCGTACGGCTTCACCGGCGTCCATGACTGGTCCACCGCCTTCTGGTTCCCGGAGGCCGCCGCCTGGCTCACCCAGCAGATGTACGAGCACTACCGGTTCAACGGCTCCTCCGACTACCTGCGCTCCACCGCCTACCCGGCCATGAAGGAAGCCGCCGAGTTCTGGCTGGCCAATCTGCGCACCGACCCGCGCGACGGACTGCTCGTCGTCACCCCCAGCTACTCTCCCGAGCACGGAGACTTCACCGCCGGTGCGGCGATGTCCCAGCAGATCGTCCACGACCTCCTCACCAACACCCTGGAGGCTGCCCGGATCCTCGGCGACGCCCCCGCCTTCCGCGGCCGCCTGGAAGCGGCCCTCGACCGCCTCGACCCCGGACTTCGGATCGGGGCCTGGGGCCAGCTCCAGGAGTGGAAGACCGACCGGGACGACCCGGCCGACACCCACCGCCATGTCTCGCACCTCTTCGGCCTCCACCCCGGCCGCCAGATCGAACCCGGCACCAAGTGGGCCGAAGCGGCGAAGGTCTCCCTCCGCGCGCGCGGCGACGGCGGCACCGGCTGGTCCAAGGCATGGAAGATCAACTTCTGGGCACGGCTGCGCGACGGCGACCACGCCCACAGGATGCTCGCGGAACAGCTGAAGAACTCCACCCTGCCCAACCTCTGGGACACCCACCCGCCGTTCCAGATCGACGGCAATTTCGGCGCCACCTCCGGTATCGCCGAGATGCTGTTGCAGAGCCAGCACGATGCCATCGAGATCCTCCCCGCCCTCCCGGCGAGCTGGCCGGACGGATCGGTGCGCGGACTGCGCGCCCGGGGCGGCTTCACCGTCGACATCGAATGGGCCGCGGGGCAGGCCCGCCGTGTGGTGATCACGGCGAGCCGCAGCCGCGAAGCGACCGTCCGCAGCACGCTGTTCGCGAGCGGCGAGAAGGTCTTCAAGGCGCGTGCGGGCGGGCGCTACACGCTGGAGGCCGAGGGCTGAGCGAACAGCGCGGTCACCCGCGCCGCCGACACACCGAGCCCCGTGGGACCCCCCAGTCGCCACGGGGTGCCGGTGCCCCGCCGCAGATCCTGCTCGCGGTAGCGCCGGCAGCCCCGGTGCCAGATCAGGATCCCCGCGATCCAGTGCTTGAGCTCCCGCACGTACCCGTCCAGGATCTCCCTCGCTTCCGCGTCGAGCCCGAAGTCGTCGTACAGCACCGGGAGTTCCTGCTCCGCGACGTGCAGGAACTGACGCAACCGCGACCTCATCAGGTCGTGCACGATCGCCACCCCGGTCGGATAGTCCACGCCGAAGAAGTTCTGCACGACCAGGACGCCGTTGTGCACCTCGCCCTCGTACTCGATCTCTTTCTGGTACGAGAACAGGTCGTTCATCAGGCATGCGTAGTCCGCCGCCGCGTTCTCCAGCGAACGCAGCGGACCGCTGTGGTGGATCTCGTCCGGCACCTTCCTGCCGTGGCCCAGCCGGCACAGACTCATCGTGAGGTCGGAGCCGAAGGTCATGCGTCGCATCTCGACGTAGTCCACCGGGTCCGGGATGCGGTTCTGCACCTGGTTGGCCAGCTCCCACACCCAGCTCGCGGTCATGTCCTCGACCGCTTTCCGGAACGCCCGGCGCCCGCTCGCGTCCATCGGCGCGCAGGTGCGCGCCCACAGATCGGCGAGCCCCCGCTCCAGTGCGTTGACCGGCTCGGGCGTCGCGGACCCGTCCAGGGGCATGAACAGGGACAGACGCTCATTGGCGCGCCGGGCCCCCGCCAGATCACGGGGCCGCCCGTGCACCACGGGGAACCAGTCGTCCCCGTACGTTCCCCAGGTCAGCCACTGGGAGGACAGATCCAGCTCCTCCGGCGTCGCGTCCGGGTGCAGACCCGCCGCGCACAACGGCAGATCGGTCGCGACGAGCCGCTCCTCGTCCCAGATGTGCGATCCGGGCACGCCCGGCTGAGCTTCCAGGATTCCGGTGCGACGCGCCCAGTCGACGATCCGTACCCGCGCCCCGTCCAGATGCGGGCTGAGTGTCGTGCCGAACGGCAGCTCGAAACCGGGCAGCAGGGACGGGCCGACACGCTGATGGGGCACATGGGTGTGGCTGCGCAGCCGGGCCCTTTCCGAGCGGAGAGTGAACCGGATCGACGCCGCGGCCATACCGAAGCTGGGCGCGGCCTGACCGGCCCCGCCCTCGTTCATGTAGCGGCTTGAGCGCATGTGCCACTCATGGCCGCCCGACTGCCAGTCCTGCAGCCCCTTGACGTACGTCAGAACCGCCGCGGTGTCCGCCGGGTCGAGCTCCTTCTGCGCGCAGAGCGGGCCGAGTTCGGTGAGCGCGGTGTTCTCGAACTGCTGGAGCCGTGACGTCAGCAGATCGTTCACCGCCTCGGCGGCCTCCTGGGTGGAGCAGCCGAGAAAGTGCTCAAGGACCAGCACGCCATTGCTGTTCTCCCCCTCGTCCTCGACCTCCCGCTGGTACGAGAAGAGGTCGTTGCGCAGATGCACGCCGTCGGAGAAGGCGTCCCGCAACACCCGTAGCGGGCGTTCGCCGGCCACCGACTCGGGTACCTCCGCGCCCGCCGCGTACTCCACGAGTCCCGCCGACCACGGGGCGCCGCCCACCTTGCGGCGCATCTCGATGTACTCGACGGGGTTGGCGATGCGCCCCTCGTTGATGTTGGCGAGCTCCCACAGCGACTCGTCGAGCAGGTTCTTCGTCGCCTCGGCGAACCGGACCCGCCAGGCGTCGGACATGCCCGGCACCGTCCGTGCCCACAGGTCAGCCAGTCCCGCCTCGACCGGATTCGTGGGCTCCGGCATGGGAGCACCGCGGTCCATCGGCATGAACGCAGGCAATCGGTCCAGATACCGCTTGCCGCCTTCACGGTCGCGGGTGCGCTTGAACAGCTCCAGGAAATGGTCGTCGAAGAAGAAGACCCACACGTACCAGTCGGTGACCAGCGAGAGCGCCTCGGACGAGCAGTCGGGGTGGGTGTACGCGCACAGCAGCGCGTAGTCGTGGGAGTCGAGATCCTTCTCCTCCCAGATTCCCGAACCCTCCAGCATTCCTGTGCTGCGTGCCCACTTCTTGGTGTGCGCTCGCGCCTCCTCGACATGGGCGTTGCGCCGTGCCGGATACGGAACGTAGAAGTCCGGCAGGGTGAAGGGCTGAGCCATGTGCGTCCGGCCTTTCCGAGATCTCCGTACGGCGAAGGCCGCACGGACCGGTGGTGTCCGCGCGAGCACTACCCTTCGTCCGTTCGGGGCACGCACATCCGGGATTAGTCGCATAAATAGTGCGCTCGTTCGTGGCCGGTGAGCGAGAGTCTCCGACCGGTCGCCGGTCCCGTGCACCCCGGGTCGTGTGGTCGTCAGCGTGTGCCCGTCTTCTTTCCGACCGCAGGTCAGGCACCCCGCCAGTGGTCTGGTCCACTGGCTCGGTTCGCTCCCCCCACTGGCCTCTTGACGTGCTGTCATCTCAGGTCGGAGAGTGTGCGCGCACGGCGGAACAGTGAGATCGGATCACGCACGGCTCCATCACGCACGGCTCCAAGAAGGGTTGTCATGACGTCCAAGCAGAGGACCGGACTCGCACTCGCGTTGACCACGGTCGGTGCCCTGAGCATGGCGCTGCTCAGTCCCGCGGCGCAGGCCGGTGCGGACGGGGTGCGGCCGGAATGCCCACGCGGGCTCGCATGCGACTGGGTACCGGCTGCCTACCAGCAGACGGGCGACCCCACCGACAAGGAGACGTACGGGAACTACGACACCTCGGACCGGCCGCACACCAACAAGATCAGATTCATCGTGCTGCACGACACCGAGGAAGACTTCGACACCACCCTGAAGATCTTCCAGAACCCGCTGAAACAGACCTCCGCCCACTACGTGGTGCGCTCGGGCGACGGCCACGTCACCCAGATGGTCAAGGGCAAGGACGTCGCCTGGCAGGCGGGCAACTGGTACGTCAACAGCCATTCCATCGGCATCGAGCAGGAGGGTGTCGCCGTCGAGGGTGCCAAGTGGTACACCCCGCAGATGTACCGTTCGACCGCCAAGCTGGTGCGCTACCTCGCAGCCAAGTACGACATCCCGCTCGACCGCCAGCACATCATCGGCCACGACGGTGTACCGCCCACCAGCGCATCCGGCACCAAGAACATGCACTGGGACCCGGGCACGTACTGGGACTGGAACCACTTCATGACGCTGCTCGGCAAGCCCACCGTCCCGAGCGCCCCGAAGAGCAGCGAACTCATCACCGTCAGCCGGGACTTCAAGAAGAACAAGCAGGCATTCCGGGACTGCGAGAAGGGTGTGGACCTGCCGGTCCAGGGCTCCAGCGCCGTCCCGCTGCACAGCGCGCCGTCCACCGACGCACCGCTCTTCTCCGACCCCGGCCTGCACACCGACGGCTCACCGGGCACGAACTGCGCCGCCGACTGGGGCAGCAAGATCAGCGCAACCCAGCAGGCCGTCGTCGCGGACCACGCCCCGGGCTGGACGGCGATCTGGTGGTACGGCCAGAAGGCCTGGTTCCAGACCCCGGCGCACACCCGGACCACCACGCCCACCTCCGGCTACGTGGTCAGGCCGAAGGCCGGCCGCACCGAGGTGCCGGTGTACGGGGTGGCGTACCCGGAGAAGTCCGAGTACCCCGCGGACTTCACGGACCAGCGGGTGGGCTCGCCGCTGCAGTACACCATCAAGGCGGGCCAGTCCTACCCCGGTGGCGGTGAGGCACCCACGGGCTTCTTCTACGCCCCGACGATCGATGCCTCCTACCCGCTCGACCACGCCTACTTCCGCGGCAAGGAGAAGTACGTGACGGTGCAGATCGGCCACCGGGTCGCCTTCGTGAAGGCGTCCGACGTGGACATCGTGCGCGCGCACTGAGGCCGCTCGCGGTCCGACAGCGTGACCGTACGCGTCGTGCCCTCTTCGTGAACGGCATCCGTTCACGAAGAGGGCACGAGAGGTCACCCCGCTACCTGGCGGTTCACCTGCGCGGGAGAGAGCGCGTGCTCGATCGCGAGGATCCCTGCCCCCACCGCCGCCGCGTTCTCACCCGTACGGCTCGGCTCGATGCGCAGCAGTTGCGTGGCCAGCGGGTGTGAGCGCCGGTAGACCGCCTCCCGTACACCGGCGAGCAGTTGATCGTGCACGGCGGCCAGTGCGCCCCCCATCACCACCGTGTCCGGGTTGAAGAAATTCACGAGTCCGGCGAGGACCTCGCCGACCGCCCTCCCCGCCTCCCGCACCATCCGTACGGCGTCCCGGTTCCCGGACTGCACCAGCTGCACCACATCGCTGCCCGATGTCGCATCGAGCCCAAGGCCGACCAGTTTCGCCGCCAGCGACGCACCGCCCGCGACAGCCTCCAGACAGCCCGAATTGCCGCACCGGCAAGGACCGTCGAGGTCCGCGACACGGATGTGGCCGATGTCGCCGGCACATCCCTGCGCACCCCGGTGCAGCTCGCCGTCGGCGACGATCCCGCAGCCGATTCCCGTACCGACCTTGATGTGCAACAGGTAGCGGCAGTCCGGGAAGGCGCGTCGCTGCTCGGCCAGCGCCATCACGTTCACATCGTTGTCGACGAGCGCCCGCACCCCGAAGCGGGCGGCGAAGAACTCCGGGATCGGGTACTGGTGCCAGCCCGGCATGATCGGCGGATCGACAGGACGTCCGGTGGAGAACTCCACCGGCCCCGGCACTCCGACACCGATGGGCCGCAGCGTTCCCGGCTCCCGGTGCGCCTCCTGGAGCAGGGTGCGCACCGTTCGCTCCACGTGCCGCAGTACGGAGTCCGGGCCGTCACCGATCGACATCGGCTCCTCCTGGACCGCCAGGGTCGCGCCGCCGATGTCCATCAGCGCCACCCTGCAGTGCGAGGCCCCCAGATCCACCCCGGCCACCGCGTGCTCACGGGTGCGCAGCGCCAGCCGGCGCGGCGGGCGACCGCCGGTGGACCCGCCGTCGGCGTCCTCGTCCACGAGGCCGTGCGCGATCAGCGCGTCCACCCGTTGGGAGACCGTCGAACGGGCCATCCCGGTGATCCGGGCGATGTCGGCACGGGTCGCCACCGTTCCTGAACTGATCAACGCGAGTACCTCGCCCGGTGAGTGCGAGGAGGCAGCGGACGTGCGATCCGACAGCGGAGACATGGCAGTCACCCTAAGGACGACTTTTGCTGCTCACAAGGCATCCAGCGTTCGGTCATCGGCATAAGCCCATGCCAAGTCGGTTGAAAACAAAGGTGCTTGAGCCTCTGACAGTCCTAAGGTGCGTCACGACTCTGCTCTGCAGACCGCTGAGCGAGGAGTCATTCGATGCTGAAGATGCACGGTGCGTCCAAGAGCTTCCTCGGAGTGCGTGTGCTCCACGGGGTGGGGCTCGACCTCGAAGCCGGAGAAGTGCATGCCCTGGTGGGGGAGAACGGCGCGGGGAAGTCGACCCTGATGAAGATCCTCGCGGGCGAGCACTTACCCGACGAGGGGACCCTCACCATCGACGGAACCGCATACTCCTTCAGCCATCCGGCGCAGGCCCAGGCCGCCGGAATCGGCATCAGCCACCAGGAGTTCGCGCTGCTCCCGCACCGCACCGTCGCCGAGAACGTCTTCCTCGGCCGTGAACCGACCCGGTACGGGCTCGTCGACCGGCGCGCCATGGAACGGCGCACCGCCGAACTTCTCGCGGAATTGGACCGGACCGGTATCACCCCCCGGACCCCCGTCCATGAGCTGTCGGTCGCACGTATGCAGACCGTGGAGATCGTCAAGGCTCTCGCATCCGACGTCCGGATCCTGGTGATGGACGAACCCACCGCCGCCCTCGCCGACCACGGGGTCGAGCAACTCGCCGCACTCATAAGCCGCCTGACCGCCCGCGGGATCGGCATCCTCTACATCTCGCACCGGCTCCGCGAAGTCTTCGAACTCTCCTGGCGCATCACGGTCCTCAAGGACGGCCGCCGCGTCGCCACGCTCACCACGCGCGACACCGACGCGGGCACGGTCGTACGCGCCATGGTCGGAAGGGAGCTCGGCACCTACTACCCGCCCAGGGCTCGACCGGGCGAGGCGGGTGCGGAGAGGCTCACCGTCAGCGGTGGCGGCAACGCCCGGCTCTCCGGCATCGAACTGAGCCTGCGGGCCGGCGAGGTCGTCGGCGTCGCCGGTCTCCACGGCTCGGGCCGCACCACCCTCGCCCGTGCCCTCTTCGGCGTGGACCCCTTCACCACGGGCACCATGACCGTCGACGGGCGACCTCCGAACTGCCGGAACTGATCGGTATGAGCGACCGGATCCTCGTCATGTCGCAAGGACGTCTCGCGGGCGAACTCCCCGCCGGCGCCACGGAGGAAGCCGTCATGCGCCTCGCCACCGGCGGCGGCCTTCCACGGGAGGGAGCCGCATGAGCGCGCTTCGGCCCGCCCCGACGACCGGGCCCCGCAGCCGCCCGGGGCGAACAGCCCGGCCGCGCGCGGCCGGGCCGGTGGCCGGAGTCTGGCTCGCAGCCCTCGCCGTCACCCTCCTCGGCTGGATCGCGGTCGCGGCCCGAGGCGGAGACTTCCTGACCGTCACCAACGTGGTGACGATCCTGCAGAACTGCGTCGCCCTCGGACTTGTCGCGGTCGGCCAGTCCGCCGTCATCCTCACCGGATCGCTCGACCTGTCCGTCGCCCACCTCATCAGCCTGGGCACCCTCGTCGCAGCGGAGACGATGGAGAGCGACGGCGTACTCGTGGCGGTCCTCGCCGTCCTGGCGCTCAGCACCGCCGTCGGACTCGCCAACGGACTGATCGTCACCGGCCTCAAGGTGAACGCGTTCATCGCGACCCTCGGCACCGCCTTCATCCTGCGCGGCTGGATCGAGGACAACTGCACCGGCCCCGCCGGCAAGGTCCCCGCCTCCTTCCAGCATCTTGGCTACGACCGGATCGGACCGGTTCCCGTCTCCCTGTTCCTGCTTCTCGCCGTCGCCGCCGCGCTCTGGCTGATCACCCGTCGAACGCGGCTCGGCCACCACATGTACGCGACCGGTGGCGACGAGCACGCCTCCCGGCTGTCCGGAGTCCGCACCCGGCGCACCGCCGTCGTCGCCCATGTCCTGTGCTCCCTCTGCGTCGGAGCCGCCGCCCTCTTCCTTGCCGCACGACTCGGCGCCGGGGCCCCCTGGGCCGGTACGGAGGCCCGCTACGACCTGGAGTCCATCGCCGCAGTCGTGCTCGGCGGCACCGCGCTCGCCGGGGGCCGCGGCGGGGTGGCGGGCACCCTGGGCGGGGTCCTCGTCCTCGCCGTGCTCGACAGCGTCTTCAACCAGCTCGCCGTCGACCCGTTCTTCAAGAACGTCGTCCGCGGTGTCGTCATCATCGCGGCCGTCGCCCTCTACGCGCGAGGCCGCCGCACCCCGCGGGAGAGGACCGCATGACCACCGCACAGGCACCCGCCGGCCGTCGCGTCCTGCGTGCCCTCACCACCGGCACACCTGTCTACGTCCTGCTCGCCGTGCTCCTGGCCGCGCTGGCCCTCACCGACCCGGGCTTCTACGAACCCGACCGCTTCCTCGCCTTCATCAAGCGCGCCGCGCCCCTCGTCATCCTCGCCGCGGGCCAGTACCTGGTCATCGTCTGCGGGGAGTTCGACCTGTCGGTCGGAGCGATCGTCACGGCAGGGGTGGTCGTCGCCGCCGAACTGTACGGTTCGTTCCCGGGCGCGCCCTGGCTGCTCGTCACCGCGGTGCTGCTGCTCGCCGGAGCCCTCGCTGGTCTCGTCAGCGGACTGATCACCACCCTGCTGCGCGTGCCGTCGTTCATCACCACGCTGGGCATGATGCTGATCCTCGAAGGCGCGGTCTTCTTCTGGACCGGCGGTTCCCCGCACGGCGCGCTGCCCACGGCCTTTCGCAGGCTCGGGCGCGGCACGGCCTTCGGCTGGCTGCCCTGGGCCGTCCTCGTCTGCGTCGTCGCGGGTCTCCTCGCCGTCCGGCTGATGCGTTCCGACTTCGGCCGTACGCTCCTCGCCACCGGTGACAGCGAACGCGTCGCGGCCCTGGCCGGGGTCCGGGTCGCGCGCGCCCGCACCATCGCCTAGCACGCCTCCATCCCCGCAGGCATCCAGATGTTCAAGGAGGAGGCGGCCGCCAACAACTTCGCACTCGTCGAGACCGCCGACCCCGCCGTCTTCGACGAAGCCAAGCTCAAGGACTTCGACGTCATCGTCATGCTGCAGAACTCCGGCATGGTCTGGGACACCGAAGCCCAGCGCGAAGCGATGCGGACATACGTGCGCGACGGCGGTGGCGTCGTCGCCATCCACAACACCCTCGACATGGGCATCGAGGACACCTTCCCCTGGTGGGACGAGGCCATCAACGGCGGCGTCCACATGCCCGCACACTCGCCCGGAGTGCTCCGGGGTACCGCCAAGGTCGCCGACCGCGTCCACCCCTCCACCGCGGGACTCCCGGAGCGCTGGGAGCGGCCGGAGGAGTGGTACAACTTCGACAGGAACCCCCGCGGCGATGTCCACGTGCTGGTCACCGCCGACGAAACCACCTACAACCCCGGCGGTTCCGCCAGGGGCGCGGACCACCCCATCTCCTGGTGCCGCACCACCGAGGGCGGCAGGGTCTGGGCGACCGCCATGGGCCACGACACCCCCTCGTACAGCGAAGCCGCCTTCCGCGCCCATGTCGTCGGAGGTGTCAAGTGGGCCGCGGGCAACAAGCCCGGCGACTGCGGCGGCACCGTCTGGAGCGGCTACGAGAAGGTCACCCTCGACGACAACACCGCCGACCCGATGGAGCTCGACGTCGCCGAGGACGGCCGGGTCTTCTACATCCAGCGCAGCGGCGAGGTGAACGTCTACGACCCCGCGACCCACGCCACCACCACCGCGGGCAAGCTCGACGTCTACGCCGGCGGTGAGGACGGGCTCGTCGGCATGGAACTCGACCCCGACTTCAAGAAGAACCACTGGATCTACCTCTACTACGCCCTGGCGGGCGCGACCGAGGACGTCAACCGGCTTTCCCGCTTCGTCGCCCAGGAAGGCGCCGAGAACGGCAAACGGATCGGAGACGTCTCGAACGGCGACTGGGTCGCCTTCGACCCGATGAGCGTCGAAGGCATCGGCTCGGTCGGCTATCGGCTGTCCTCGCCGTACGGGGTGGGCGCGATCGAACTGCGCGCGGACGCGCCCGACGGTCCTCTGCTCGCCACCACCCCCGTCCCCAACACCGGAGGATGGGACAACTATCAGGAGACCCCGGCCGTGCCCGTCCAGGAGCTGAAGGGCACGCACAAGCTGTATCTCGTCTTCACGTCACCGCAGAACAACGCGTTCGACGTGGACGCGGTCGCCTTCAAGAGTCCCTGACACCACATCGACGCGCTACGGGGCCGGTGTGTCGGCACCGGACCCGTAGCGCGTGTCCCTTCTCGGTAGGGTCAGCGTGTGCCGACCGCGGCACGTACGGCCCGGCGGGCCATCGCGCAGTCGTCGTGCAGGCGGCGCAGCAGCAGCCGCTGCTCCTCGCTCGACGAGAGGCCACTCGGCCGGTCCTGACCGGTGCCCGCCGGCACCGGTTCCCGCATCGCCCGCTGGACAGCCGTCTCGTACGTACGGATCTCCCGCGTCAGCACCAGCATCAGGTTCACCAGGAACGCGTCCCGCGCCGCAGGCCCCTTGGCCTGCGCCAGCTGACTGATCTGCCGCCGCGCCGCCGGTGCGTCGCCCAGGACCGCCCAGAGCGTCGCGAGGTCGTAGCCCGGCAGGTACCAGCCCGCGTGCTCCCAGTCCACCAGCACCGGACCCGTGGGCGACAGCAGGATGTTGGAGAGCAATGCGTCACCGTGACAGAACTGCCCCATGCCCTGACGGCCGCCCGCATGGGCCAGACCGTGCAGCAGCTTCTGCAGGTCGCCCAGATCGCGGTCGGTGAACAGCCCCAGCTCGTGATAGCGGGCGACCCGCGAGGCGTAGTCCAGCGGTGCGTCGAAGAGACCCGGAGCCGGCCGCCAGGCGTTGATCCGACCGATCGCACCGAGCGCGGCCCGTACATCGGCACGGGGCGGAGCCTCCGACGGATGCCGGGTCAGCGCCGCCACCCGGCCGGGCATGCGCTCGATCACCAGGGTGCAGTTCTCCGGGTCGGCCGCGATGAGCCGAGGCACCCGCACCGGCGGGCGGTGCCGGACGAACGCCCGATATGCAGCTATTTCGTGCTGGAAGCGTTCCGACCACGCGGGCGAGTGGTCCAGTAAACACTTGGCGACCGCGGTCGTGCGTCCGGTGGACCCGACGAGGAGCACCGAACGGCCGCTGCGGCGGAGCACCTGCACCGGGTTGAACTCCGGACAGATGCGGTGCACCGAGGCGATCACCATCCTCAGCTGAGCGCCCTGCGGACCGGAAAGGTCCAGCCGGCCGCTGAGCGGCGGGCCGCCCAGTCCCGCCGGCCGCCGCGGCCGAACCGTGCCGGGTGCCGGGGGAGCGGCATGCGGAGCGAGGTACGGTCCGCCGCCCGCCCCCAGGGGACGAAGCGGCCGGGGCGGGGCGGTCACGGAGGACGATGCTGTGTACATGGGCGAGACAGATCCCTTCGCACGCCGACAAGTTGCGTGCACCGCCCCGGCCGGCGGCCGTTCGGCACCCTGGGGAGTACCTAGGGCTGCCGGGCGGGGTGGCGCTTTCCTACCTGACACCGGCGCGCGGGTGGCAGACCATCTGGCGGACCCTGGCGAACCCTGGCGAATAGTCGCAAGGCATCTGACAGGGGTTACTGTCGACACAGCCGAGAACCTGGGGGCTTGACGTGACCGGAGAACCCAACACCCGCCTGTCCGACCTGTTCGGCCTTGCCGGCTGGTCCAAGGGCGAACTCGCGAGAATGGTGAACCGGCAGGCGGCGGCCATGGGCCACCCGCAACTGGCCACCGACACCTCGCGGGTGAGGCGTTGGATCGACATGGGGGAGTCCCCCCGCGATCCTGTGCCCAAGGTGCTGGCTGCCCTGTTCACCGAGCGGCTCGGTCGTGTCGTGACCATCGAGGACCTCGGGTTCGGCCGACGCGGGCGTGTGGGGAAACGGCGAGAGGTCGGGACGCAGCACAATCCCGACGGACTGCCGTGGGCGCCCGAGCGGACGGCAGCGGTCCTCACCGAATTCACGGGAATGGACCTCATGCTCAACCGACGCGGCTTGGTGAGCGCGGGCGCCGCGCTCGCCGCAGGATCGACCATCACCGGCCCCATGCACGACTGGCTGCACACCGACCCTGTGCTGGCGGCCGATGCCCCACGGACCAACGACCCGTTGTACGCGGATCCCGCCGGCTTCGACCGGTACGAGGCCGCGCCCATCGGGTCGGAGGAGATCGAGGCGCTCGAACGGTCTGTCGAGGTGTTCCGCGCCTGGGACGCGTCCCGAGGCGGCGGACTCCAGCGCAAGGCCGTGGTGGGCCAGCTCAACGAGGTGGGCGGCATGCTCGCCTACCGTCACCCCGACCATCTTCAGCGCCGCCTCTGGGGCGTCGCCGCCAACCTCGCGGTGCTCGCGGGATGGATGTCCCACGACATCGGCCTCGAACCCACCGCCCAGAAGTACTTCGTCATCGCCGCCCACGCGGCGCGCGAGGGCGGCGACCGCCCGCGAGCGGGTGAGGCACTCTCCAGGGCGGCCCGGCAGATGATCCACCTGGGCCGCCCCGACGACGCCCTGGACCTGATGAAGCTCGCCAAGTCCGGTTCCGGTGACATGGTTCTGCCACGCACTCAGGCGATGCTGCACACCATCGAGGCCTGGGCGCAGGCGTCCATGGGCCGCGGCCAGGCGATGCGCCGCACACTGGGCAAGGCCGAGGAGCTCTTCGTATCGGACAAGAGCGATGTGCCGCCGCCCAGTTGGATGCAGCTGTTCGACGAGGCGGATCTGCACGGCATGCAGGCCCTGGCGTTCCGTACGCTCGCCGAACACGACCCGTCGGCGGCGATCGTGGCCCAGCGCCATGCCAAACAGGCTCTGGAGCTCCGGGCCAACGGACGCCAGCGCTCCAAGATCTTCGACTACATCTCACTCGCCTCGGCATGCTTCATCGCGGACGACCCCGAGCAGGCCGACCGCTATGCGCGGCTCGCCCTGGTGACGATGGGGGAGACCTCCTCGCACCGTACCTGGGACCGGCTGCGCGAGATGTACCGGCTGACGGGCCAGTTCGCGGGCTACGCCAAGATCGAGGACCTGCGCGAGGAGATCAAGCTCGCCCTGCCGCAGAGCTCTATCATCAGGCAGCCCAGGCGCTCGTCGGAGATCTGAACATGCGGGCCCCGCGATGAGGGGGCGCTGATCACGTCCGACCACCGACTGATCGACCGATCACAGTCCGGCCGTCGCATTGTCGAGTACGGTACTCGCGGCTCGTCGGCTGCGGACCGTGTCGTGTCGGGTGTTCCGTGTGCCCGCTGTCCTCGCGCAGGTGCGGCTGTTCCCTATGCCTCGATGCGGGCGATCAGCACACACGCGTCGTCCAGGCGCTCGGTGCCACCGAACTGCGTGACGACCGACCGTACGCACTCCCGTGCCGTACGGGCCTGTGCGAAGCGGGGGGCGAGTGCGAGCAGGGCGTCCGGCCCCGCATCCCGGTCGCTGTGGCGGTTCAGTCCGTCGGTGTGCAGGACCAGCACGTCACCGGGCAGCAGGTGCACTTCGTCCTGCTCGTACGCGACACCGGAGGTTGCGCCGAGCAGGACCCCGTTCGGTGGCAGCAGCGGGCGCCCCTTTCCGTCGCGGAACAGCAACGGTGCGGGGTGCCCCGCCTGCGCCCAGGTCAGGACGCCGGTGGACGGCTCGAAACGGCAGCACACCGCGCTGCCGAGGGCGGGCTGGACGGAGGATTCCAGTAACTGATTGAGATGTCCCATCAGGGCCCCCGGCTCGATGCCGGCCACAGCCATCCCACGCAGCGCACCCAGCAGCATCGCCATGGCCGAGGTGGCCTGGATGCCGTGGCCGGTCAGATCACCGACCGTGAGGACGGTCCGGCCGTCCGGCAGTTCCAGCGCGTCGTACCAATCTCCGCCGATCAGCGAGCTGGACCGAGAAGGGAGGTAGTGGGCCGCGACATCCAGCGCGCCCACCCCCTGCGAAGGGAGCCGCAGCGAGTCGCGCCACGGCGGCAGCACGGTTTCCTGCAGTTCGACCGCCATCCGGTGCTCGGTCTGTGCCCTGTGCTGTCGACGTCGTAGCGAGTCGTGGTTCGTGCGCACTGCTTGCTGGCTGCGCCGCAGATCGCTGACATCGCGCAGGACCGCCCACATGGAGGCTGTGCAGCCGTCCGCGTCGAGGACGGGCTCACCCATCATGTGGAGCGTGCGCATCCGACCGTCGGTCCGCAGGACGCGGAATTCACCGTCTATCGGCCTTCCGTCGACCAGGCAGTCCGTCACCATGGCGGTGAGCAGGGGCTGGTCCTCGGGAAGGAGCAGGGAGGGGAGCTCGTCCAGCGAGAGCGACCCCATCTCCGGGGATCTGCCGAAGATCTGGAACAGCTCCTCGGACCAGGTGACCTCGTCGGTCAGTAGATTCCACTCGGCGCTTCCCACCCTGCCGATGAGGGAACCGTGCTCCGACCGGCCGAGGGTCTCGTCCGAGGTGTCGAGTGCCGGAGCGTCCGCGGTCTGTTCCGGCGGAAGGCCCTCTCTGAGCTGTCCCAGATGCGTGCCGAGGTCGTCGAGGTGATGGACCGCCAGGTCACAGAGCGCACGCTGCCAGCGCATCTGCGCGTCTTCCTCGTCGATCAGTACCGTGTCCCGCCGCACGGCATCCACGTCGCCACGCAGCCGACGGGTCCGGCTGATCAACGCGTCGACGGCATGTCGTTCGGGCGGCTGGGGGGCAGGGCGGTCCGCGGACAGATGGGACGGCATCTCGTACTCCGATACAGGCGCGGCGCGACCAGGTCTGGAAAGTGGACCGTAGACGACTGTCGCACAGGCCGCGGGGGCTCGTAAGGGATTTGGCAACACTCGATACGGTGTTGCTTCTGGCATATGCCACAGGCGGTGCGGGGCTTCGATCCGTCGAACAGCCTTGCTGTCGCGGGGAGTTGATGCAAGTCGCCCGGCGCGCGCGGATGGTCGCGCGCCCGCGCGCGCAGTCCCCGAACGGCGCGTCCGGCCGAGGCGGGGGGCGTACGCGAAGGAGCCCCCTTCGGGGGTGGTGGTCGCGGCATCCGGCCCGGATGCGTCGGTTGGTGGCGGCGCGGGCGCGGTGGGCTCGGGTGCGGATCCCGGTCGGATCGCCCTCGAACGCCCCGGCGGGTGGTGTGGTCTTGGGCCGGCCCGGCGGGAAGGGAATGCGGCCTGCCTCTCTCGCGTTACGACACCAGAACGAAAACGACACCCATTCCCACCGGGGGAATCGGGGTCGAGGAAGAGTCTGGAGGCGTACATGGCCCGCAGTGAGGCCCGCCCCGTGGTGACACTCCGGTCGACGGCCGGAACGGGGCAGAGCTATGTGACGCGCAAGAGCCGCCGGAACAACCCTGACCGGCTGGTCCTGCGCAAGTTCGATCCCGCCGTGGGGCGGCACGTCCTCTTCCGTGAGGAACGCTGACCCCGGCTCGTCCGGCCCTCTCGCGGCACCAGGAAAGGAACACGCGTGAAGTGACCACGCCGCGGGGCGGCCTTTCTGGTCCGCTCGACCGTGCCCGTGAGCTCGGATGTGCGGGTGACGTGGGAGGACGGCCTGAGCCGTCCCGTCGTCGGCGTGGAGACCTCGTCGGCGAGTCACCCGTTCTGCACCGGGACCAAGCAGGTGCTGGGTAGGTCCGGCCGCATCGAACGGTTCACCCGTCGCTACGGCGGCCGGACGCCCGTGGCAGGCTGATCGGCGCCACCCTGAAGTGGTGATTCCGTGCTCTGCATCACAGTGCTGGGCGCGAGGTCCTGGGAACGCGGCGCGATGGTTTATCGTTCACCTATATGTGGATGTCGTGTATCGCGCCCACACCCGAACCGCCCCGGCTGGATTCCCCCGATCCGGCCGGGGCATTCTTTTGTTTGTCCCATGGACGGTGGTCGGATCACGCCGGGCCCCACGTCGAGGGGCTGGTCCTGAGCCACGTACGCGGAATCGACACCGCCGCCAGGTGGAGGCCGCAGCCCACGTACGGGATTGCGTCGCGGAACGTGCCCCCGTGACCATGCAGTGATGGACCGGCCCGGACTGCGGCCAGCCTCACGGCAGCTTCCTGGGCACCGCCTCGATCAGTAACGCACCCGCCGCCGGCAGCACGGCCACCGTGGCCGCGGCGCCCGGCCAGAGCCGTACCGCCAGGGCGGTCACGGCCGCACCCGCCACGACCGCGGTCAGCCGGCCGGCCACCCAGCGGTCCCCCCGGTCCCACGATCGCAGCGCCAGGCGGCTGACGAAGGACGTGAGCGTGCCGGTGAAGTAGTTGGTGGGCGTAGCCCGGATGCGGCCCTGAATGCCCATGGCCACGGCGATGAGCACCAGCAGCCCCAGCAGGTCCCCTACGGAGGTGATCAGGCCCAGCCACCACAGCACGGCTCCCGCGGTGAGCAGCGCCACCTCGATCAGCAGCATCCACGGCAGAGGCCACCGCCACCGCTCGCTCATCCACGCACCGCACATGACGCCGATGCCGTACGCGACGAGCGCGGTGATCACCCGCAGGGCCACCCCGTGCTCCCCGACACCGGCGGCAGAAGCGCCCAGCAGCACCAGGTTCCCGGTCATCACCCCGGCGAAGACCTGGCCGACACAGATGAAGACGAACGCATCCGCGGCCCCGGAAGCGGCCGAGAGAAGCAGCAGAGCCCATTCGCTCCACGGGTCGCGCCCGATGGCGGGGAGAACAGGAGTAGACACGTCTGCATTCTCGACTCAGCCCCGCCGAAGCAGGTGCACACCGCCTGCCCGGCGCGGCGAGTCAGGCACGACCGGGCATCGTCACTCCTGTGGATCCGCACGGCGGAGCATTCGCACCACACCGACGCGCAGATCGTCGTCGGCGTAGGTTCTGCATGGTGAACAGACACATAGCCTTCGAGCGACTGCACAACTTCCGTGACATGGGCGGGTATCGGGCGGACGGCGGCCGTCAGGTCCGCTGGGGACGGCTCTACCGTTCCGACTCGCTGGGCAAGCTCCGCGACGAGGACTGGGACCGCTTCCTCGGCCTCGGCGTCCGCACGGTCATCGATCTGCGCTACGACTGGGAGATCGCCGCCAAGGGGCGCGTACCCCACGCACCGGGACTGCGGTACCACCACCTCAGCATCGAGCACCGGCCCTACGACCAGGCGGCCCTGGGGCCGGGGGTGGAGACCGGACGCTTCCTCGCCGATCGGTACACGGAAGTGGCCCATGACGGAGTCGCTGAACTCCGCCGCGCACTGGACGTGATCGCCACAGAGGACAGCGCACCCGCCGTCTTCCACTGCGCGTCCGGCAAGGACCGCACCGGGCTGCTCGCCGCGCTCGTTCTGTCCCTGCTCGGCGTGTCCGAGGACGACGTCGTCGCCGACTTCACCCTCACCGAGCTCGTCACCGAACGGCTCCTGGCCGACTGGCGGGCGGACCACGCCGGCCAGGAACCGGACTGGCCCGGGTTCGGCAGGGCTCCCGCCGACGTCATGCGCCTCTTCCTGGCCGATCTCGCCGCGACCCACGGCTCCGTCCACGGCTATGCCACCGAACTCCTGGGGGTCGACGGGGAACTGGTGGCGGCGTTGCGCAGAAACCTCCTCGTGTCCGTCGACGAAGACGGGCCGGGCGGGAGCGGCACGACGGTCCGGAGCGACTGAACCGGCGCACGCCGGTCCGCATGGGGTGATGTACGTCCGCGCAGACCGGCTTGCGTGCCGCTCACCGAAGCGGCCGTCGGGATCACCACACCGTTACGCCCCCGGCCGGCGGAGCCCGTCGCCGACATGTGAAATGCCTGGCCCGATCCGATGCGCGCCAGGCAAGATCATGGGATGACATGGACAGCACCTGATGTAGAGCGCACACCCGGTTCACTCGTGGCGGGTGAGCGGGAGATGCTCACGGGCTACCTTGCGTGGTTCCGCAGCAGCCTCTTGCGCAAATGCGCCGGCCTGACCGGGGAACAGCTGGCCGAACAGACCGTACCGCCGTCCAACCTCACGCTCCTCGGCCTGATCCGCCACATGGCGAAGGTCGAACGCGTCTGGTTCCGGCAGCGGTTCGCCGGTCAGACGCTCGATCCGATGTACGACCCGGGGAAGGGCAAGGACGCGGACTTCGAGGACCTGGACCCGGCCCGCGCCTCCGAGGACTACGCGCGCCTCGTCGAGGAATGCCGGCTGGCGGACACGATCGTCGCCGACGCCTCGTTGGACGACACCTTCACCCACGCCGACGAGGTGTACTCGCTCCGCATGGTCCACGTCCACATGATCGGGGAGTACGCGCGCCACATCGGCCACGCCGATCTTCTGCGCGAGCGCACCGACGGTGTGACGGGAGCGTGATGCGCCACTGAGCCAGGGCGTTCCGTCCGGATCAGGCCGGATCGGCGAGCGCGGCACCCGGACCCGGCCGGATCCAGGCGAACGCTCCCGGCCCGGCGCGGGGGCCGACGGCTCGCCGGACGCTCCGAGGCGGCCGGTCGACGGGTCACCGGGGGAGCGGGGCCGATCAGAGGCCGAGGTCACCGAGTCCGGGATGACCGTCCGGTCGCCGGCCCATCGGCCAGTGGTACTTCCGGTCGGCTTCCCGGATCGGTACGTCGTTGATGGAGGCGTGCCGTACGCTCATGAGCCCGCTCGCGTCGAACTCCCAGTTCTCATTGCCGTACGAGCGGTACCAGTTGCCCGAGTCGTCATGCCACTCGTACGCGAACCGCACCGCGATCCGGTTGTCCTCGAACGCCCAGAGTTCCTTGATGAGCCGGTAGTCGAGCTCCTTGGCCCACTTCCGGGCGAGGAACGCGATGATTTCCTCACGTCCGGTGACCCACTCCGCGCGATTTCTCCACCGGGAGTCCTCGGTGTAGGCGAGTGCCACCTTCTCCGGTGTCCGGGAGTTCCAGCCGTCTTCCGCCAGCCGGACCTTCTCGGCAGCCGACTCACGCGTGAACGGCGGGACCGGGGGACGTACTGTCATGGTCTCTCCTGTGATTCCTGATCTCGGTGCCGGTCCCGACCCTAGAGTGTGGGCCCGATGCGCGCCGTCCGAAAGTCGCTGTGGCTGTCGACGCCCGCCGAGCCGACGCCCTTGACGCGTGCGCGTCGGTGGCTATGGTCTGGTCCAAGCGCAAGGCCGCCTTCCGTGCACCTCCTGCTTCACGGCGTACGCGGTGGTGGATCTTGCCGAGCCCTTCGCGCCTCTTGGCCCCCACACTGGAGAGGCCGGCCTGCCACCGGTCGGGTCCCCACAGCCCGATCGTGCGCAGCGACGCCTCATGTGAAGGAGAAGCATGCACGCGAAAAGGAAGACAGCCGCAGCCATCGGTGCCTTGCTCGCACCTGTACTGGCCCTGAGCCTTCCGGCCGGTTCCGCCGATGCCCATGGATACATCTCGTCACCTCCGAGTCGCCAGGCCCAGTGTGCTGCCGGGACCGTGAGCTGCGGTGACATCAAGTACGAGCCGCAGAGCGTGGAAGGCCCCAAGGGGCTCACCAGCTGCAGCGGAGGCAACAGCCGGTTCGCCGAACTCGACAACGACTCCAAGGGGTGGAAGGTCACCCCGGTGAGCGGGACCACGTCCTTCCAGTGGGTCCTGACCGCTCGGCACGCCACGAGCACGTGGCAGTACTTCGCGGGCGGCCGGAAGGTCGCCGAGTTCAACGACAACGGGGCACAGCCCGGTGCCACCGTCACTCACCAGGTGAACTTCGGCGGACTGACGGGCAAGCAGAAGGTCCTCGCTGTCTGGAACATCGCCGACACCGCCAATGCCTTCTACGCCTGCATCGACGTGAACATCGGCTGACCGACGAGACGGTACCGGTGCCCCGGAACGGGTGCCGGTACCGTCCCCTGGCCCGATTGGACGTCTGCCGCCGGAAAGCGTTGCGGTGACCACTCCTCGCCCGGGGGCTGCTGGTCGACCGTGGCGGCCGTGGCCGAGTCCCTTTCGAGCGCGGCCGAACGTCGTACTTGTCCAGGGTCAGTCGGAGGTCCGACGCAGGACCAGGCTGACGAAGCCCCATGTGTTCCGGTAGACGCGCAACCATTCGGTGCGACGGGCCGAGGCGGTCTCCAGTACCTGCACGCTGTCCGGGTCGGCCGGATGGTCCAGGGCCCAGGAGGCCAGCGACCCCCAGCAGGCCCACTCGTAGTCGTCCAGCTCACGGCGCGAGCTGACATGCCCGTGGACGGGAGTCCACCCGTCGGCGACGACGCGGTCCATGGTGGTCGCGAGGTCGGTGAAGTCCCCGAGCATCTCGACGGCTTCCGGTGTGGGCTCATGCTCCCAAAATCCGTCACCGATCAGGACACGTCCCCCCGGAGCCAGGTGCTTGCGAGCGGCCGCGAGGGTAGGCAGCAGGCCGCCGAACGCATGGGTGGCCCCTACGCTGGTCACCAGGTCGTACGAGTGCGCAGAACGGAAGTCGGCCGCCTCCTGGTGATGCAGTGCGAGACGGGCCTGGACGCCGAGGCGGACGGCGGAATCGTGGGCCTGGCGAAGGGCGTCCTCGGAGACGTCGACGCCCTCGGCCGTCAGGTTGGGGTGCGTGGTCATGGCGCGCAGCAGCCATTCCCCGCTGCCGCAGCCCAGGTCGAGTACGCGCGCGTCGCCGTGCGGGACGCCGTGTGCCAGCAGTTGCCTCACGGAGTCGTCATCGAGTGGGGATTTGATGGGGTGGCCGGCATGGGCAAGTCTGGAAATCCGTTCACGGTTCACCGGCACAGCCTGACAGCAGGATGGGCCGCACGCATGCCATTTCTCCCGTGGACCGGGCCCCTGCCGCACAGCAACCGAATCACAGCGACCGGCGACGGACGCGGCGTTGAAAAGCCCGGCGATGCCGGAGCGGGAGCGGACGGGGTCCGGCGGCCGTACGGTGGTCGATCTTCCCGGAGCCGACGGACCACAGCGTACTTCCGGGGCGGCCGATTCCTCGGGCGAGCGAAGTCCGTCCGCCCCGGTCACAGAGCGGCCGACTCCGGGAGGCCGGCCGGCTCCGGTACCGGCTCCATGGGCTTACGGTCAGGAAGCAAGGCTGCCACCAGCCGTACCGCTCCGGAGAGTGCGATCAGCATCGTCGGCGGGCGCATCGGCAGCGGCCTTCCCTGCAGGCAGCGATGAACACGCGGCGCCTGCTTGCGGGATGGGATTTCCGGGGCGTGGACCCCCGGATCGTAACAGGTGCCGGGGGTGCGAGTTCGTGCTCCGGCTCGGGAGGGCCCGCGGGGTGAGCGGTCGTGAGGTGACCGGATTCCGGGGCGGCCGGGACGTGGACGGCGTCTGCCACGCCGGTGCCATGTCGTGCCGCCCCGATGGCCGGACCCTGCCGAGGGGGCCTGCCGCATGCCGCATGCCGAAAGCCGGTGACCCGTGGTCGCCGGCCGTGTACGGTCCGGCTGATGTGGCCTGGCAGGAAACGCCTTGCCGTCCGGTCCGGCCCGGTGGGCGAATGGGCTCGCGAGCGCTGGTCAGGTGTGGGGGGCCGAACAGAGGTGTCCGGGCGGGAACCCCGGCCCGATTCCGGCGGGCCGGGGTTCCGTGTCAGGCGAGTGACTCGGTTACCACTTGCCCCCGTGGCGGTGGTCGATCACCCGGAAACTGCCCACGACACCGTCGCGGACGTGGACGCCGCCCCGGACGTGGCCCGGGAAGACGCCGTCGCTGGAGCTGTGAGGTCCGACGGTGGCGATGGGGGCACCGTTGTCGCAGGTGGCCCCGCGGAAGACCTCGACGGTCCGGCGGCTGTCGTTGCGGATGTTGAGGCTCTTGGAGCCGAGGCCGCTGACCACGGTGATGCAGCCACCGCGCTCGTCGGAGTAGGTGCGCTCGTTGATGTGGATCCGGCCCTCGAAGCGCTCCTCCTCGTGGCCACGGCGCTCGAAGCCACGGCCCTCCTCGCCCCTGCCTTCCTCGCCCCTGCCTTCGTTGCCCTTGCCCTCGTTGCCCTTGCCGGCGTCGCCGCCGGTGAGGGCCGAAACGGGGGCGGCGGCCTGCTGGACGACGGGGGCGGCCTGAGCCGGCTCGGAAGTGGCGGCCGACGCGTAGGTGATGCCGGTGGCGGCCAGGGCCGCGGCTGCCGCTACCGCGGCAGTAACAACGGTGGAACGGGTAACCATGTCACTTCTCCTGTCTCAGAGAGGCCGACTGAGCAGTCGACCCGTGATTGAACGTACTGACGGTCCACATACCTGTCATATCGGATGCATTGGTGAAGGGGGGTGGATCTCCTATTGAGGGACAAGGAGTACGCCAAATGCTATTTCCGGATAATATTATTAATGTCCAACTTGACTGAAAAATCAGCGAGTTGCTGATTGGTTGGTCTGTCCGGGCGACTTCCTGATTCCGGGTCACCCTGGCGCCAGCGTGTCTGTCTTTGACACCCGCCGAAACCGCGTCACACCAACACTTCCGAACGCCCACCACCCACGCCCCGACCTGCAACAACGGTGCTGATGAAGCGCAGCTTCGGCGGGCTCGCCCCCCGACCGCCCCGGCGCAGGCGCCAGGCTGGGCGGACGCCGGGCCGTCACCCGCGGCGATCCACGGCCGACTTCGGCGGCATGAACCGTGACATGCCGCGCATGCGTGAGACTGCGACGGGCCCGAGTGGGAGCGGGCGCGTGCGGAAGCCACGCGCCGTCCCTCCTTTTGATCCAGGTCAGGTCGTGCTGGTGCTGTGAGTGGGGGAGGCCGGGAGCCGTCGGCGGAGCGGAGCGGCGTCCCCGCAGGTGTTCCTGAGGAAGTACTGGGAAGGTCCCGCCGACTCCGGCAGCTGGAAGTACTCGACCAATGACGGCTTCGTTGAGGTCAACGGCCGGATCGGCAAGGATCCGACCAAGCTGTGCCGGGGGCGGCGTCTGGACCGATTCGGTTCTGAGCACGACGGCTGCCTGGCGCCCGTCGGTGACTCGTACGCAGAGTGTGCGCTGCCGCCGCAGAGCCTCAACACCCGTGAGGCGGAAGTCGCTTGCGACAACCGCTTCTACCAGGTTGCCAAGCCGTGCCGGGTGTGGCAGGGCAGTATCGCCCCGTGGTTCGAGCAGCCGGGAGACGGTCGGCAGAGCAAGCTCGACGCGGTCTTTCTCGATCCGGGCCAGGGGCAGCGGCTGAACGTCGAGTGGCTGCTGGAGCACTCCTGCCTCACGCTCGTCGGCGCGTAGCGTCAGCGTGGAACGCCGGGAACTGTACGCGGCGCTGAGCGCGGCAGGAGTAGCCGACGGCTACTGCCGCATCGAGGGCGTTCACGCACCGATCCCACCCGCACGGATTTCCTGTTCCTGCGGCAGGCATCCGATGGGATGGGGGAGACCGGTGTGTACGAACGGCGTGCGTACGGGGTCATCGCCCGCCACCCGAGTGAACACACGGCCTGCGCGTGTCTGCTCCGCCTTCTCCTCTGAATCGGACCTCGGTTCTCACGCCGCTGCGCAGGGCTCGGACCCGCGCTCGTGCCGTACCACGACGTGATGGTCGTCAGCGACCGCCGTGACGAACACTCCGTAGGTTCGCGGGCAGGCCGGTGCCCGAGCGCGCTCGAAGAGACCTCCCCTGCAGGCCGGCAGCAATGTCCCGGATCGCGGGTAGCCGCGCGAACAGCGCTTCCCCAGGGCAGTTGGTGGCAAAGCCGTCACGATGTCCTGAGATGGCGTCGAACTCCGCTGAAGTTCCTCTGGCGTAGCGGCTCTCGTCATTGGTGGATGTAAGCCGCACCTTGCCGGTGGGGTCGACGCCGCTCAAGCCGAGCTTCCAGGCGGCGAGGGCAGCGATCGCGTGCTCCATGGCCGCCGGTACCGGCGTCCCCGGCCCGAAAGTGCCGATCGCGGCGATTCCCGCCGTGCCCTGGTTGAACCCGAGGGTGTGGGATCCGATGACGGGTCGATCGGCACCACCGGCGCGACCTTCGTAGATGGTTCCGCACTTGTCGACGAGGAAGTTGTAGCCGAGGTCTCCCCATCTCCGGTCACGGATCTGGCCCGTGTAGAGATTGCGCAATGTACGCGGGACGTCCGCGCAGTCGTAGTCGTTGGGTGTGTCGGTGTGATGGATGAAGACCGCCCTCACCCCTTCCGCATAGTGGGCATGGGGGTCGCGTTTGGTCTCGTCCGCCCGCCACCGCGTACGCGACACGATGGCGGGCTGCGGTGCCGCACGGGGGAACGCCATGGAAGCCGCTCCGAGGGCCGGGAACGGCCGGGAGGGGCCGACAGCCGCCCCCTCCGGAACCGTCCCGGCCCGCCACACGGCGAGAGGGCCCTCCGGCGTCGTCCTGCCGGCACCACCGGCCGTCGCTGCTCCTGGGGGCGCAGCCAACAGAGGAACCGCCATAGGAGTCGCGACCCACAGCGCTATTCGATACAAACGCACAGGGAAACCTTCTTCTTCTTTCGCTGAGAGGACGGCGGGAGCGCGTATGTCCACAGCTTTGCGGTGGCAGGTTCGCTGCGCGCGCCGGGATGCTGCAGTCAGGCGAGCGTGTCGACACCCCCACGCAGGAGAGCGCTCCTGGCCGGCGCCGGGGGTGCCGCAGGGAGGCCGTGCGGTGCCGTGTCACCCATCCTGCTGGCGGGCTTACCGCCGACCACGGCGTGGAACCGATCTATGCATGACTGAAAGTGGGAGCCCTTATATCTCGACGCCCAGGATCGTCGTGCTCGGCGTGCAGCCCGGCGATCCGCCCTTTCGCCTGGTGGAGATCGATGGCGAGGTCGTCAGCGAGGCCACCTCGGTGACGGACGTGCTGCTCACCGCCGCGGCCGCAGGTATCACCGTCCATGACCTCGACGACCCGGGCCTGATCCGTTGGGTGGGTGGCGGCAAGTTCCACTGGAGGCTGCACTAGGCAGATGCGACGCGCGGGCGGGGAACCGGCTGCCGAGGGCAAGAGAGCCGCCATCGGCTGAATCCGGCTGCCGCGAGCTCCCCTGTGCGGTCCACGAGCTCACCGCGCGGGCCCACGTGCTCGGAGGGCTGAGACGCGATGACGTCCCCGCCCACCTCTCCGCGCGTGGCCTGCCCGGCTGGGCGCTCGGCAATTCGGACCAGGGCGGGCACCGGTGCCGCCGAGACGGGTGAGGCGGTCGGGGAGAAGGTGACACGTCACCAGCGGCGCGTCGCCCCGTCCTGCGTCGGGAAACAGGGGCGGACGTCAGCCTGACGTCAGCGACGCGGCATCAGGACGTGAGCGCCGGAAGGGGGATTGAGGCCCTCGGGTCAGGGGCGGCTCACCGGACGACCGGGCGTCCGCAGCACCTTTACATTCGGGGGAACCTCCATGAGCACGTTCCGTCATCGCGGCGTCGGCACACGGCCACGTGCTGGTGGGCCGCCGGGCCGCACGCCACTCCCTGGAGGAATCACATGTTCACGCTCAACAGGCGCACGGCGGCTGCCGCACTCGCCGCCTCCCTTCTCACCGCGGCCGGTCTTGCCGCCACTGCGACACCGGCCGCCGCCATCCACGGCGGGGAACACCACCGTGGTGGATCACCCCTACGCCATGCTCATCGAGACTCCGGACGGAGAGCAGTTCTGCGGCGGCACGCTCGTGGCCCCCACCAAGGTGCTCACCGCCGCCCACTGCATCAAGGACGCCGCTGTGCCCCTCGACCTGCTGGTCATAGGTGGGCGCACCGACATGGGCAGCACCAAGGGGACAGTCCGGCACGTTGCCTCGGTCAAGGTCCACCCGAAGTTCGTTCAGAGCACACTCACCTACGACGCGGCGGTCATCACGCGCTCTTCGTCGATGCCGTACGCGCGCTTCCGGTGGCGGGCCCGAAGGACTCGGCCCTGTACTCCTTCGGTGGCTCCGGGCCGTGGGGCGGACCGCCCCTGGCGGACGCGAATGAAAGCCGGTGACCAGTGAAATGAGTCAGGGTCTCATTGTCCGACGAGGTAATCAGGGATTGAACGCTTTCATTCGGGCGGGTCGGGTGCTGAAGGCCCGGGCGGCTTCCCGGGCCTTCAGTGCCATGATGATCGTCACCGGCGGGGCTCGTGCTGGTGGAGCGCTCGGCCGGTTGACAGACCCCGTCTCACCGCGTTCACAGACCGTGATGTCCGTCGAAGGAGAGCACGTGGAAGACCAGGCGGAGCTGGAACAGGCGAGCCCCGAGATCCAAGCCCGGATCCGGGCCAGTTTTGACCGCCAGGGGCTCATGGGTCACCTCGGTGCGCGGATGACCCGCATCGGACCCGGACGTGTGCACATCACGCTCCCGAGCCGTCCCGAAGTCACCCAGCAGAACGGCTACTTCCACGCCGGCGCCACCAGTGCCATCGCGGACAGCGCCGGCGGCTACGCCGCCTTCACGCTGTTCCCCGAGAACACCGATGTGCTCACCGTCGAGTACAAGATCAACCTGCTGGCGCCCGCGGTCGGCGACCACATAGAGGCCGTCGGGACCGTCCTGAAGTCCGGACGCACCCTGACCGTGTGCCAACTGGAGGTGTTCGGAGTCCAGGACGGACAGCGGAAACTTGTCGCCAACGGGCAGCAGACGCTGATCCGCGTGAACAGGGCCGCTCCGTGAGCCCGCAGCCGTCGTTGCCGTCCTGGGTGACCTGGTGGCAGAGGCCGTTCCCCGACGCCAACACACTTCTGTTGCCAGGACGCCAACCGGCCCTGGTCGACAGCCGGTTCGTCGGCCACGCCGAGGAGACGGCCGACTGGGCCCGTGCGCACGCCGGGAAAACCACCTGGCCGTGAACACGCACTGGCACTCCGACCACGTCGGCGGCAACGCCCTTCTCCAGGCAAGGGGCGCCGGTATCGCGGCCGGAGCACCCGAGGCGGAGGCGATCTCCCGCAGGGACCCGGGCTGTTGCGCGGCCGAGTACCTCGACCAGCCGGTCGCGCCGTACACGGTCGACGTACCGCTCGACGACGCACAGATCCTCCGGCTCGGGGAAGCCGACTGGGAGATCATCCGCACTGCCGGGCACACTCCCGGACATCTGGCGCTGTGGCAACCGGAGGAGCGCCTGCTGGTGGTCGGGGACGCGCTGTCGGACTACGACGTCGGCTGGGTGAACCTCGCCCTCGACGGTCTCGACGCCGCTACGACGGCGCTCGCCTCCTTGAAGCGGATGGCCGAACTCTCCCCGCGCGTACTGCTCCCCTCGCACGGGGCTGTCCCGGCGGATCCCGGTGCGGCGTTCGCCACGCGGCTGCGCCGCGCCCGGCGTCTCGTGAACGACCCGGACGGAGCGGTCTGGTACGGAGCCCGGCGCATCTTCGCGTTCGCCCTGATGATCCGCGGCGGCATCCCGGCGGACGAGGTTGAGCCCTACCTGCACGCGCGGGCCTGGCTGGCCGACGCTGCACGGCTCCTGGATCGCACGCCCCAGGCGCTCGCCGCCGAGCTGACCACCACGATGCTCCGCAGCGGCGCCGTCGTCCTGCGCGGCGGACGCCTCCAAGCGGCCGCCGAACACGCCCCGGTCGCACCGGAGTCGCTACGTGTGCCGCACCCGCGCGCGTGGCCGGCAGCGGAGTCGTGCTGACCCGCGGCGGGCACGGGTGGTGAGGCGTGGCACGGCCGTTCGTCGTCCGCTGCGCGTTCTCACCACGTCCGTGCATCGGTGGCCACCGAAACTGTGCTCGGCTGGTGGGGTGAACCCCGATATGCGCCATGGCGAGGGCACGGAGCGCACCGCGCACCGCGCACCGCGCAGCGGCGCGGGGCGAGAATCCTCATGTGGAATGTCGTAGTTGATTGCCATTCGATGCGCTGCGGCGGTACAGGCGGGGCGCCGGCCGGCTGTCGATCGTACCGGCCGAGCATCGGCCGACGTCACACTGGTGCGGACCTGCGGCGTTCCGAGATTCGTACGGCACTCGCATTGCGTTTGTGGCGGATATTTTCCTGGGTTCAGGAGATGGCTTTTCGTGAAACAAGATTCCTCTCGTGCTGATATGGATTTAAGTAATCCTGACTAATTCTTGATTTCTCGGAATGAGTTTTCTTCGATGGATTTGTGGCAGCTTCAAGGCGTGGCCCTGAAAACAGGGCGTCCCGATCCCGTAAAGGAAATCGATGAAACTCCGTACCTTCCCGTCCCTCGCCGTCGCGGCCGCGGTACTCGCGGTCGGCGGAATGCTGGCGGGCACAGCTCAGGCCTCCGTGTCCGCACCGGGCGGGGCCCGCCACACTCAGGTATCCGGTGCACGCCCCACGTCCGACACGCTGATCTACCCGAGGGCGACGCTGCAGAAGAACCAGGCCTGGACCTCGGGCAACGGCCGGGCCATCCTGCGGGTGCAGCAGGACGGGAACTTCGTCCTGTACAAGGACGGCCGCCCGGTGTGGCAGGCCCCTGGTGCCTATCCCAACGGTGACCACGCGGTCATGCAGGAAGACGGGAACTTCGTCCTCTACGACCGCGGCGGCAAGCCGCTGTGGGCCTCCGACACCTGGCGCAAGGGCGCCTACCTCGCCATCCAGGACGACGGCAACGTAGTCGTCTACAACGCGGACAGGCGCCCCGTCTGGGCCACCAACACCGGGGACTGACCCCTCGGCGGCATCGGTTCGGGGTTCCTTCCCGTGACCCTTTGAGGGCATCGGACCCAGTGGCTTCACAGGTCTGATGCCCTTTCTCCCGACAACCCTGCGGCCTCGGTCTTCTTTTGCCGGGGCGCGGACGCCTGTATCGAGCGGCCAGGGCCCTGGCGAGTTGGTGATCTGGCCGGTTGTCCAAATCTCTAGAGTTTCAGGATTCGGCGGTCATCGCGGCCATGATGTCTGATGGTGCGAGCGATATTGGCATGGCAGGCCCTGGCCGCCTAAGGGTTGTCCCGTAATCCCTGGTGGAACAGCGCGCGGCGTCAGATGCGGTGCATCGCAAGGCGGAGGGGCGTCCGCATACTGGTTGTATGCGGACGTTCCGACAACGCGGCGAGGTGCCGTAGCTGACGCCGCGCGCCCACCAGGGATTACGGGACAACCCTTAGCATCGCCGGTCATGGACATCGCGCTTGTCCGTTCACGATGGCGGGCCGTACTCGCCGTGTTCGCCGTGCTTCCGTGGGGGCTGGGCCTGCCGTTGGCGGCCGTCACAATCGGATGGGACGCCGTCACGGGGCAGCCTGATGTGCTGGGCACCTCGATGGCTGTGGCGGCCGCTGCGGTCTCCTTCGCAACCGTTCCGGCTCAGGTGCAAACTGTGAGGGCTCTGCTGTCCAGACCCCGGCTCACCCTGGAGGCCGACGCCCTGGTCATCCATGACCCCGTGTTCCTCCGCAAGGGCGCCCGGATCGCGCGCGAGCGAATCGCGGAAGTCGATCGGCTGGACTGGAAGGACGCCGAGGTCAGCTTCCGCATCGGCTACGACACGACCGAGCTGACTCCGTTCCGCGAGCCGCTGAACGTCGAGGTACGGCTGCGCGGCGACCACGGCTTCGCCTCGGCCCGAAGGCTTCACCACGGCACCTGGATCTGGCGCTTCGCCCGCAGATGGGACCGATCCCCGCAGTTTCCGGAGCCGGGCGACCGCTACCGACGGATCCGGATCCGTGCCAGACACCCGGTGGACGCCCTCACCGCCCTCACCGAATGGGCCACGAACTCAGCCGCTCCTGACGCCGGGCGCCCTCCTCATGGAACGGCAGGCGAGCCCTACTAGCAGGGCCCCGAAATTCAGGTGGGTTGCCCCGGTTCACGGTGATCGTGGGGCAGGAGTGCGGGAAGCAAGTGGACACGACCCGTGGTGGATCACGGAGGTGTCGAAGCTTCACGATCTGCAAGGATGCCGTGTCCGTTCTTCGGGCCTTCCCACGTCCGCCGCTGCGTCGTCAGCAGCCCGCATCCGGAGCCAGACCGAGCCCACGGTTCTACGCGGTCACCGCGCGCCCCACGGAGGCTGACCACCCCGTGCGCGCCCGGTGAACCACCGGGACACCGCCTCGCAACAGACTCGGGCATCAGGTATCTGCGTCAAGGCATGCGCCGTCGCCGACGGAGATGGCGACGGATTCGTAGCCCGTGGCCAACTTGCGTTTCATGGCGTGGACCTCGACACAGAACGCGGCGTCCGTGCCTTCGGCGGTGACGGTGTAGTCGGCCTGTTCCGCGCCTCCGTCGATCAGGGCGGACTTCGGCGGCTCGGAGGCGAGGACGACGGTCAGCGCGTGCTGGGAACTGTGACCGTGCTTCGCGATGTCGGCCTCCAGGATGTCCTCGAAGTTGACGGTCCCCGGCCCGAAGCGAGCATCGTTCGACAGCTCGGTGGTCGCCGCTGCCACCGCGGACCGCAGTTCGCCCGCGTCCCAGGTGTCGGCCCCGTTGAGGAGGCCGGGGTGGTAGAGCAGGTACATGCCGCCGAGGCCGAACAGCAGCGATCCGAGGATGAGGGCGCGGCCGACGGGATGGCCCGGGTTGTAGACGTACCGGTTTGTGCCCCACTTGCTGCGGATGAATATGCGCTCGTCCTGGCCGTTGGTCATGACGATATTCTCGACGTCGGTCGACGTTCTGGCCAGCCACTTCGAAACCGGCCGTGAACCAGGCGCATCCGTAGGAGAGTTGAGGGAGGACGATTGGCCGCAACCGCCCCGCAAGCAGCACCGAAGTGCCGGCAGGACAGCGCCGGGTGTATGGCCGTCTGACCCCGACCGTGGTCGGGGCCTCCCCATGTACGTCTTCGGTCCGGAGTCGGTTCGTGACGGTTCAGAACGCCGACGACGTGCGCCTTGCGCACGGCAAATGCCTGCATCGGTACCGTGCGGGCGATGGAGGCAGGGAAGCAAGACCCTGCCGAACCGAGAAGACCTTTGGGGCTTTGCCCGAGCCGGATGTGCTGAAGGCCGCGCACGTCCGGTTCTCGGGTGCAAGAGTTCAGCAGTGGTCTGCGGCTGCCGACCACGGGATGTGCGCGGGACACGCCTACGATGTCGCGCCATGACAGTTCTGATCACCGGCGGGAGCGGCTTCCTGGGGGCCGAGCTGATCCGGCAGGCAATAGCGGCCGGGCACACAACGGCCGCCACCTACGCGACCAGGCCCGGCGGCACTTCCGAAGTTGCGTGGCATGAGCTTGACCTGCGGCATGCCGCACGCGTGGACGCTGTCATGGCAGAGGTCGGCCCGCATCTTGTCGTCAACGCATCGAGCGCTGGAGCCGACTGGGCGGTCACGGCGGAGGGCCCCGTCCGGCTGGCGATGGCGGCGGCGAAGTACGGAGCCCGCATGGTCCACGTCTCCTCGGACGCGGTGTTTTCCGGCGCCCGGGTCCATTACGACGAGTCGTGCCTCCCTGACCCCGTAACCCCGTACGGAGCGGCGAAGGCGGCAGCGGAGACCGGGGTCCTCTTCGTAAATCCGGAGGCCGTCGTTGCCCGGACATCGCTGATCATCGGGTATGGACGTTCCGTACATGAGCGCGCCGTGCACGAACTCGCCGCGGGAACCCGCGACGGCGCCCTGTTCACCGACGACATACGCTGCCCGGTACACGTCGTCGACCTGGCCGCTGCCCTCCTGGAACTGGCATCGCACGACAAGGCCGGCATCCAGCACCTCGCCGGTACCGACGCTGTGAGCCGTCACGAACTCGGCATCCTCATCGCCAGGCGGGACGGAATCGATGCCTCCCGGCTGCCCACGGGCCTGCGGGCGGACAGCGCGCTTCCCGGGGCCCTCGACGTACGCCTCGACAGCGAGGCGACCCAGCGGAATCTGAGCACCACGCTGCGCGGTGCTCACCAGTTCTGCGCCGCGACGGCGTGACCGCCTTGCCCAACGGCCTGGCTGAGCGGAAAACGGTGATGGTTCTGCCCACCACTGATACCCGACCGCAGAATGTGTGCCAGACCCCGAGATTCGACGGCACACTGCCTTCCTCGCGGGCTGACGGGGCCGTTCCGCGGTGGAGGTACCGTCGGCCCATGACGCACTTCACGCAACCCCTGGTGGCCCGGTGAGCGGGTGGTTGACCTGCTGGAGGATCGGACCCGCCAGGAGGTCGATGAGAATGTGCTGTGCGACCGCCCGCTCATGGCGGTCAAGGCCGAGTGCCCCCAGGCATCCGCTGATCACCCAGCGTGGCCACACCACACGAGCTGGGCAGGAACCGAAACCCGTGGACAAAGCCGGCGGGTCTGCAGCGACGGCGCAGGGCAGTTGTCACGGAACCAGCATGCTGCGCGTCACCACTGGCACGAGTGGCGGGGACGCCGCCGACGGCCGTACAACCACCCGCCGGCACTCAACCGGCCAGCCCTCCAAGGAGTTCCCAGGTACGGCGCCGATCGGCGGCCCCGGCGACCTCGGTGCCGGAGAACACCACCTCCGTCGCGCCGGCATCCCGGTACCGTCGCACCTCGGCGGCGACCGCCTTCTCGTCACCGATCACCGCGACATCGGAGGCTCGCAGGGCACCGGAGAGTTCGATGACACGTGCGTAGGACGGGATCTGCTCGTAGAAGGCGAGCTGTTCAGTGGCCTTCCCGCGTACGGAGTCGACGTCGTCCGTGACCACTCCGTGCACCAGCGCGACGATCCGGGGCGCGGGCCGGCCGGCGGTCTCTGCCGCCGCGGTGACAGCCGGAACGATGTGCTCGCTCAGGGCACGCGGCCCGGCGAGATAGGGCAGGATCCCATCCGCCAGCTCACCGCTGGCGCGCAGGGCCTGGGGGCCCATCGCGGCGACGAGCAACGGCACACCGTTCTCGGCGCCCGGCACACGCGCGGGAATCGGTGTAGTGGCGGTGAGCAGTTCTCCGTGGAAGTCGGCGGTGCCGGTCTCGGTCAACTGCCGCAGAGCGGTGAGGAATTCACGCAGGCGCGCGATGGGCCGTTCGAAGGGGATGCCGAAGCCCGCCTCGGTCAGGAGTTTGGTGCCGAGCGCCAGTCCGAGATGGTAGCGGCCGTGCGTGGCCGCCTGGGCGGTCTGGGCCTGGCTGGAGACCAGCAGGGGGTGGCGGCCGAATACAGGAATCGCCGACGTGCCCACGTGCAGCCCGGGTACTTCTCGCCCGACGACTGCCGCGAGCTGGGGCGAGTCCGCGCCGAAGGTCTGCCCGAACCAGGCCGACCGCAGCCCGGCAGCCGCAGCCTCGTGCGCGAGTTGCACAGTGGCATCGATCTGGTTGGTGGCGTCCGTCGCGTTGAGTGCTACTCCTATGGTCATGTCAGTGCGAACCAACTGCGGTCGACTGCGCATTCCGGTTGTTGTGTGACAACTCTTTGTCATTCGTGTGTACACGACTGCTGTCGCCGGCAGAGCTCCGGCCCGCGGAGACGTCGAGCAGTGGCCCCCGCACTGATGCGGGGGCGTGCCTCTCCCTGCAAGGTGCTCACACGGGGGCGCGTTGGTCAGGGATGCATCCGCGCACCCTTGAGGACCTTGTCCACCGCGTTGCGTGGCCCGTAGACGGCCATCCCCACCAGATCGAGCCGGTCCTTGCCCACGGTGCGCACAGCTGCCCGGTTGTCCCGGTCGTTGCCCGTGCCGAACAGCTCCGAGGTGAACACGGCCGTCGGGAGCGAGCGGGACAGCGCACGAGTGTGCGCGGTGGTCAGCGTCTCCTTCGCCCCCTGGAAGACCAGCACGGGCTGGCGGAACATCGGCAGGTACGTGGTGTCGTCCGCGTCCGCATACGGCCCGCCGACCACCTCCGGTGACACGGTGCCGAGTCCGCTGACCACGAAGGCGGTCACATTCAGCCGCTGCCAGGGCTCCAGGTCGTCGCGCAGTAGTACGGCGATCTTGGTGTCGAAGCGGACAGGCGCGTCCTCGGATCCCGCACCGGTCACGATGCGGACCCCCGCCTCGGTCTCATCCTTGGTTCTCATGCTTTGAGACTGCCGGGCTCACGCCTGCTCGGTCTTGTACGTTCTTTGCGTGAAGCTGCGGCAGGAAGTCTCCGCCTGGCGCCCGCCGGTCGCGGGTGTCGTGGAGGTCTTCCACGCCCACTTCACCGAGCACGCGTACCCCATGCACGTCCACGACGCCTGGACCCTGCTGATCGTCGACGACGGGGCGGTCCGCTACGACCTGGCCCGCCATGAGCGCGCCACCCCGGGCGACACCGTGAGCCTGCTCCCGCCGGAGGTCCCGCACAACGGCTCACCCGCCACTCCTCACGGCTTCCGCAAGCGCGTGCTCTATCTCGACATGTCGCAACTGGACAAAAGCTTCATCAATCCCGCGGTGGACAGCCCTGACCTGGCCGATTGCGTCCTGCGCAGACGCGTCGGGCAGCTGCACACAGCCCTCGCCGGCCGGGGCGACGAGTTCGAGGCGGAGAGCCGTCTGGCCCTCATCAGCGAGCGCCTGCGCGAACACCTGCGCCCCGGGTCGGCCGTCGCCGGTCCGGGGCCCGACCGTGGCGTCGCTCACGAACTGCGTGACCTCCTCGACGAGCGCCTGCGTGAAGCCATCACTCTGGCCGAGGCCGCACGTCTGTTCCACGTCCATCCCACGCATCTCGTACGGGCGTTCAGCGCCGCCTTCGGCATCGCACCCCACCAGTACGTGACGTCCCGCCGTGTCGACCTGGCCCGCCGTCTGCTCCTCGACGGGCAGCCGCCGGGCGAGGCGGCGGCAGCCGCCGGCTTCTACGACCAGTCCCACCTCACCCGGCACTTCAAGCGAATCGTGGGCATCACACCGGGCCGGTACGCCCGAACCGGCGCCGCCGGTTGAGCGCGAGGCGCCCGCGTTTGTCGCCGCACGGACAGCTCGCCCGGGCTATCGCGGGACGCGGAGGCGGCCTTCGTCCGGTCATGTGCTCCGACGCAGGCGTACCCATGCCCCTGATGCAGCGGCCGCGTCGGCGGCTGAGGCTGCGCACGCGGCGGGACCAGGTCCGCGGCACCGAACCGGCCGTCGCCCGAGCGATCTGCTCTTCAAGACCGCCGGCGGCAACGCGCTGCGGCGCGGCAACCCCGTCGAGTGTGCTCCGTCGAAGCGTCCCCGCCCCGTTCACTCCTGCACGTCGGCCGACTTCGCGGCGAGATAGCGGGCGGGGAACTCCCCACCGCCGTGCACCGCGAGGTCCGCCCCGTTGACATATCCGGACAGCCCGCTCGCCAGGAACAGGCAGGCGTGGGCGACGTCCGGGGGGACGGCCATCCGTCCCATCGGGATGACGCGACCCACCGACGCCCCGCCGTCCGTGCCGTAGACGGCCGCCGCGCTCTCGGTGCGGATCAGCCCGGTGGTGATGTGATTGACCCGCACCTCGGGAGCCCACTCCAGCGCAAGCGCCTTGGTGAGGGCCAGCAGTCCGGCCTTGGCGGCCGTGTAGGCGGCGGTGCCGGGCTGCGGGTCGTGCGCGGAGACGCTGCCGATGTTGATGACCGAACCGCCGCCGTGCTGGGTCCTCATGACGCGGTGGGCCGCCTGCGCCACGTAGAACGGCGCGAGCAGGTTGAGCGCGACGATCCTCTCCACGAAACGGGGCGAGACGGTGGCGGCGTCGGCGTCCGGGGAGCCGCCCGCGTTGTTGACGAGCACGTCGAGGCGGCCGAAGCGTTCCACCGCCGCGTCGACGAGCCGGACGGCCGCCGCGGGGTCGCGTACGTCGGCGGAGACGAAGACCGCCGCCCGGCCCCGCACCGCCGGCGTCGTGTCCGGGGCGTTGCGGCCGCAGACGACGACGTCGGCCCCGGCATCGAGGAACGCCTCGGCGATGGCGGCACCGATGCCCTTCGTGCCGCCGGTGACGAGCACCACGCGCCCCGTGAAGTCCAACGGGTTGTCCATGTCCATGATGTACGGCCTCTCTGCCGAGTGTGCCCGATCGGTGGTCAGTTCGCGGCCAGCCCGAGCCCGGCGGCGAGCCGCGCCCGGTGCCGCGCGGCCGAACCGAACAGTTCGCCCGCCCCGTGCGCCCGCTTGAAGTAGCGGTGCGCGTCGTGCTCCCAGGTGATGCCGATGCCGCCGTGCAACTGGATCATCTCGCCGGCCACCGCCGAGAACGCCTCGGAACAGACCGACTTCGCGACAGCGGCGGCCCGTGGCAGCGCGCCGGGGTCCTGGTCGGCGGCGAAGGCGGCGCCGAGCGCCGCCGAACGTGCCGACTCCACCAGGACGTAGGCGTCTGCGAGTCGGTGCTTGACGGCCTGGAACGAGCCGATGGGGCGGCCGAACTGGACGCGGTCCCGGGCGTAGGCGACGGTGAGTTCGAGGCAGCGCCCGGCCGCGCCCACCTGCTCCGCGGCGAGCGCCGCGCAGGCCAGGTCCCGTACCTGCGCCAGGCTTCGTCCGCCGTCGCCGTCCACGCCGATCAGCTGCGCCTCGGCGTCGTCCAGCACCCACTGTGCCTGGCTCCGCGTGCTGTCCATGGTGACGACGGGTGCGCGGTGCGCCCCGGCGGCTTCCACCGCCACGTCGAAGAGCGAGACCCCGGCCGCCGTACGGGCCGCGACGAGCAGCACGTCGAGCCGGGGCCAGTCCAGCACATGCTCCTTCGTCCCGGTGACGCGCCAGGTTCCACCGGGTCCGGGCACGGCCTCGGCGCGTATTGCCTCCGGGTCCCAGGATCCCTGCTCGGCCCAGGCCAGGGTTCCCACCGAGCCGCCCTCGGCGAGCCCCGGCAGCAGACGCTCGCAGGCCGCCTTGTCGCCGGTGGCGAGCAGTGCGCCGGCCGTGAGTACCGCCGAGCCGAGGAACGGCAGCGGACTCAGGCTCCGGCCCAGTTCCTCCATCAGCACATGGACATCCCGGGCGCCGCCGCCCGCCCCGCCGTAGTCCTCGGGCACGGCGAGACCGGCGACGCCGATCTGCTCGGTCAACGGCCGCCAGGCCTCGGCTCCTTCGTGCCGGGTCAGCAGTGACCGTACGGCCGACCGCAGTTCTTCCTGCTCCTCAGTCAGCCGCATCAGGCTGCTCCCCTCGGTGTGGCACGCCCTGCCGTGCGCGTCGGGCGGCCAGTACATGGGCCCGGCAGGCGGCAGGGGTGTCCCGGCGGCCACGCGTCGGGCGGGCCCTGCGGATCCACAGGGACGGGCCGCTTGCGGCGGTGCAGCCGAAGTACCTGTGCGCCTTCGTCGCTTCCCTAACAAGTGTTTGGTAGATTAACGTAATCCCATGAGCAGCGTCGAGGAGTTCCGCACCGAGATCCGCGGCTGGCTGGCCGCCAACCTCACCGGTCCCTTCGCGGGTCTGCGAGGCCGTGGCGGACCGGGCCGCGAGCACGAGGCCTTCGCCGAACGGCTCGCCTGGGAGCGGCACATGGCGGCAGCCGGCTGGACCTGCGTGGGCTGGCCCGAGGAGTACGGCGGCCGGGGCGCGAGCATCGAGCGGCAGGTCGCCTTCCACGAGGAGTACGCCCTCGCCGACGCGCCCGCCCGCGTCAACCACATCGGCGAACAACTGCTGGGCCCGACCCTGGTGGCCCTCGGCACGCCGGAGCAGCGGGCCCGCTTCCTGCCGCCGATTGTCGCGGCCGAGGAGCTGTGGTGCCAGGGCTACAGTGAGCCCGACGCCGGTTCCGACCTGGCGAACGTCCGGACCAGGGCCGAGCGCGACGGCGACTCCTGGGTGGTCACCGGGCAGAAGATCTGGACGTCACTCGCCCACGAGGCGCAGTGGTGCTTCGTGGTGGCCCGCACCGAGCCCGGCTCGTCCCGCCACGAGGGCCTGTCGTACCTCCTGGTCCCGCTGGACCAGCCCGGCGTCGAGATCCGGCCGATCGCCCAGTTGACCGGCACCAGCGAGTTCAACGAGGTCTTCTTCGACGGGGCCCGTACACGCGCCGAACATATCGTCGGAGCCCCGGGCGAGGGCTGGCGCGTGGCCATGGCCACGCTCGGCTTCGAACGCGGTGTCTCCACCCTCGGCCAGCAGGTCGGTTTCCGGCGCGAACTCGAAGCCCTCATCGCACTGGCCGGATGCAACGGCGCCGCGGACGATCCGCTGATCCGCGACCGCCTGGCCCGGGCCTGGACGGGGCTGGAGACCATCCGCTGCCACGCCCTGCGCATGCTCGACGGCGTGGCGGCGGGCGCACCCGGACCCGAAGCGTCCATCGGCAAGCTCTTCTGGGCCACCTGGCACCGGGAGCTCGGCGAACTCGCCATGAGCGTCCGCGGTGCGGGCGGCATGCTCGCCGCCGGTGAACCGTACGAACTCGACGACTGGCAGCGGCTGTTCCTCTTCTCCCGCTCCGACACCATCTACGCCGGATCGAACGAGATCCAGCGCAACATCATCGCCGAGCGCGTCCTCGGCCTGCCCAGGGAGATCCGCCCCTGACGCCCCGGCCGGCCCATGTACCGGGGCGCTGCCTCCTGGACGGGCACACCGGGTGGCCGTCGCCGTCCCCTCCACACGGATCGGGGCGGTTTCGAGTCCGGACCGCCCCGGCGGCGTACGCGGGAGACCGTCAACCGGTCCCGGAGAGCGTCTTCAGCGTGGCCTGCGCCTCGGCCATGATGCGGTCGACGAGTTCCGCACAGGACGGCAGATCGTCGATCAGGCCCGCCACCTGCCCCGAGGCCATCACCCCGAGATCGGTGCGCCCGTCGATCATCGAGGCCTTCAGGAGCATCGGGGTGTTGGCGGCCATGAGGACCTGACTCCAGGTCAGCTCCCTGCCGTGCCTCATCGCCAGTCCGTCGCGGACCAGCCGGGGCCAGCTCGCCCCGGACTCCTTCCTGAAGGCCGAGGCATGGCGCAGCGCCCGCAACAGCGAGGCCGCCCGACCCGAACGCTCCAGGGCGTCGACCAGTTCGGTGCGCAGCATGCGGTGCGGCAGCCCGTCCACCTTGGTCGTGACCGTGACGTCCTTCACCGTGGCGGCCAGGTACTTCGCCTTCACCGCCGCCGGGACGGTGCTGTCGGAGGTGAGCAGGAAACGCGTGCCCATGCCGATCCCGGCCGCCCCGTAGGCGAGCGCGGCGAGCAGACCGCGGCCGTCGTGGAAGCCGCCGGCCGCGATCACCGGGATGCCCACGGCGTCCACGACCTGGGGGAGCAGCACCGTGGTGGCCACGTTCCCCGTGTGGCCGCCGCCCTCGCCGCCCTGCACCATCACCGCGTCGGCACCCCACGCGGCCACTTTCTCCGCGTGCCGCCGGGCCCCCACGGAAGGGATGACGACGACGCCCGCCTCCTTGAGCCGGGCGATCAGCTCCTTCGACGGCGCGAGCGCGAAGGACGCCACCCGCACCTCCTCGTCGATGATGATCCGCACCCGTTCGCCGGCGTCCCCGGCGTCCGCCCGCAGATTGACGCCGAACGGCGCGTCCGTACGGGACCGGACCTCGCGTACCGCAGCGCGCAGCTGTTCGACGCTCATCGTGGCGGAGGCGAGAATCCCGAGGGCTCCCGCGTTCGCGGCGGCGGACACGAGGCGAGGGCCGGCCACCCAGCCCATCCCGGTCTGCACGATCGGATGCCGGACCCCCGTCAGTGCGGTGAGCGTGGTGGGGATCGACCCGGGCCCGCTCATGCCGGAACCTCGCGCTCGCGTTGCCCCTTCGGATCGATGACCTCGCGGATCAGCCGCAGTTCCGCCTCGGTGGGCTCGCGGGTGAGGGGCACCTCGTCGGGGATCGTGAAGGCGAATCCGGTGGCCTCGGAGACCTGCTCGACGGTGACTCCGGGATGCAGGGAGCGCAGCCGCATCGTACGGTCGGGGGTCTCGAAGTCGAAGACGCCCAGATTGCTGATGACGTCGGGGATGCGGTGGTAGCGGGTCGCGGAGGGGCCGGCCGCCGCGGCCCGGTCGTACCCGACGCCGCTCACCATGTCGACGCGCTCGACGAACACCCGCGCCGAATGCCTGGGCACCCAGTAACTCGTCGGATTGTTCAGGGTGTTGCCGGGAGCGCCGCGCACTCCGAGCAGCTGTCGCACGGGCCTGGCCCAGTCGCCGATGCAGGAGATGTTCTGGTTGCCGTACCGGTCGAGCTGGCTGGCGCCCATCATCACATGCCGACGGCCGGTGGCGGTGAGTGCGAGGTGCTGACGGAACGGCAGCCAGCCCTCGACGATCCCCGGCTTCACCCCCACCGCGGGCACGTCGCCCATGAGCAGCGCCTCGCCGTCGGTCAGCAGCAGGTCGGGCGAGAAGGTGAGCTTCGCCAGACGCGCCCCGATCGCCGGGACGGTGCCCATGGGGCTGGCGAGGACCTCGCCGGCGTTCCGCCAGGCCTCGGCACAGGCCACCACGCAGTAGTCGGCGCGGGTCGCCGTCGGGGTGCCGGTCTCGTCGGCGCTCATGCTTCCTCCTGGTGGAACGCCCTCACGGCGGCCTGGTACGCGGCTTCGTCCCCGGACAGGAACCGTTCGTAGAAGGCCCGCCACGCCTCGGGGTCGCGGGCGGCTCGGACGTAGGCGCGCTGGAAGGCCTCGTCGCGTTCGTGGTCGGGCACGCAGGACGTGAAGTGCGCGCCGTTCGGTGTCTCGACGACGCCGTCCACGAACAGGCGCTTGACCAGGAGGGTCTGCGGTCCGTGCTCCTTGAGCAGGTCCGCCGTGTCGACGATCCGCTCGCAGGAGACGTACGCGTGGTCGGCGGCCGCGCAGAACAGGTCGTCGAAGTACGGGTCGGGGCCCAGGTACTGGCCGTTGCCCTGTGCGTCGGCGCGGTTGAGGTGGACCAGGCCCGCGTCCAGACGCAGGGCCGGTGCCGCGACCAGCTCCTCACCGTCCTCGTACGGTGAGACGACGGTGCGCAGCGACGGGTTGACCTTCATTACGTCCGATCCGAGGCCGGCCCGTACCGGCATGAAGGGCAGCCGGTGCGCCCCGGCGGTCAGGCCCCACATCAGCATCGCCTCGTCGAGCTCGACCATCTCGAACGCGCCCCGTTGCCGGGCCGCGGTGAAGTGCGGTTCGAGCGGTATGGAGTCGAGCGTCCCGAACGCCGCGACCAGCTTGCGGACCTTCCCCGCGGCCGCGAGCAGCCCGACGTCCGGGCCGCCGTACGAGACCACGGTCAGGTCGGTGAGGTCCGAGCGCAGCAGCGCCCGCACCAGCGCCATCGGCTTGCGGCGCGAGCCCCAGCCACCGATGCCGATCGTCATGCCGCTCTCCAGACGGCCGACGACATCGTCGGCCGTCATCGTCTTGTCCTGTGTCACGCCTGCTGCTCCTTGTCCGTGCCGAAGGTGTCGCGCACGCGGTCGGCGACGCCGCTGAGATTGGCCTCGAAGGTGAAGCCCTGCTCGAACCGGTAGCTGCGGCGTACGTCGACCGGGTCGATGCCGTTGATGGCGGCCTTGGCCAGCCGGATCAGATTGCCGTCCTTGGCGGAGATCTCACGCGCGAGTTCGAGGGCGGCCTCCGCGAGACCGTCGCGCGGGACCACCCGCCACACCGAGCCGTGCCGGTGCAACTCCTCGGCCGTCGCCGTGCGCGAGGTGTAGTACAGGGTCCGCATCAGGTGCTGGGGGACGAGTCGTGCGAGGTGCGTGGCCGCGCCGAGTGCGCCGCGGTCCAGCTCCGGGAGACCGAAGGTCGCGTCGTCGCTGGCCACGACGGCGTCCGCGTTGCCCACCAGGCCGATGCCGCCGCCCAGGCAGAAGCCGTGTACGGCGGCGACCACGGGAACCTCGCACTCGTAGACCGCGGCGAACGCCTCGTAGCAGCCCCGGTTGGCGCCGATCAGCGCCTCGTGCCCGGCCGTGCGCTGCATCTCCTTGATGTCCACGCCCGCGTTGAAGCCGCGGCCCTCGGCGCTGAGCACCACGCACCGGACCTTCGGGTCGGCTCCGGCGGCACGCACTGCGGCCGCCAGCTCGTACCAGCCCTGCACGGGGAGGGCGTTGACCGGGGGGAAGTCCACGGTGACGACCGCGATGCCCTCTTCCGGGGCGGAGGTGGAGACACCCATGAGCAGATCAGCTACCTTTCCACCAAATGTTTGTTAGGTAAAACGTAGCAGTGATGCGGAAGCCGCGGGAGAGCGTCATGCCATTGAGCGGTACGGCCGCCCCGCTCCCGCCCCAACCGGAAGGACACCCGACATGACCACACCGACCGCCCTGTGCGCCGGACGCGTCGCCGTCGTCACCGGCGCCGGCCGCGGACTCGGCCGCGCACATGCCCTGGCCCTCGCCGCCGAGGGCGCCAGGGTCGTCGTCAACGACCTCGGCGTGGACCTCGACGGCTCCGGAGCGGGCACCGGTCCCGCGCAGCAGGTCGTCGAGGAGATCCGTGCGTTTGGCGGTGAAGCCGTCGCGCACAGCGGCGACATCGCCACCACCGACGGCGCGGCCTCCCTCGTCGCCACCGCGCTCGACTCCTTCGGCCGGCTGGACACCCTCGTCAACAACGCCGGATTCCTCCGCGACCGGATGCTCGTGAACCTGGACGAGGACGACTGGGACGCGGTGATGCGCGTCCACCTCAAGGGGCATTTCCTGCCGCTCAAGCACGCGGCGGCGCACTGGCGCGCCGAGGCCAGGGCAGGCCGGCTCCCCGAGGCCCGTGTGGTCAACACCAGCTCGGGGGCAGGGCTGTCGGGCAGTGTCGGCCAGGGCAACTACTCCGCGGCAAAGGCCGGAATCGTCGGCCTGACACTGGTGGCCGCCGCCGAGATGGGCCGTTACGGGGTCCAGGTCAACGCGATCGCCCCGGCCGCCCGCACCCGGATGACCGAGCAGACCTTCGCCGAGTCCATGGCGGCGCCCGGAGATGGCGGATTCGACGCGATGGCCCCGGAGAACGTGTCGCCGCTCGTCGTCTGGCTGGGATCGGCGGCATGCGCCGGGGTGACCGGCCGGGTCTTCGAGGCCGAGGCCGGCCGGATCACCGTGATGGAGGGCTGGCGGCCGGGCCCCACCGTCGACAAGGGTGCCCGCTGGAGCCCGGCCGAGGCCGGGGCGGCGGCGGCCGAGCTGCTCGCCGCGTCCGAGACGCCCCAGCCGGTGTACGGCGCCCGCTGACGCGACCGGGACGTCGTCGCCGCCCGCCGGCCTGGTGGCAGCGGGCGGGCGGCGGATACTGGGCCGCCTACGCTGCCGAGGTCAGTATCCGCACTCCACCGCAACATCCGATCCCATGAATCAGGAGTACCCCCATGCGACTCGACGACCACCGAGTGGTCATCACCGCCGCCGGCCGCGATTTCGGCCGCACTCTGGCCATCCGTTTTGCGGACCTCGGCGCCGAGGTCTTCCTCTCCGCGCGCACTCTCGCCGCCGCTGAGCGTGTCCGTGACGAGATTCGCGACCGAGGGCACCAGCAGGTCCACGCGTTCGCTTGCGACCTGACGGACCCTGCCTCTGTCCGCGACTTCGCTGCTGGCGTCGCCCGACACACCGATCACATCGACGTGCTGATCAACAACGGCTCCCGCTACCTCGGAGGCCCGGACCTCGCGTCCGCCTCGGACACCGATGTCGTCGACACCATCGCATCCGGCGCCACAGGAACCGTCCTGACCGTGAAGAACTTCCTCCCTCTCCTGCTCAACTCGGACAGACCCGATGTGGTGACCATGGTCTCCGCCTGCGGAACAGCTGGTCATCAGCGCTCGGACGCACACGACGCCTTCTACGCGGCCAAGAGCGCCCAGGCAGGCTTCACCGAGATCCTCTCCAAGCGCCTGCGGCCCCAGGGAGTACGGGTGATCTCCCTCTACCCACCCGACTTCGACAACCCTGACCCGCTGTCCGAGGAGTGGGAGACCACACCGCGCGAGGCCAAGGACGCCCTCACCGCGCAGTCACTCGTGGGGTGCATCCTCTTCGCGGTCGCCCAACCCCGCGACTGCTTCATCAAAGCGTTCCACTTCGAACAGGTCTGACCGCTCCGGACACGTCCACGTCATACACGTCCACGTCATACACGTCCACGCACGGCAACCGGCACCGGCGGCCGGGGCGGCACATGGGCCCCGGACCGCAGGCATTCAGACAGTTCCGATACCCGATTCCACCGCGCGGTGCACGCCGGACGGCCCCGTGCGGGACCGGGCGGGGCCCTCACGGACCGGTGTGCCACGGGTGTACGGCCTCGGGAAGCCGGGAGGCATGCTCCGGCCGTTGCGGCTGGTCTTCCGGGGTCAGGGGTGGCGCTGCTTCGGTAGCCTCGGACCATGGCTGACGAACGCCCCACAGCTCGAAGCCGCTCCGGTGACCGGTTGCCTGCCCACCAGCCAGTGATCACCTATATGGACTGTTCCCGCTGCGGCACCCACATCGCGGGACTCGACGGCCGCTACGCCTGCGCGGGGTGCGGATGGGTCAATGACTACTCCGAGGGCCACTCCGTCCCGGTACATGATCGGTAGAGCGGCGCCGACGGGAAGGTGCCGTAGCGGACCGGGACCGCTCGGCCGGTGCTCAGCCGGGGTCGGACCGCTGCGCGGGGGACTCGTACCGATGGGCCTCGGCGCCTGTCCATCGGACCACGGCGGGGTTGTCGAGGATCCGTTCCGGATCCGCCATTCCGGCATCGGCGAGAAAGACGACGAGGTCGTGGTCGCTGTGAGCGAGGCCGAGTCTCTCCTCACGGTTGTTGATGTGCACCGTCACGGGGCGCCCGCCGGACGGGGTCGGCGCATGGACGGTGATGGGTGCTGTCGCCATTCCCCCATGGTGTCCCGCACAGCCGACCGACGCATCCCGATGACCGGACGCGCGTGGACGGGGCCGGCGCGAGGTCCGGGTGGCGCAGTGGCCCGGTCCGGCCGCGGCGAAGGTGTCCCGGGCGCCGGAAGAGTCTCAGGGAGGTCGGCATTTTCCAGGGGACACGCCTGATCACGAGCGTGACGGCGGCCCCGGTACTGAGCGTTTCGGATCGGGAACGGCTCACGCCCGAGGTCGCTCACCCGTCGGATCCGTACGGTCCGAAGGCCGCCGGCCCTCCGGTGCGCAGCCGCCGCTGGCGCCACGATTCCCAGAGGTTGTTGTGGATCACCCAGCCCCCGACTCTCCTGGTCGTCGGGGGAGGCTCGGCACCGGGCCGCAGCAGGCCGGCTTCCAGCAGATCGGACCGCTTGGCGCAGTGGTGCAGCCGCATGTACCGCGCGCAGTCGGGGGTTTGTGGCAGTGACGAGAGTTCCACGGCACGCGCGGTTGCCGCGCCGCGGCGACGCAGGGGCGCGGACCTCGTTTCGAGGATCGTCGCTCCGGCGACGATCCGGTACATACCGGGGTCGCGCAGCAGGACACGCTCTCCGACATGCAGGGGAAGTGGTTGCGCCAGCGTGAGCCGGCCGGTCTCCCGGCCCAACGGGCGGAGCCGGGCGGGGACGGCCGCAGATCCCAGATGTAGCCTGGCTGTCGCTCTCCCTCGTGATCGCCAGACGACTGGACGTACCCGACGTCGAACGGATCCAGGCACGTCTCGGTTCGCAGTCGGGGAAGGCCTCGACCCCCCTGTTCCGCCGGGACGGCATGAGTGATCCGCCCGGCGCCGTGTCAACCTTGTCAACCAGCGCACCGGCGCGCGATTTCGCCACCGGCCCGTTCTGTGGACCGATCGGACACGCAGATCTCATCGCCCGGGTGCCGGACAGGCGGGCGCCCCCAGCCGCCTGAGCGGCAGCCCGTGATCCCGAGGTCCTCCGAGCTCTTCCGTTCGACAGCAACCGAACTGTATCGCCTGGATCTTGAGGCCGGCCACGCCTGGTGTTTGACTTGCGCAGTGATGGAAATCGAGGGAGCAAACGCTTTCGAGGAGCTCGGCCCCGTGGTCAGCCGGCACGCGGTCGACCACCGCAAGCGGTGGGTGAACGCTGGCTGGGCCCTGCTCATAGCCGTCCCCTGCGGCTGGCTGGGCGTGTGGGGCATATCCGCGACAGGCGACGGGTCGGCCGGCAGCAACAAGGCGATCGGGCTGTTGCTCGGTGTGGCGCTGGGCGCCATGGGCGTGGCGGTGACCCAGGTCGTCCGGGCGGTGCGCGGCGAGCCGGGGGAGTACTTCGAGGTGCGGGAGGGCGGGCTGGTCCACGGGTCCGGGCGCGGGGTGTCGGGCTGGTCCTGGGACCGTGTCACCTCGCTCCACGTCGATGGCGAATCCGTCAACGCCCTCGCAGCCCGGCTGGGGAATGGACACCGTTGCGTGATCGGCTTGGACGACGGCCGACGGCTCCGGGCGGACGGGTTGGCCGAGCGCCCTGCTGATCTGGGGCGTGCGCTGCTGACGCGGTGCCCGCATGTCGCTCTGGTCCCCAAGGTCCCCTGGTACGGCAGAGCGGGCGCCTGGCCGCTGGCCGGGGTGGTGGTGTGCGTGGCGGCCGTCGCCGCCATGGTCCTCTACATCGTCGCCCACCCGGACAAGGAACACCGGATCTCCGTCGGCAACGGCATGACCGCGGTACAGACCTCCGAACCGGGTATCAGCGAGGCGGGCTACGCCTTCCTGGCCCTCGGCATGCTGGTGTGCGCCGTCACCGCTGTTGCCCTCGTCATCGCCTATGTGCGGGGCCGGGCGTATCGATGAACCGGATGGTGGCACGGCCACGTCCGGCCGGCTGCCACAGGGATGTCGCGAGCCGGTGGGCTCTGCAGCCGGCGGGTTCTGCTGCTGGTGGTGGCACATGCTGTTCGACCGGGACCCGACCGGTGGACCGGGCGGATCGAGCGCGCCCTGGTGACTGGTTGGTCGTGAGGCCGGCCGAGTGGAGGGTGACCGGGTTGGTGGATGTCTTGGTCGTCAAGCCGGTTGCAGCTCGGTGGTCGGCGCTTGTTGGTTCCTGACCGGTCTGGTCACGTGTTTTGCCACGCATGGCGGTATCCCCGCCGCGGAACTCATCGCGTGCCGGCGGTAGGTGCTGGGTGGCATGCCGTTGGGCGGCTCAGCGGAGTTCCTGGATGCGGACCAGGTTGCCCGCGGGGTCACGGAAGGCGCAGTCGCGGATGCCGTAGGGCTGTTCGGTCGGCTCCTGGACGACCTCGGCGTTGTCGGCCTGGACCCTCTCGAAGGTGCCGTCGAGGTCCCGGGTGGCCAGCAGGATCCAGCCGTAGGTGCCCTTGGCCATCATCTCGGTGATGGTGCGGCGCTCGTCCTCGGTGACTCCGGGGTCGACGGCCGGCGGTGCCAGGAGGATGGACGTGTCGGGCTGGCCGGCGGGACCGACCGTGATCCAGCGCATCTTGCCCTGTCCGACATCGCTGCGGACCTCGAAGCCGAGGATGTCGCGGTAGAAGGCCAGGGACGCGTCCGGGTCGTCGTGCGGAAGAACGCTCGTGTGAATGGTGATGTCCATGGAGATCATGCTAGGTGCGACTCTGTGACCCGCGCTTCTCGATTCCTGATCGATGCGGCCACCTGGTTCGCCTCATCCGGTCGCCTCTCCGTGCTCGGCCGCGGCGTCCGGTTCATCGGCATGTGCCCGGACATGCCTCTCCCGCGCCATTGGCACCGACCCCCATGGCAGGCCCGGCCGGTCCGGCTCGGAGCAGCCCTGCCGGCCTCGGTGTCATAGGGGGTGACCAGGCGCAACGTGCCCGGCGGGCGGTCTTTTGGGTCCCGCCGCCTCACCTCGCCCTCCACCAGGTGGAAGTGCTGGACCCACATCTGCCGCAAGGTCTCCACCTCCGTCAGGGTGCCCAGGCCAGGCGGTGCGTCAGCGGCGAAGACCGCCTCAAGCAGAAGCATCCCGTCACGACCGACCCGTAAGCCCACCTCATCGCGCCTGGCGCGAGCCTTGGGGAACCGGGAGTCCTCGGCCCTGGTGGCGTAGTGCCTGAACCAGTCCGGCTCCGCGACACCCACCAGCCAGTCCGGGGCAGCCTGGGCAAGTGCGTCGAGCGCGGATCGCAGGGTCTCGGCCACCATCTCCAACCACGACAGCTCCCGCACCGACGACAGCACATGCGTGGCGTCAGTGCGGGCTCGGCCCGCCGTCTTCAGCAGACCCTTCTCCCGGGCCGCGACCAGGATGCCGTCCAGCACCCGCCGCCCGGCGTCAGCCTCCACCAGCCGGTCCCGGAACCCGCTCCGCCGGGATCTCCCCGGATCCCTTCGGCTGCATCGACATCCGCACCCACCCCATACGACAACGTCGGCCTTCAAGACCACAACCGGGTCTCGAAGGCAGACGTCACGCCATGCCCCGGATTAACCCAACAGCATCGTCGGTTCGGTCCGGGGCCCTTCCGCGCGCCGCTGGTTCTTCCTGTGTGTCGCGCACGGTGAGTACGCGGGACCCGCACGGCTGCCGAAGGGGAGGCGTGCGGGGCCCGCGAGCCAACGGTCGGGTGTGCGTGTTTCCCGGGGCGGGGCGGTCGGCGTGCGAAGGGGGGCCATGACTTCTGGGCCTGCCGTGGCCGAGCGGGGCCTGGTTCTGTCCGAGTGGTGGCGGTGCACACCGCATCCGGGCTTTCGACGCAACTCACGGTGCAGCGGGTAGCCACTGCCTGGAAGTTCAGCGGGGCTGCTGGGGCGGATCCCGGGCCTTGGCGGTGATCTGCCCCGCTGCTGCGGTTTGCAGACCATCGAGCTGTCGTGCAGGCGTGTGAACTGCGGAATTCTGTTGCCATGCCGAATGCGGAACCGGAGAATGCCGCACCGAGGTACATGCGGTCTATCAAGGATGACGAGTGACTGAGAACGACGAGCAGCGCCAGACCCTGACCAATCGGCAGGGAGTGCCGGTCCTGACCTATCAGCAGGGTGTTCGCGAGGGGCACCCGTGGGCGGACCTGGTCGAAGTGGTCGGCCCCGACCCGGTGGACACCATCGTCTCCGGCATGTCCGGATGGGCGGTCTCGGGATCTATGGAGCTCGGCGAGCACCTGCTGCGCCGTGGTGGACGGGTGATGAGACACGCCCACGAGATGCGGAGAGACTTGGTCGGATGCCCGCCGCCGACCGACTGGTCCTCGCGGGTCTTGGGCAAGGGACTGCGGGCAGTCCCTTGCGACCGTGATGCCGGCGCCGTGTTCCCGGCGTGGCGAGCCGCCTTTCCTGCCGGTCATCCGGACCATCACCGTGGCAGCGACGAAGAAGCCCTGAACGAGCTCCTGAAACCGATGCTGGCGGGCTCCGTCCTCGGGCCGGTCCTTCCATGCAGTGCCCTGGTGGTGGACGAGACGGACCGCGTTGTCGCTGGGGCGATCCTCACCGACCGTGACGGTCGGCCATGGATTGCGGACGTATTCCGCCGCCCCGAAGCCTGCTACAAGGGCCTTGGTGCCGATCTGTTGCGACGGGTGCTCGGTGTGGCTGCGGCCGACGGGTTGGCCGAGGTCTCGCTTGCCGTGAGTGATGCGAATCCGGCCCGCCGCGTCTACGAGAAGCTCGGCTTCCAGTTGATCGACACATCACTGACTGTCGTAGTGCCATAGGGATCGGGGCCACGGCGTTTCAAGGCAGTCGAGTCCGACGAACGTCCGGGACGCCGCCGATGGGCCGGTGATCCGGTACTCCAGTGGGATTTCGATTCCTGCAATGCCTCTCTTTCCGTAGGGGAGCGTTGCGAGACGGCTTGGTGGTGTCCGCGCCAGTGCGACCACGCCAGGGCGTGGGTGCGGGGATCGGACACGTCGTTGCCGAGCCGGTCCGCCGCGCTCCGCCGGGCCGCCCATTCACCGGGCGGCCCGGCAGCACCGGCGCTCGGCCCGGAGGCCCAGGCGCCCGACCGCCTGCTGCGCGCCAACGCGAAGGCCGGCACGATCACCTCTGGCGTGCGGACGGAGGCCCCTGCCTGCAGCCGATCGGGTGGTTCCTGGCCGAGGGCTCACGGCCGAGCAACGACGCGCCGGCCGCCACGTACAGGCAAACTTCTGTGGCGAGGCCACGCTCCGTGACAGCTGAGGTCGGGCGGAGTTCGTAGGAGATACCGTTGCTCCGCGCCTGGTCGTGTACAGAAGATCGAGGGCTGGTATTGCCGCGCTACAGCGCGATCAGTCCGGCTGTCGTCGCTTTGAAGCCACAGGCATCGAAATAGAACGGACGCAGGTGGTCCTCGAAGTCGACGTGAAGCCACGCGCACTTCGCGGCACGGGCTTCGTCTGCTGCGATCGCAACGAGCCCGGCACCGATTCCTTTTGCCTGGCGATGCCGAGCGACCACCGTGTCCAGGATGAAAGCATGGGCTCCGCCGTCCCAGACAACGTTGACGAAGCCGATCAGGGAGTCGTCTTCCCAGGCGCAGACCCAGCCGAGGCTGTGGCGTTCGAGTCGTGCCCGCCAGTCGGTCCGAGCGACCGGGTGACCGAAGCCGTCGGCGTGCAGCGCGTTGAGTGAAGTGTTGTCGAAGTCGCCGCGCCACACGTACTTGATCGCCACGCCCGATCGTAAGTCCCGGCCGAGCCCGGCGTCGACCCGATTGCGGAGCCGGGAGAGCCTGGTCGCGAAGGGTCGGACGTAGCAGGTGAGGGCATCCGGCCCTGGGCGGCGGGCTCGGGCGTTCTTGAGCTGGAGCTGTTCGATCTCGGAAAGAGTTCGGGGCGGCGGAGGATCCGTCCGGCGACAGCCCTGGGGGATGGCGGATGTGTGGTCATGGGCACCGACTTGAAGCCATCGGTCACACGGAACTCGCGGCCCTGGGCGTGAGCCAGGAACACGTCCGGTGCCCACCTCATCAATTCTTCCGCACTTGGTCGAAGGAGAGGTCGACCGTGGTCTCCCGGTGGAACGCATGGACCAGAACCCTGGCCCTTTTCGAGTGCGGACTGACCTCGTTGACGATTGCCTGGAAGGTGGCAAAGGGGCCACCGCTGATTGTCACCGAGTCGCCGACCTCGAGATCGGTCGTTGTGGGTACCGCCGCCGCGAACATCGAAGTGAGTGCCGCGGTCAAGCGGGACAACCATTCCTCCGCGCTCCCCTGCACCCAGGGATACTCGGTTTGGAACTGCCCCCATGCCATTGGCCATTGGCGTACCCGGTCCGGGTCGAGCCCATTGGCGTCTGTGTGGCCGTATCCGCCGGACAAGACGTCTTCCAGGAGACTCGTGGACAGCCTGGTACGGCTGTCCTCGGCCAGGAGGACGGCGTCGTAGAGGTCCTTGCCCTGGGCGCCGCCGTCCTCCTCGGACTCGACTTGCAGCCAGAGGATCTTCCAGGCAAGCGACAGTTCCCGGCTGGCCGTCTGGACCACGGCGGGTGGTTCGCCGCAGCCGACCGGCAAGGCCGCCAACTCCGGCGGATCGGAGAACATGTCGTCGGTGGCGAAGTCCACGCGTATCCGGCCGGGCGGCAACCCGAATGCCCGCCAGGGCACTTCCAGCCGCACCCCCGGCCCGTGGTACGACCATCCCCCGTCGCTCGACTCCGCGTACGCCTGATCGGCGTCGAGCAGCACGCCGCCCGGTGCCTCGGGTCGTTCCCTGATCCGCTCAAGCAGGTCCCCGTACAAGGATTCGGCTTCCCCGTCCGTCGAGGCGGCCTCCAGCAGCCGCTTCAGGTCCGACGACGGCTGCCTCGCATCCCAGGTCCCCTGAATGCCGTGCGCATCGTCAGCTGGCTCCAGCGCGTCCACCACGGCGGGCCAGGTGCGGGTCAGGTCGATGAGGTTTCCATACTGCCAGCCCGTGTTGAGCATGTCGCCAACCACCACCCAGTCGAGGTCAGCCGGCTCCCGGGCCGGCTCACCGGCCCATGCCTGTAGCGGCAGGCTGCCCCGCAGTACCAGACTGTCGCTCCACCAGGATCCGGCGATCAGAGCGAGCACGTGATCGATCGCCGCCCGGCGGGCGGTCCGCCAGCGTACGGCCTGTGCCGGGTCCGCGAACTCCGGCTCCCCGGCCCGCGATCGACGGTCGAACTCCTCCGGCGGTGGTTCCCAGCCCTCGATCGCCTCCTTCGGTGCCGGGGGAGTCGGACGGTTCCGATCGCTCTTCGTCATGCGGCACCGCTCCCGTCCGCGACCATCCAGCCTTCGTCCATGAGGAGGTTGTCGTCGTGCACAACGAACTCCTCCTCGACCTCCACGGCCGAGAACCCGGCGTCGGCGAGCGATGCCAGCAGGGCGTCCAGTCGCGCGCGAGCAGCAGGACGGCCGACCGGTCGGCAGCGTTGCGTGACGAAGCGCTCGTGGCGGCCCCCGCTGAGTGGACGGCGGGCATTGCGGGAGACGTGCGCCGCGTGGGGCGCGCACAGCTCCCGTACGGCTGCCACCTGATCGACATCGGTCAGCGCCAGCTTCACATGGTGCTCGAAGTAGCACTGCGGCGGGAGCGCCGCAGCCTCCCGGGTTGTCTGCGGCACGTCCTTGTTCCATGGTGCCGCCTCGATCTTCACACGTGCGACCTCGAAGCCCTCACTGCGCAGTTGTTCCACGCGCCCTCCGGCAGTGGCCCGTTGCAGGGCCAAAGTCCCACGGCCGGTGGTGGTGAGCATCGGTTGGTCCGGCGTCTTCCCCCTATCCAGGACGATTCGGGAGTACTTCACCCCGTTGTGCTCCGCGAAGCGAAGCAACGACGCTTCTTCCCTCTCGCGCAGACGTACCGTCAGATGGATCTCGAAGTCCCCGGTGAAGTGCTTCTCCCCGGCCCCGGTGTCGAGTTCGTCGGCGGAACGAAGGGCGACAGGGGAGCGGGCTCCCCAGTACGCGGCTGCCCCCCTCCGCGTCCCGGGCTCCAACGGCACCATCGGGAGCCCGGGATCCGGCAACCACTCATCCACAGCCATGGGTTCGGCCCGCAGGCCGTCGTTCCGCAGATCGTCAGACATGATCGGCACAGTAGACGGCCCCACTGACAACGGCCCCGGCTTCCCTCGCTGCCGGGCAGGTCCACAAGGCCCTCGCCTCGATCGCGGAGCAGGACGCGAACACACAGCATCACGAACGCAAACCGTCACAACTCAAGGCGCCACCCGGGTCGATGCCTGCGGACCCGCCGGGAACTCCGGCTCCGCACCGGCGCGAAGCCGACGGCGCCTGCAGCCGATATGCCCCCGGCAACCACTCGGGGGGACATCAGGCCGGCCCTGCGGCTGCACGGCGACGAGGCGACGTCCTCCGTCGGCTGTGATGATCCGTCCGAGGCGCATGCCACGAAAGTCCGTGGCGACGACCGATGTCGCGGTGCCTACGGTTCTGCGGGCTCCGGTTGCGCCCTGGTCGTACGCGTCACAAGCTGCACCTATGGACCGCACCCCGGAAGCCAGTGCGCTACCCATTCTGGTGACAGGCGCGGCGGGCAGTGTCGGCGGCGTCGGGCGCTCCGTGGTCGAAGGCCTTCGACGTCGGGGCCTGCCCGTCCGGGCCATGGTGCACCGCGATGACGAGCGGGCGGAGGCGCTGCGCGCGACGGGCGCCGAGACCGTCGTCGGCGACCTCACGCGCGCGGGCGACGTCGCTGACGCCCTGGCCGGTTGTGGACGTATGTACTTCGGCATGAGCGTGTCGGCGCAGTATCTGGAGGCCGCGGTGACGGTGGCGGCCGTCACGCGTGCGTACGGGTCCCTGGAAGTGTTCGTGAACATGTCGCAGTTGACTGTCTCCGAGATGCACCTCACCAGCACCTCCGAGTCCGTGCAGCAGCGGCAGCAGTGGCTGGTGGAGCAGGTCCTCGGCTGGTCGGGCCTGCCCGTCGTCCAGGTCAGGCCCACCGTGTTCATGGAGAACCCGCTGTTCCGTGTGGGCTTTTCCTCGATCGTGAAGTACGGAAGCATCAGGCTGCCCTTCGGCCGGGCGAAGACTTCCCCTGTGGCGGCCAGGGATGTCGCTGCGGTCGTGGGGGAGATCCTGGCCGATCCTGCCCCGCACGTCGGCCGGATCTATGAGCTGACCGGCCCGCGGTCGCAGGACGTCGCGGCCATGGCGGCGGAGGTCTCCGCAGTCCTGGGCCGACAGGTCGGCTACATCGACGTCCCCTTGCAGGAATGGATCGACGACGATCTCAGGCCGTTGCGGCTGGCCGACCACGTCTTCCAGCACATCTCCACCATGGCTCGCCTTCACGCGGAGAATCGCTACGACCGCAAGGCGGACGGGGTCGAGCAGGTCACCGGGCGGCCTCCGTCGGGAGTGGCCGATTACGTCCGCGAGAACCCCGGGCTGTTCAGCCCCTGAAGTCACCTCCTCGTCGTTCGTTGTCGAGCGTGTTACGGGCTGACCCGTTGGAGGCGCCGACGGGCCGTCGTGCATGGGGCCGGCCGCCACACGGACGCCGGATCGGGTTCTCATGCCGACACCGCCCCGAAAGGACCCGGCCCGTGAATGACGAACTGCTTGACCTGGCAATCACGACGAACCGACGGCAAGGACCGCCCGTACGGCGCAGGCCGCGTGCGCTACGAAACGCTTGTTCCGCAGTGCAGTCGGCGGAGTGCAACTGGGGCCGCAGGACGGCGGTCGATGTCCGGGCCAGGACCCACACGTACCGGCCCTGTTCTCCCGAGGCTACGGCGAAGTGACAAGTAGCTCTCTGTAGCGGATCTGGGGTGCGCTTGTCAGGGTTTTTGATCTTCTGGGCCCATCGGGGGCTGTGCTCGGCGAGGTTGGTCCGGTCATGACGACCGGAGGGAGCGCGGGGTGCGGCAGGAGTGGGAGCCGGAGGACCTGATCGAGGTCTGGACGCTGCTGGAGGAGGACCAGGAGCGGCTGCGGAACAAGTCGGGGGCGAACCGGTTGGGGTTCGCGCTGTTGCTGAAGTTCTTCGAGGTGGAGGCCCGGTTCCCGGAGGACGCCGGGGAGATCCCGGTGCTGGCGGTGTCGTACGTCGCCCAGCAGGTGAAGGTGTCTGCGGAGGAGTGGGCCGCGTACGACTGGTCGGGGCGGGCGATCAAGCGGCACCGGATGGAGGTCCGGGGAGCGTTTGGCTTCCGTGAGTGCTCCGAGGACGACCAGGCCCAGCACGCCGAGTGGCTGGCGGTCGAGCTGTGCGGGGTGGAGCTGAACCGCGACCGGCTCGCGGAGGCGGTGGTGGCCCGCTGCCGCAAGGACCGGCTGGAGCCGCCAGCCCCAGGACAGATCGCCCGGCTCGTGGGCAAGGCGGTCAGCACCTTCGAGGAACGGTTCTGCGCGACCACCGTGAGCAGGCTGTCGGCGGCGACCCGGTCCCGGCTGGACGACCTGATCGCCGAGGACGCCGGAGCGGACGAGGAGAGCGCGGGCGGCGGGGGCACCTTCTTCACCGAGCTGAAGGCGGACCCGGGCGCGCTGGGGCTGGACAGCCTGCTGGCCGAGGTGAACAAGCTCCAGCGGGTGCGCGGGCTAAAGCTTCCGCCGGAGCTGTTCGCGGACGTGTCGGAGAAGCTGGTGGCGGCCTGGCGGGCGCGGGCGGCGAAGGAGTACCCCTCGGACCTGCGCGCTGCGGCCGGGCCGGTGCGGTACACGCTGCTGTCGACGCTGTGCCACGTACGGGCGACGGAGATCACCGACTCGCTGGTGGAGCTGTTCATCCAGCTCGTGCAGAAGATCAACACGCGCGCGGAAAAGAAGGTCGAGGGCGAGTTCAACAAGGAGATGAAGCGGGTCCGTGGCAAGGAGGGCATCCTGCTGCGGCTGGCGGAGGCGGCGGTCGCCGAGCCGAGCGGCACGGTCCGCAAGGTGATCTATCCAGTGGCCGGGGAGTCCACACTGAAGGCCCTCGCCGCGGAGGCCGCGGCGAACGAGGCCCGCTACCGGGCCCGGGTGCGTACGGTGCTGCGCTCGTCATACTCCAACCACTGGCGGCGGATGCTCTCGCCGCTGCTGAACGCGCTGGAACTGAAGTGCAATAACACCGCCTACCGGCCGGTGATGGACGCCATCGACCTGCTCAAGCGGTATCTGGACCAGCCCCTCGCCAAGGAGGGGGCGTTCTTCGACGAGGCAGAGAGGATCCCGCTGGGCGGGGTGGTACGCGAGGAGTGGCGCAAGGCGGTAGTGGATGAGCGGAGCCGGGTCGAGCGCATCCCGTACGAGCTGTGCGTGCTCGTGGCGCTGCGGGACGCGCTGCGGCGCCGCGAGATCTGGGTGCCGGGCGCGAACCGGTGGCGGAACCCGGAGGACGATCTGCCGCCGGACTTCGAGGACAACCGCGATGTGCACTACGACGCGATCCGCCAGCCGCAGGACCCGGAGAAGTTCATCGAGGCCCTTCAGAAGCGGCTGCGCGAGGCCCTGACTCGCTTTGACACCGCGCTGGAGCTGGGGACCACGGGCGGGGTGGACATCGTCAGGAAGCACGGCGAGCCGTGGATCAAGGTCTCGCCGTTGGGTAAGCAGGAGGAGCCGGAGAACCTCGTCGCCCTGAAGGCGGAGATCGAACGCCGCTGGGGCACCATCGACCTGATCGACATCCTCAAGGAGGCCGAGTTCGCCACCGGCTTCACCGGTGAGTTCACCTCGGTCGCCACCAGGGAGGCGGTCCCGAAGGCGGTGCTGCGGCGCCGGCTGCTGCTGGTGCTGTTCGCCCTGGGCACGAACATGGGCATCAAGCGGGTCGCGGTCACCGGCAAGCACGGCGAGAGCGAGGCCGTCCTGCGCCGGGTGCGGCACCTGTTTGTCAACCGGACCAACCTGCGCGCGGCGCTGGTGCGGCTGGTCAACGCCACCTTCGCCGCCCGCGATGCGGCGTGGTGGGGCGAGGGCACCGCGTGCGCGAGCGATTCCAAGAGGTTCGGCTCCTGGTCCAGCAACTTCATGACCGAGTGGCACCAGCGGTACCGCGGGCCCGGGGTGATGATCTACTGGCACGTCGAGAAGAAGTCGCTGTGCGTCTACAGCCAGCTCAAGTCGTGCTCGGCCTCCGAGGTCGCCGCGATGATCGAGGGTGTGCTGCGGCACTGCACGGACGTGGAAATCGACCGGCAGTACACCGACACGCACGGCGCTTCCATCGTCGGGTTCGCCTTCGCCCACATGCTCGGCTTCAACCTGCTGCCCAGGCTGAAGAACGTCGGCTCGGCGCGGCTGTACCGGCCGGCGGCTGGTCAGGATGAGAAGTGGCCGAACCTGGCGCCGGTGCTGTCGACCAAAACGATCGACTGGGACCTGATCCGCCAGCAGTACGACCAGATCGTGAAGTACACCACCGCCCTGCGCCTGGGCACCGCCGAGGCCGAGCAGGTCCTGCGCCGCTTCACCCGCGGCGGGCCCAAGCACCCCACCTACCGCGCGATCGAGGAACTCGGGCGGACGGTGCGTACGGCGTTCATCTGTGACTACCTCGCCGACGCCGACCTGCGCCGCGAGATCAACAACGGCCTCCAGGTCGTGGAGAACTGGAACTCCGCCAACCACGACCTGTTCTACGGCAAGGACGGCGACCTGACCGGCTCCGACAAGGAGTCCCAGGAGGTCTCCATGCTCGCCTTGCACCTGCTCCAGTCCGCTCTGGTGCATGTCAACACCCTGCTGCTCCAGGACACCCTGAGCGAGGAGAAGTGGCAGAAGCGACTCACCGACGCCGACCGGCGGGCCCTGTCCCCACTGTTCTGGACCCACGTGAACCCCTATGGCCGGTTCGAGCTGGACATGAACTCGCACCTCGCCCTCGCCGCCGTGGTGTCCATGGTGCCCGGCCCCCGTACCGCACCCGATACGCGGACTCCCGAACCGGCGCCAGAGGGTGCGGCCGGGTCGGCATCCTGAAGACCTGTCCCCGATGTCGCTGGCGGGCGGCTGAATCGTTAACCGGGTGAGGCGCCGGGCCGGGGAGGGGCCCGAAGCCACCGTGCCTCGCGGACGGCGCGATTCGGCTACGCGTCGCGCCTGCGCAGCAGCAGGCTGCCGACCAGCAGCGCGGCCGCGGCCCACGTGGCGAGCACGCCCAGGCCGGCCCATGGGCCGATGGGCAGCTCGTGCAGATGGACGGTGGCTTGGATCGCGAGCCCGGCGGTCATGGGCGAGATCTGCTGGAGGTGGCGCTGCCACTCCGGGTCGTGGACCACCCGGGTGACGACCGGGAAGAGATAGAGCAGCCCGAGCACGATCCCGATGGCGCTCGCCGCCTCCCGTACCGCCGTCGCCACGCCGAGGCCGATCAGGGCGACCAGGGCGAGGTAGAGGACCGAGCCTATGGCCGCGCGCAGGGTCGGACCGTCGGCCAGGGAGAACGGGGCATAGCCGTGGGCCTCGGTGAATCCGTTGCCGGGCAGGATGTAGCGGCCGGCAAGGAGCGAGGCGAGGACGGCAGCCGTCCCGGAGATCAGGACGACCGTGGTGAGGGCCGTCGCCTTGGCGGTGAGTACGGTGATCCGGTTCGGCATCGCAGTGAGCGTGGTGCGGATCATCCCGGTGCCGTACTCGCCGCTGACGGCCAGCACCGCGAGGACGGCGATGACTGCCTGCCCGACGGTGACGCCGGTCAGGGCGAGCTTGACAGCGTCCTGGCCGCACCCCGCGTCCGGGCACTTCACGGCCTTGGCGGTGCCGCAGCCGACGGCCATGGTCAGCGCGACGGCGAGCAGGAGCAACTTGCCCATGTCCCCCGCGGTGCGCAGCTTCGTCCACTCCGCGCGCAGGGCGCGGCCGAAGTCCCCTCGCCATGCGCCGTCCGCCGTGTTCGTGAGTCGTGCACCGCTCAGGAGGCTCATACGTCCCTCCCGCGCAGCCGCACCACGGCCAGACCGAAGGCGAGCGCGGCGTATCCGCACAGCACGGCGAGGCCGGCCCATGGCGCCAGCGGGTAGTAGCCGGTCGACGGCTCGTACACGCTGAGCACCTGCGCGTACTGCGGCAGGGTCTGCTGGATGGCGAAGCCCGCAGCCGGGGTCACCCGCAGCAGCCACTCCGAGACGCCCGGGGGCAGTACGCCGGAGGTGGCAAGCAGGAAGGGCAGCACGATCGACGCGATGACCAGGGCTACCGCCGTGCCGCTGCGCCGCAGCAGGGCACCGACGCCGAGAGCGAGCACAGCGGCGGCTGAGCAGAGCAGGCCGGTGCCGACCATGACGCGCACTTCGGTCGCCGACGTGACGGGGAAGACATGGAAGCCCCTGCCGCGCGCGCTGCGTGCCCCGATGGGAATGGTGATCGCGGCGGCGACCAGGCCGATGGCGAACGCGACGCCCCCGGCCACCAATGCTTTGGCACCAAGCACCCGGCCCCGCAGGGGAGTTGCCGCCATGGTCGTACGCAGCAGACCGCGCCGGTACTCGCCGGTGATGAACACCGTGCCCACGGCGATCATCACGATCAGCCCGGCGAAGGTGCCGACGAGGAAGTTCTCGACGGAGAAGCCGACGCCCATGACGGGACCGCCGACGACCGGTGCGATGTCACCGGCCCCGGTCACGGTGAACCCGCCGCCGTCGGTCTGGGTGAAGCCGCCCTTGGTGGTGTTCGTGTAGCTGCCGGAGGTGCCCGCGTCGGCGCCCACCGGTGTGCCGCTCCACGCGCTCTGGGACCAGCCACCGGTGAGGCCAGGACGGCCGAAGGTGCCGGTGGCCACGGCGGGGCTGAAGCCCGTGCCCGCCGCGGTGTCCTGCTTCGCCTCCGGTGACGTGGCGAAGAGCCCGGCCTGCACGGTGCGCGCAAGCCCAGGCAGCTTCGCATAGCCGACCTTGGTCCAGTGGGAGCCGTCGGTGGAGACGTAACCGGTGAGGCTGTCTTCGGAGCGGACCAGCCGCAGCCAGCGCGGGGACTCCTGGGTGACCTTGCCGGGAGGGCCCGCCGTGTCGTGCGTGTAGTCGTACTGCATGCGCACGCCGTGTCCGCCGGTGGCCATCACCGCCGCGTACGGGGCTCCCTGGCGGAGGCTTTCCTTCACGATGATCCCGGCCTTCGCCCAGGGCTGGGCGCCCTGGGCCGTCTTGCCGATCCCGGTGTCGGTCACACCGGTCAGCGACCGCAGGGCAACGGTGAGAGCGCCGTCGCCGGTGAGCGTCCTGTGGACGAAGTAGAAGTTGTCGTTGACGGCCTCGCCGCCGGGGCCCTTCGGGTACGAGGCGGAGTCGGCGCCGCGACCGCCGGGGGCGGGGGCGGCCGTGCCGATGAGGCCGACCACGATCGTCACCAGGAGCGCCCCCGCCATGGCGAGGACCCAGCCGCGTACCGTACGGAACTTCGTCCACTCGGCGTGCAGCGTCCTGAGGAACCCGCTCCGCTCAGCGCGCCTCGTGACCGGGGGGCGAGGGGTGAGGGTGGCGGTCATCGCGTGGCCTCCCCCGCCGGGATGCCCCGGTACTCCACCGCGTCCCGGGTGAGCTCCATGTACGCCTCTTCGAGCGTCGCCCGGTGCGCGGACACCTGCGAGAACGGCACCCCGTTCCGGGCGAGCAGGGCCACGATCTCCTCGTCGGGCAGGCCAGTGACGCCGAGGGTGTCGTGGCCGGTGGTGAGAACGGTGGCGCCCGCGCCGTGCAGGACCTGGGCGGCGCGCGGAGGCGCGGAGGTACGCAGGGTGACCCTGCCGCCGGACGCCTCGGCGAGCAGCTCGGACACGCTGGTGTCGGCGACGACCCGGCCGCGACCGATCACCACGAGATGGTCCGCGGTGTCTTCGAGTTCGCTCATCAGGTGACTGGAGACCAGGACGGCGCGGCCCTGCCGGGCAAGCGTGGCCAGGAAGCCGCGCATCCACACGATGCCGTCGGGGTCGAGGCCGTTGAACGGCTCGTCCAGCATGACCACCGGCGGGTCACCAAGCAGCGCCGCCGCGATCCCCAGGCGCTGGCGCATGCCCAGCGAGAAGCCGCCGGCCTTGCGCCGGGCCGCCGTGCCCAGGCCGGCCTGTTCGATGACCTCGTCCACGCGCCGGGGTGGCACGCCCTGCGAGTGGGCCAGCCACAGCAGGTGGTTACGGGCGGTGCGGCTCGGCTGCAGCGCGGAGGCGTCGAGCAGTGCCCCCAGATGCCGAAGCGGGCGACGCAGGGTGCGGTACGGCACCCCGCCGACCAGGGCCTTTCCCTCCTCAGCTGCGTCAAGGCCCAGGATCACGCGCATGGTGGTGGACTTGCCCGCGCCGTTCGGGCCGACGAAGCCGGTCACCCGTCCGGGCCGCACGGTGAACGTCATCCCGTCCAGAGCCAGCTGTGGCCCGAAGCGTTTACGCAGACCGATGACCTCGATCGTCGCCTTCGTACTCTCATCGCTCATGGCCCCCACCCTGTGACGGACCGAATTACAGGGGCCGAACGGCCACTGTCATCTCGCTGTTAGGCGCCTCGGCTTAGCCTGGCCCGGTACGTGTCCTGGTGCGGTGGCGAGAGGGAAGCATGCGTATGACATGGGGTCCGCCCCGACGGCTCGCGGGCCTGACCGCCCGGCTCGGCCTGCGCCGTGGCACTGCCCGCACCCGCTTCACCGCCTTGTACGTGACCCTGTTCCTGCTGTCGGGAACGGCGCTGCTGGCCATCGCGGCCGTGGTGGCATCCGGCGGATCCCGCTCCAGCCAGACCGCCCCCAATGGCGGCACCGATCAGCCCGCCACGGCGGCACACGCCCAGGGCCGCATCGACGAGCTGGAGCAGCAGCTGGCCCAGGCGCACGACACCCAGTCCCGGCAGATCCTGATCGGCTCCGCCATCGCCCTCGGCGTCATGGCGGTGATCTCGGTCGGCCTCGGCTGGTTCGTCGCCGGCCGCGTGCTGCGCCCGCTGCGCGTGATGACAGCGGCCACCCGCCGGATCACCGCCGACAGCCTGCACGAACGCCTGGCCATCGGCGGCCCCGGCGACGAGGTGAAGGACCTCGCCGACACCATCGACGACCTCCTCGGCCGCCTGGAGGGCTCCTTCGACGCCCAGCGCCTCTTCGTCGCCAACGCCTCCCACGAGCTGCGCACCCCGCTCACCACGATGCGGGCCTCCCTGGATGTGGCCCTCGCCAAACCGGGCCCGGTACCCGAGACCACGGCCACGCTGGCCGCCCGGATGCGCGCCGAACTCGACCAAGTGGACCGGCTACTGGAGAGCTTCCTCGTCCTGGCTCGTACCCAGCACGCCGAGTTCACCGACTCGGCGCCCCTCACCCTCGGCCAACTCGCGCTGACCGCCCTGACCGGACGGGCAAAGGACATTGCGGCCAAGGGCTTGACCGTGCGTGAAAACGGGATCGACGACTCCGCGTGGGTGTGGGGCAGCCAGACGCTGCTGCGCCGCGCGGTCGACAACGTGGTCGACAACGCGATCGCGCACAACGACCCCGGGGGCTGGATCAGTGTCGCGGTACGGGCCGAAGGAGACGACGCAGGCGCAGTGTCCCTAGTCGTCGAGTCCAGCGGCCCGGTCCTCGACCAGCGGCGGGTGGCGGACCTCTCGCAGCCCTTCCGCCGCCTTGGCGCCGACCGGACTTCCGGCACCGGCCAGGGCAGCGGCCTCGGCCTGTCCATCGTCGCGGCCATCACCCAGGCCCACCACGGCACCCTGAACCTGCGCGCCCGCCCCGACGGCGGACTGCGCGTCACCATCACCTTCCCCCGTACGGACGGCAGGGCGACGGCGAAAGCTCCCAACACAGAGATGGACGTGGCGCGTTGAGAGTCCTGGTGGTCGAGGACGCCCGCCCCCTCGCCGAAGTCATCGCCGAGGGACTGCGCGACCAGGGCATGGCCGTGGACGTGGCCCACGACGGGCTCGACGCCGCGGCCAAGCTGGACGTCAACGCGTACGACGTCGTCGTGCTCGATCGCGATCTGCCAGGTATCCACGGCGACACCCTCTGCCAGATGATCACCGAGCGGGACGGCCGCGTGATGGTCCTGATGCTGACCGCCGCCGACTCACCCGGCGACCGCGTCAGCGGCCTGACCCTGGGCGCCGACGACTACCTCGCCAAGCCCTTCCACTTTCCCGAACTCATCCTGCGCATCCGCGCCCTGGCCCGCCGCCGCCCCGCCGCCCGGTCCCGCACCCTGAGCACGGCGGGCATCGAACTCGATCCTATGCGCCGCACCGCCAGCCGCGACGGCCACCAACTCGACCTCTCCGTCAAGGAATTCGCGGTACTCGAAGCCCTCATGAACGCGAGCCCCGCCTTCCTCAGCACGGAGAACCTCCTCGAACAGGTCTGGGACGAACACGCCGACCCGTTCACCAACACCGTCACCGTGACCATCAGCCGCCTGCGCCGCAAACTCGGTGACCCCCCGGCCATCGCCACCACACCCGGCGTGGGGTATCGGATCATCGACCCAGCCGTCCCACCCGACTGAGCAGCCGCCAGAGGCCGACGGCCCGCGAGCGGAGGCGGTGCTCACTGCACCCGACTCCAGCCATCTGTGCAGCCGACTTCGGGGACTGACACACGCGGTTACTCTCACAAACGTTCCTTTGCGCGAGCAAGATCAGCAACCGGCCGCCGGACCCCCGCCGCACCCGGATTCGTTCTCAGAACCCGTTCTCGCTCAAAAGCAGGACGGACCCCCCTTCTGAGAGTTGCATTGTGCGAAAATCCAGGCTCATGACGGGCCCTCAGCAGCCTTCCTCAACCGACCGGTCGGACGCCGACAACGTCGAACAGCACGCCTGTCCGAAGTGTGACGCCCAGCCCGGCTCGCCGTGCCGCTCGCGCGGCGGCGCGGTCGCCTCCGCCTACCACACCCGCCGCTTCACCCTGGTGCCCTGGCTGAAGAAGGCACTGCGCGTGCCCACCCCGGCCGACCGCGGCCCGGGCCGGCCGTGGCGGCCGGGCACCCCGCCCCCGGCGCCGATCGACCCGGACCTGCCGAGCGCGGACATCCGCATCGGGTACGCGCGGTGCTCGACGCTCGGGCAGGAACTCGACTCCCAGCTCGACGCGCTCGCGGGGCACGGCATCCCGCGCGACAAGATCTTCAGCGAGAAGATCAGCACCCGGGTGCGGGTCCGCCCGAAGTTCGAGGAGGCGCTGAGGACGGCGCGGGAGGTCAAGGCGCACGCGCCGCACTGCCGGGTCATCTTCACCGTGTACGAGATGAAGCGGCTCGGCCGCGACGCCGCCGAACTCACCGCCCTCGCCGACCACCTCACCGCCCACGGCCTGGTCCTGGAGATGCTCGCCGGCCCCCTGCCCGGCATCTACGACCCCACCGGTCCGGGCAAGCTGCTGTTCGCGTTCTTCGCGGCGATGGCGGAGACCGAACGGGAGAACATCCGAGAGTCCACGCTCGAAGGGCTCGACACCGCGGCCCGCAAGGGCCAGCACGGCGGCCGGCCGCCGGTCATCACCGACGACATGCTCCACACCGTGCTCCGCCGCCGCGCGGGCGGCGAGTCCGTCGAGCAGATCCAGCCCGACCTGATCATCCCCACCGGCAAGCGCAAGGGACGCAACCCCTCCGTCGCGAGCATCTACCGGGCGCTCGCCGAGCACGCCAAGCGCGAGGCGTACCCCGAAGCCGTCGAACAGGCCCGCGCCGACTTCGCCGCCCTCCAGATCGGCGAAGTCCCCGGACCTCGCCCCGCTCTCCCTGACCGAGCGCCACTCTGATTACAGAGAGCTACATGTCACTTCGCCGTAGCTTCGGGAGAACAGGGCCGTACCAGCGCGCAGGAGAAGAACCATGAACCGTCGTGTTGTCCACACACGTGGAGGGGTGCCTGCCGACGTCCTGACCGTGATCGAGGAGCCGGAGTCGGCAGCGCCCGGGCACGGCCAGGTCCTCATCCGCACCACGGCCTTCTCGGTGCACCCCGGTGATCTCCAGGCCATCGAAGCCTACCCGGGGAAGGGTGCACAGCCGGTTCCGGCCGGCCTGGAGGCCACCGGCGTGGTGGAGGCGATCGGCCCGGGAGCGCGCTTGGCCCCGGGTGTCGAGGTCGGTGGCCGCGTAACGGTCTTCCCCCAGCCGGGGGCGTGGTCCCAGCGGATCGTGGCGGACTCCGAGGTGGTCGTCGCCGTACCGGACGAGTTGTCGGACGAGGTCGCCGCGCAGATGCTCGCGAACCCGCTCACCGCGGTGATGCTGCGCCGTGAGGCGCAGGAGCACCTGGCCTTCGGATACGACGGTCTTGTGGTGCAGACCGCCGCGGGCTCGTCGGTCGGGCGGCTGGTGACTGGCATATGCCGGTTTCACCACCTGGCACTGGTCAATGTCGTCCGCAGCGACCGCGGGGCTGCCGAGCTGCGTAAGCGGTTCCCCGACGTGCCGGTCGTGTCGACAGCGCATTCGGGCTGGGCCGAGGAGGTCCGCAAGGCAGCCGGCGGCCGTCCGGTCGGTGTGGCCCTCGACCCGATCGGCGGGAAGCTGGCAGAGAGCCTTCTGGACCTGTTGGTGCCGGGCGGGAGACTCGTCAGCTACGGGCAAATTGCCGAAGACTCGATCCCGGTGCACGCGTCGACACTGCTCAACAAATCGTTGACGCTGAGGGGCAAGAACATCGGCCGGTGGCTGTCCGAGGCCTCCGCCGAGAGGAGGGCATCCGACGTCGCCACCGCGAAGCAGATCGCGCTGGAGCTCAAGGACCAGTTCGAGGTGGCCGCCACGTACGGCCTCGGCGAGCTGGCCGACGCCGTGGAGCACGCGGTACGGCCCGGCAAGGTCGGCCTCGTTCTCGTCCGCCCCTGACAGCCGCCGGAAGGCCTGGTGGTCCCCGGATTGTGACCGGCATACACATCGCGACGGAAAGTGGCTCATGAGTAACGAACTCCTCGATCTGGCCATCGCCACCGCCGGCGGCCAAGAGTCCTGGGACACTCTGCGTGGCCTGAACGTCGACATCTCCATCGGCGGCCCGATCTGGGCGATGAAGGGCTGGCCGCCGGACAAGACGTTCGACCAGATCCTGACGCTCGACACGGTCAGAGAGCACATCGTGTTCACCCCGTTCACCCGCCCCGACCAGCGGATGGTCTTCGACGCCGCCGCCGACAGCGTCACCATGCAGACCCTAGACGGTGAACCGGTCGAGACCCTCGCCCCCGCACGCGCCGGCTTCAAGGGAATGCTCCGCAACAGCGCCTGGGACGCTCCACATCTCGGTTACTTTCTGGGCTACGCGTGCTGGAACTACTTCACCACCCCGTTCCTCTTCACCCATCCGGACGTGCGGGTCCACGAGATCGAACCGTGGCGCGAGGCCGGGCAGACCTGGCGACGCCTGCAGGTGCGTTTCCCGCCCGAGATCGCCACGCACAACCCTGACCAGGTGTTCTACTTCGACGCCCTCGGAATGCAGCGCCGCATGGACTACATCACCGAAGTCAACGGCAGCACACTCGTCGGCCACTACACCAGCCGCCACAAGAGCTTCGACGGTCTGCTCGTTGCCACGCGCCGACGAGTCTTCCGTCGCAATCCCGACAACAGCGTCAACCTCAACCTCCCCTCCATCACACTCGACATCCACGACGTCGAACTCGTTCACTCCGGCGACGAACAGGCACAACCATGACCACGGACACCGCCGTCATCGACCACCCCGCCCGACGGCTCGTTGTGGCGCTCCCGCGCTCCTACGACGCTGCCCGCGAGCACTACGAGATGCTTGTCCCCGAGGTCGATCTCGACCGCTTCTTCCAGATGGCCTCCTGGCAGGCCACGCTCGAGCTCGCCGAGATCAACGCACCGCACGGGTTCATGCGCTACTTCCGCAGCGACATCACCGCCGTCATGGCGGGATCACCATCCCTCTGGAAGGCCACGCAGTACCTGATGGGCAACCACACCATCGCCGAACGCATGTTCCGCCACGACCCTTCGGTCATGCTGCATGCACCGCTTCGGACCTTGCTCTACGCGGACCCCGACGGCGACACGAAACTCGCCGTCGAACAGCCCAGCCTGCTGTTCGCCGACTACGGCAACCCGGGGATCGCCGACGTCGGCCGCGAACTCGACGCCCTCCTCGCTCAGCTGATCACCCTCCTCGGTGGTGACGTACCTCCCCAACTGTGACTCCACAGGGCGGCGGTCGACCGGTACCGCCCTGCGCCACTTCGCCCTGGGCGACACCGACCGCGCCGGCCACAAGGAGCAGAGCAGCGTGTTCCGCCGCTGCATCGCCTGGTGGAACAGCCGCGCTCGACCATCGCGTCGGTGATCGCCAGCCCGAGTGCCGCCGACGGCCTTTGGCCATCCGGGGCGAGAGGTGGCCGGTGCCGACGTGCCGGTACACGGTCTCAGGTGTGTGCCTGGCTGGACGCTTCATGTGGTGATCTTGGTGGATCTCTTGCTCAGACAGAGGCTTCATGAACGACACGCTAATTTGCCTAAATCTATTAGGCAAATGCATGATCGATATAGCTGGATGGGGGGAAGGCTATGGTTCGAGTGGGACTGACCGCGGAACCGGAGGGGTCCGTCGCGCCGAGCCCCGGCGCAAATGAACATTCCGAAATTCTTGATCAACAGGCAGAGGCAATGAACACCGAGCACCACTGGATCACCACACCTGTCACTGCGGACATCCTGCGCGGCTTCCTCGATGTGGAGGCGACCTCGCACGGTCTGCTGCCGCATCGGCTGCCCGCCCGGGCGCGCCGACAGATCCCCGACGACCAACTGGCCATGGCCGAGGCGCAGCCCTCCGGCGTGCGATTGGCTTTTCGTACTCGGGCCACCGCGATTGAACTCGACACGCTGCCCACCAAGCGGGTCTACCAAGGCTTCCCCGCCCCGGCGGACGGCGTGTACGACCTGCTGGTCGATGGCGATCTCGCCGCCCAGGCCACGGTGACCGGCGGTAACGTCCGCACCATCACAGACATGCTCACCCAGTCCGCCGAGCTGTCCGAGGGGCCTCCCGGCACCGCCCGCTTCCACGGTCTGCCGACGGGTGACAAGAACATCGAGATCTGGCTCCCGCATACGGAGATCACCGAGTTGATCGCGCTGCGCACCAACGCCTCCATCGAACAGGCTCCGGACAACGGGCGCAGGGTGTGGCTGCACCACGGCAGTTCCATCAGCCACGGCTCGAACGCCGCTCATCCGAGTGCCATCTGGCCGGCCCTGGCAGCCGCCCTGGGCGGAGTGGAGCTGGTCAACATGGGGTTCGGTGGCAGCGCGCTGCTCGACCCGTTCACCGCCCGCGCGATGCGGGACGCACCCGCGGATCTGATCAGCCTCAAGATCGGCATCAATGTCGTCAACTCCGACGTGATGCGCCTGCGCGCCTTCACCCCCGCAGTCCACGGCTTCCTGGACACCATCCGCGAGGGGCATCCGACCACGCCGCTACTGGTCGTGTCCTCCATCCTGTGCCCGGTCCAGGAGGACACTCCCGGCCCCCTCGCGCCCGACTTCGACGGCGGCACCCTGCGGTTCAAGGCCACGGGCGATCCAGCCGAACGCGCAGCCGGACGACTGACGCTCAACGTCATCCGCGACGAACTCACCAGGATCGTCCACCAGCGGGCGGCCGACGACCGGAACCTGCACTACCTGGACGGACGCGACCTGTACGGCGAGACGGACTACGCCGAGTTCCCCCTGCCGGACGAGGTCCATCCCGATCCCGCAGCACACCGCCGCATCGGCGAGAACTTCGCGCGGCTCGCTTTCGGCGACGGCGGTCCCTTCGCCGCCAAGACCGACTGATCGGATCGCGGTCACGCAGACCGCGATCGCTTCGTGGCGGAGCCCATGCCGGCGGACTTCACGCCCGCGATGCACCTCCACGTCTGCTCGCGCGGATCCGCCGCGGCTGAGGTGCTTCGTTCGGGTGAGGCCGGGCTCGCGGGGCCCGGTGCCGCGCCTCGCCGCGCTGTCGTCGGTCGCCATGACTCCCTCCTCCGCCTTGCGTCCACGGCACCGGGCCCCCGCTCGTTGATCCGGCCTGATCCAAACGAAGGTTCAAGCTCTGGGCAGGTGGCGGGTGTCCTGACGTCCGGTCAGTGCGTGGCGATGAGCTCAAGTGTGTCGATCACGCGGTTCGAGAAGCCCCATTCGTTGTCGTACCAGGCGACCACCTTGATGTGGCGGCCGTCGACGCGGGTGAGGGCCGCGTCGAAGATCGATGAGGCGGGATTGCCCGTGATGTCGGAGGACACGAGCGGGTCGTCCGAGTACTCGAGGGTGCCGGCGAGCGGCCCTTGTGCTGCGGTGCGGTACGCCGCCAGCACGTCGTCGCGCGTCACGTCGCGGGCGACGGTCGTGTTGAGTTCGACGATCGAACCCACCGGAACCGGTACGCGGATCGAGTCGCCCGCCAGTTTGCCATCGAGGTTCGGCAGCACGAGGCCGATGGCTTTGGCGGCGCCCGTCGTGGTCGGCACGATGTTGACAGCGGCGGCGCGGGCGCGGCGGGCGTCACGGTGCGGGCCGTCCTGCAGGTTCTGTTCCTGGGTGTAGGCGTGAACCGTCGTCATGAAGCCGTGCTCTATGCCGGCGAGCTCGTCGAGGACCGCGGCCAGCGGTGCAAGCGCGTTGGTCGTGCACGAGGCGTTCGAGATGATCGTGTGCACGGCCGGGTCGTACGCGTCGGTGTTGACCCCGAACGCGAGCGTGACATCGGCGCCGTCCGACGGAGCACTGACGAGCACCTTCTTCGCGCCTGCGTCGAGGTGGGCTCGGGCGGCCGTGGCCGACGTGAAGCGGCCGGTCGCCTCGAGCACGATGCCGACGCCGAGCTCGGCCCACGGCAGCTGCGCCGGTTCGCGTTCGGCGAGCACCGTGATGCGACGGCCGTCGACGACAAGGACGTTTCCGTCGACGGTCACCGGGCGGCCGAGCCGGCCGGCCGTCGTGTCGTACGCGAGCAGCCGCGCAAGGGTGGCGGGCTCCGTGAGGTCGTTGACAGCGACGACCTCGAGGTCGCTGTCGCGTTCGAGCAGCGCGCGCAGCACATTGCGTCCGATGCGGCCGAATCCGTTGATGGCGATACGAGTCATGAGTGGTGTCCCTTCGGTTCGCCATCAGGTTCGCTTGCACCGTCCGCCCGTGACAGCGGCGTGAGTGCCACGGCTCGAAAGGATCGCGCCACGGTGGCGGGCTACTCGCCCTGGGTGAAGGTGCGCCGATACTCGCTAGGCGTGGTGCCGAGGATGCGCTGGAAGTGCAGCCGCAGATTCGTACCGGTGCCGAGGCCGGTGTCGGCGGCGATCTGCTCGATGCTCCGTTCCGAACGTTCGAGCAGCTCGCGGGCCACGTCGATGCGGGCACGCATGACCCACTGCATCGGCGTGTATCCCGTGTCTTCGGCGAAGCGCCGCGAGAGCGTGCGTGGCGACACCGTCGCGTGCCGGGCGAGCACGTCGAGGGTGAGGGGCTCGCCCAGCCGGTGCAACGCCCACTCGCGGGTGGCGGCGAACCGCTCGCCGAGCGGCTCGGGCACGCTGCGTGGCACGTACTGCGCCTGGCCGCCGCTGCGGTAGGGGGCCGCGACCAGGCGTCGGGCCGCGTGGTTCGATGCGGCCACTCCGAGGTCGCCGCGCAGAATGTGCAGGCACAGGTCGATGCCGGAGGCGGCGCCGGCCGACGTCAGCACGCTTCCCTCGTCGACGAACAGGACGTTCTCGTCGACCTGGAGGAGCGGATGCTTCGCCGCAAGCGCGCGCGTGTAATGCCAGTGCGTCGTGGCGCGCTTGCCGTCGAGCAGGCCGGTGGCGGCGAGCGCGAAGGCGCCCGTCGAGATGGCGGCGAGGCGTGCGCCCCGATCGTGGGCCGCGAGCAGCGCATCGACGACGGCCTGGGGCGGGTCGTCGCGGTCCGGGAACCGGTAGCCGGGAATGAAGACGATGTCGGCCCACGCGAGCGCGTCGAGGCCGTGGGCGACGCAGTACGACAGGCCGTCGCCACCGGTCACGAGACCGGGCGCGGCGCCGCACACCCGCACCTCGTACGGCATGCTCGCGCGGGTCGTGAACACCTGAGCAGGAATGCCGACATCGAGCGGCTTCGCGCCCTCGAGAACAAGGACGGCGACGCGATGCAGGCGGGAGGCTGGCACGGGAACAGAATACGAGGGGATGTGGGGGCGGACCGTTCGGGCAGGAGTCCGAGGGCGGGATCGTCGGGCCCGGGCGGGAGCCGGTGGCCTGCCGGCAGGCCGACCCCCGCATTCGGGTCAGGGAACTCGACCATGCCTACACCTGCATCCGTGAGGAACTGGCCGGCACCGCCGCACTGCGTCCTGATCGTTTGCCGATGCCGCTTCCCCCGGTGGCCCGGCAGCTGCCCGTCGACACTTATCTGTGAGCCGCCCATGACGGTTGGGGGTGCGCCGTGTTGCCGGGGAGGCCTGAGAGGGGATGTTCCGGTTGGCTGGGCGTCGGCGGTGGCGGCGGCAGCTCGGCGTGCGTGACCGTGTACCCGCCGTTGGTCACCGGGGCGTACGGGGCGGGGGCCATGCAGGTGCCGACCGGGGCCTCCTCGGGTGGGGTGCCGCTCTCCGTCAGCAGGTTCACGCCGTTCCAGGAGAAGCCGACACGGTCGGCAGAACGGCCCTCGTCCTTGCCCCCGTCGTAGACGCTCAGCCCGACCCGGTGCCCGACGGTGGGCGGTCCGCCGGGGCTCACCTCGGTGATGACCGCTGTCAGTGTCGCGGTTCGCGGTCCGGTGACCAAGCAGTCCACGCGCCCCTTGGACGTGTACGTGATGTGTCGCTCGGCCGAGTAGTGAGAGATCTCGATCGTCCCCCGTGCGTCGGTGGGCAGACCTGTGGGGATCGTGGGCAGCGGACGGCTGTACGGGGCGCCATGGGCGTCGAAGGTGAACGAGCGGATGTCGTCGTCCTTGTAGTAGGGCAGCACGAACTCGGCGCTTCCGACGACGCTCGCGCGGATCGGCTTCTCCTCCCGGTGTCCGGGAGAAGCGACGGCGGAACCGGACAGGGTGAGACCTGTGGCGAGTGCGGCCAGGACGGCCACGGTCCTGCCCAGTGGAAGAGACGCCATGATGATCTCCTGCCTTTCTTGAGGAGCCGGTGTTTGACGGGATCCATCCTGCGAGTTCGCGTGGTCCCGGTCATCCGTCGGCAGGCTGGACGTCCCGGCGTTCGCTCACGCCGTGCGACGTAGATGTCGTCACCCTCAGGTCGCATGCCGCGAGTCGGCCGAAGCCTCGTGCCGGTGCGGCCAGCCCTTGATGCGTGCGGCAACGGCAGTGGTCAGTCGGCCTCGTGGACTCTGCGGCTCATGCGCGGGCGCCGCCCCGGCCGGTGATCTCGGCCGCACGGACAGACCGCGTACGGCACGCTCGCGCATCCCCACCACCGCGCACCTCGGCCACCCCGGAGAACTGCAATCCTCTTGGTGGCGCCGGGTGTTACGGATGGTGCAATGCCCTCGGGCACGGGGCATTCGTTGCTGCCGAGTCCTTCTCGGCAGCAACGCTGCGCTCGGCATTCAGTCCTGGGTCGTAGCCGGGGCGGTGAACGAGATCCAGGTATCGGGTGGCAGGTCCGGGCGACCCGGTACCGCTCTGCGCTCCTCGGCCCATGCGTCGCCTGCGATCTCGGCAGCAACGCGGCGCCAGAATCCGACTGCGGTGTCGTTGCCTTCCTGGAAGGCGACTTCCCAGGGCCCCGGGTGCTTCGTCACGACCTCGTGAACAGCGCGTAGCCCGATCCCCGTCCTGCGTACGCCACGCACCACGAAGAAGCTGCTCAGCACGCGCGTCGGGCCTGTCAGGCTGCGTACGAATGCGAGCCCGACGGGGAACTCGCCCCTGGTCACGAGATAGGGCGCCCAGTCGGCCTGTGTGAAGGCGGCGTGGAGCCGATCGCTTCGGAAGGTTCCGTCCGGGCGGGGCAGCACACCGCTGAACTCCGACATGTCATGTCGAAACAGTAACCAGAGGCGCTCCAGTGTCGGTCGGTCGGCCTGGCCGGCGAGGCGCACGGATATGTCGGTCATGAATTTCCTCCATGTTCGGCGGTCGGGTGGTGTCCGGGGCATCACGGGGTTGTTCGGCTGTGGCAGGACGGCGGTGGTCTCCCGTTGTGCCCGGGGTGGATCAGGGCATGAAAAAAGCCTCCCTGGCGGGGGCGGGGCCCGGCCGGGGAGGCTTAAATACTGAAAGGAAATCTATCACACTCCAGTGGAGTCTCCGCTCTTGTGATGCGGACTCAAGTCGTTCGCGCGCCCGCCGCGTCGGCCGGGGATTTCCCGTCCGTTGTCGGAGCACGAGTGACGGACAGTCGGCGTGACAACGACACCTGGGTTCTGTGCTTTGCTGCGCCTGATCGACGAACGGTCGACCGCGTCCGGGCCGCGGTCGCCTCCACGCCCAGCCTCGACGTGCAGGTGCCGACCTGTCCTGAGTGGACGCTTCGATCTGGTGCAGCATCTGGGCGGTGTGCACCGCTTCTGGGCCACGGTCACCGGCCCGGCTGCGGCTTCCCCGGTCTCCGGCGCCGTCGCCCGACATCAGCTCCAGGAGGTCGCGGTGCACACCTACGACGCCCGGATCACCCTGGGTGCCCCGCAGCCGCTGGCGGACGAGGCGGCACTCGACGGTGTCTCCTGCACCCGGCGGCAGCACGCGGTTGCGGTGCTCACCGCGTGCCGATGCCGTGAGTGGTGCCGTCGGTGACTGCCTTGAGTTTGTCCGGGTTGGCCACGTTGTGGATGGCGGTGATACGGCCGTCGGCGTCGAAGTCGAAGGTGACGGTGGCCATCACGCGTTCGGGCCCGCTGAACACTATGCCCGGCCCACCGTTGATCCCGACGAGTCGGGCATTCATGTCAGCGGGATCGACTCCCTGGTAGGTGACGGTGCCGATCGCCGCGAACCAGGCGGCCACCGTGGCCGCGCCGACGACCGGGCGCAGGGCCTGGCGGACCTTGCCGCCGCCGTCGGTCCACAGGGTCACGTCCGGGGAGAGCAGTTCCATCAGGGAGTTGACGTCCCCGCCGGTCGCGGCGGCGAAGAACCGCTCGGTGGCCTCGCGCTGCCTTGACCTGTCGGCGGCGAAGCGCGGCCGCCGGGCCTGCACGTGCTCGCGGGCCCGGTGCGCGGCCTGTCGCACTGCGGCTTCGGAACGTTCCACCGCCTGCGCGATCTCGGCGTGGCTGAAGTCGAAGACTTCCTTCAGCACGAACACCGCGCGCTCCAGCGGGCTGAGTGTCTCCAGCACCACCAGCATGGCCATCGACACCGATTCGGCGTCCGTGACGATCTCGGAGGCGTCCCCGCCGGTGAGGATGGGCTCCGGCAGCCACGGGCCCACGTACGTTTCGCGCTTGTGCCGGGTGGAGCGCAGCCGTTCCAGCGCCAGGTTCGAGACGATCCGCGTCAGGTACGCCTTGGGGTCGGCCACCTGCGAGCGGTCGGCGGCGGACCACTTGATCCAGGTGTCCTGGACCGCGTCCTCGGCGTCGGCGGCGGAGCCGAGGAGGCGGTAGGCCACGGAGAACAGCAGCCGCCGGTGCTCGTGGAAGACCTGCTGGTCGGGGCGGGCGGCCAGGTTGGTCATCGGGCCTCCCCGACCCGGGTGAAGCGGCCCCCTCGGGGCCAGAACGCGCCCGAGGCGGGCATCTTCTTCATGCGGCCGTAGGTCGGCCAGGGCGAGGCAGTCACTGTCTCCTTATACCGGGCCGCCATACGGCCGGTCAGGTGAATTCGCCGAGGGCTGTCGTCGGGGCGGGTGAACTGCACCACCGCGTCGTGCCGCCCCAGGCTCACCGGCGTGTGGTAGTAGCCGAAGCGGAACGGCCTGGGCTGCTTGCCCTTCAGCACGCGGTCGATCGACAGCGCGGCGTGCACCCCGGTCGGCATGCCGCCCTGGCAAGTGCCGTGCATGACGCCGTAGCCCTGGCGGATCGCGGCCGCGTCACCGACCGCGTACACGTCGGCGTGCGACACCGACCGCAGCGTGGCGTCGGTGACGATGCGTCCGCGCTCGTCGACCGTCACCCCGGCGGCGGCCGCCAGCGGCGACACCCGCGTACCACTGGTCCACAGAACGGCGTCGGCGGCGATGCTCTCCCCGCCCGCCAGTTCGACCGCATCGGGCAGCACCTTCACCACCTCGACTCCGGCGCGCACCTGGACGCCCAGTCGGTCGAGCGCGGCCCGCACGTACGCCTTGGCCTTGGGGTTCATGGCCGCACCGGGCCCGGCCCGGCCCAACAGCACGACATTCAGCTCCGGATGCTGTTCGGCGATCTCCGCAGCCGACTCGATGCCGGTCAGCCCGCTGCCGGCGACCACCACGGTGCCGCTTCCGAGTCGCTTCAGCCGGGCGGCCAGCAACTCGGCGTCCTGGGCACTGCTCAGGGTGTACGCGTGGTCCTCGGCCCCCGGCACCGTCGAGGTGTCGGCGGCCCCGCCCAGCGCGTACACCAGCGTGTCGTAGTGCAGCACCCGGTCGTCGTCGATCCGCACGGTTCTGGCGTCCGCGTCCATCGCCGTCACCCAGCCGCGCACGAACCGCGCGCCCGCGCCCTCCAGCAGCTCCGGGATGCTCAGCTCGGCGGACCGCTGCCCGGTCCCCGTCATGTGCAGCCGCATCCGCTCGGTGAAGAGCTCCTGTGCGTTCACCAAGGTCACCTCTACGCCCTCGCGCCCCCTGACCCGGGCCGCGAGCTGGATCGCCGCGGCCATGCCCGCGTACCCCGCCCCCAGGACCACCACGCGGTGCGCGGTCGTGGTGCCGGTCTCCTGTCGTGCGTTCAACGTTCCGTCCTCCTCGGCTCGCCTGCGGACACACACCAGATGGGAGCAGGCGGCCTGGACGTGACATGGACCGGATGTGATGCGCGACACAGCCCGAATCGAGGCCTGCCGGAAGGCGGTCGAAGGAGTCCGCGAAGCCGTCATGACGCGGCGGCTGTGACGACTGCCCTGCGGCGGTCGGGCACCCGGAATCCGGGCCGGCTCCGTCCGCGCCGACCGGCTCACGGCATCCGTGAGCGCAAGGACGAGGCTGTCTCCGGGCCGGCAGCGTCATCCCGCCGCCGGCCGAATCCGCTTCCGTGTCGCCCGCCGAATGCCGCGGAGACCTTCCCAGCCGCCCCTGAGTACCAGTAGCGGCATGAGGATCACGAGCGCGAGCCCATTCAGGGCCAGAATGCCGTACGCCACCCTGTTGCCTGTCACGGAGTGGGTGCTCGCCGTCTCGGGATGCCCCGGCTCGTAGTGGACGCGGATCGTGTCGCCGATGTCCGCGTCGCCGGCCTCCCAGAACTGATAGGGCCGGCGGCCGTTGTGAAACGAACTTCGATCCTCTTGAAGCGGCTTCCCTGGGGCCCGGCCACCTCGTCCTTCGCCAGGACGACCCCGTCGACCGGCTGTCCACGCGCGGCTGTCGCGGAGGCGTCGTTCAGCCCGTCGAGCCCTTGGCGGACGAATCCGTACCCGAGGACGACGAGCAACGCCGCCAAAGCCGTCACGGCCACCCCGCCCGCGACCTTCACTGCGCTGCGCGCCCACGCACCGAACCGGCGCAGCCGCCGCCGCGCACTCACCGTCTCCCACCCGTCCCATGAGCCACGGCCCCTCCTGCCAGAACTCGCACCGGGCGGCCTCCGCCGCGTGTTTCTCCCAGGTGTCCTCCCCGTCGTACGGAGCACTATCCGGGAAATCCTGTGCCTCCTGCGACTTGCAGTCTCGCGCGGGCTTGTCCTCGCGTGCGCATCGCAGAACGTCAGGTGGATCAGCGGCAAGATCCCGTGAGACGGGACGCGGGCCGATGCGGGACAAGTGCCCGGCGGCACTGGTTACGAACCTTTCGCGGACCAGCCGCAGTATCGGCTGACCGAACGGCGAAATCGCTCGACTTTCGCATGGCCCGATTTCAATGGCCCACCGCTACGGCTTCCGGTACGCGTACGCATCCGGCGCCTGTCGGACGTGCAGGAGTGTCACGGGCCGTTGTCGCTCCAGGCGCAGTCGGCGAGTGGGACAACCGGGTGGCGAAACAGGCCCAGCCGGTGGACACCGCACCGGGCGGTTGCGCGGTCAGCCCGCGCCGGGGAGGGCCCAGTTGCCGGGGAGGTTGAACAGGGCCGCCCTCAGCAGGGCAGCGCGGGTGCGGGGCGGCGCGCTTGGTGACACCTTTCGGCACGGGTGGCTTCTCCTCGGGTCAGCCGGTGGGGTGACCGGCCGCCCCCGGTACCGGCGGGCGCGGGCCGACTGCCGACGCTTCCGCCGGCGTCTCCGTCGGCGTTCACGCCGACGCTTTCACCAGCGCGCTCGTCACACCGTCCGCTCCTGGTCCGCGTGATCATGCCGGTGTTAGGGTGACGATCTTTGGCGGAATGACAGCCACCGTAGAAATGGGGTCGGGGGTGGTGCCGTGCGGTACCGCCGGGTTGGGGGGACATGCGCACGCTGCGCCCGTTGCAGGCTCTCGGTCTCTCCGCGACAGCGGAGGCCACCTACCTCGCGCTCGTGGAATGGGGACCGCAGACCCTGACCGAACTCACCGACCGGCCGGCGCTGGTCGGGTCGCTGCTTGACGGTCTCAAGGACGCCGTCGCCGAACTCAGCGACATCGGCTTGGTGTCCCGTACGGACGGCAGGCTGACCGCCCAGCCGCCCCGCGCGGTGCTGGAGGCGGTCGCCGAGCGGCGCGCGCGCCAGGCCCGGATCGCCTACGAGAGCGCCACGGCCCTGTCGCAGTACTGGCTCGACCACACCGCCGGAGCGAGCTACGTCGAGGTCGTCGACACCTCCGAGCGGCGCGGAGAGATCCAGTCGCGGGTGCACAACGGGGCCGTGTCCCAGGTGCGCGCGCTGTCGATCGGGCCGGTGGGCGGGGGCGACCGGATGCCGGAGGTCGGCCCCGGCACGCTCGACGCGCTGGACCGCGGGATCGCCTACCGGGTGGTGTACAGCGCCAACATCCTGCAGGACCCCAAAGCGCTGGAAGTGGCGCACGAGTGCGTCGCCCGAGGAGAACAGGCCAGGGTCTTCCCCGATGTCGCGCTGAACGTGCTGGTCTGCGACGACCGTTTCGCCGTGGTTTCCGTCGCCGCCCCGAACCGTACGGGACACCACAGTGTCGTCGTGCAGCCGTCGGGGCTCCTGGAGGGTCTGATCGGCGTCTTCGAGTCGTACTGGCAGATCGCCGTTCCGCTCCCGCCGGCCGGTGAAGCCGTCAAGAGCGAGGCGACCTCCGAGGGACGGCAGCTCCTGAGCTACCTCAGCACTGGGTTGACCGACGAGTCGATCGCCCGTGAGCTCGGGGTGAGCGAGCGCACCGTCGCCCGGCGCATCGCCCGCCTCCAGGAGATGCTCGGCGCCAAGACCCGGTTCCAGCTCGGCGTCCAGGCCAGCCGCCGCGGCTGGCTGTGACCCCGGACCACGGCCCGGCTCGCGGCGTGGGCGCGCGGGGCGGGCCGGTGCGTGATCCGGCCCGCCCCGCGCGGGTCCTCAGCCGCTCAGGCGTTCATCGCCCCGCGATGTGGCGGTGATTGTCACTTGCTGTCCGGCTTGACCAGGTCGGGCAGCTTGGCCTCGAAGAGCGTGTCGAACGCGAGGGCGGGCAGGATGTGGCCCTGGTTCGGCGCCTCGTTGGCCACGCCCGCCGCCCAAGTCGCCGAGTCGAGCCGCTGGTTGGGCGTGCCATGGTGACCGGAGCTGGTGAAGCTGCAGTCGCCGACCTGGTAGAACGACTTCTCGGACTTGAGGACGCGGGCGGCGTTCAGCGACTCGCCGCGGGAGTGGGTCAGGTAGTACGTGCCGAACGCGTCCGCCATGAGTTCGGTGCGGCGGGTGGCCTCGGGGCCGGTCAGGTCGCTCTCGAAGAGGTTCTTCTGGTACTGGACGTGGTGACCGAACTCGTGGCCCAGGATGCCGCGCGGCGCGACGTCGCCCAGGCTCACCGCGTTCATGCCCTGCAGGATGCCGTCACCCATGATGATCCGCTCCGTGATGCCGAGCGGCTCCGGGTCGTCCTTCTCGCTGTAGGCGAAGGCGTTGAAGGTGAAGATCGGGTTGGCGCCGCCCTGGAGGACCGGCTCCGAGTCGACCAGCTCGATGAACATGTCGGCCAAGTCGAGGTTCTCCTCGGGCGTGCCGCCGTACAGCACGGAGAGCGTGCGGGCAAGCCGGTCCGGGCTGGTGAAGACGTCCGCGCCGTGCATGGGAATCAGCTCGATGCGCGCGGAGTCGATGTCCCAGAAGCGCTTGAGGTTCTTCATCTCGGAGTTGAGCTGCTGGGTGTACTCACCCTTGACGCCGAACCTGTTCGACGACGACTCCTTGCCGTAGATCAGCGCGTCGTAGGTGGGCATGTCGAAGCCACCGAAGAGCGACAGGATGAAGATGGTCCACGGGTCCTGGGCGTCATCGAGGAGGGAGTTGGCGTACTTCGACAGATCGGTCGTCTGGCACTGGTAGTCGCCGGGGTTGATCGCGCTGTCGCGGATCTGCTGCCACTCCTCGCCCTTCAGACCGTACTTGGCCTTGGCCGCGTCGAGGCGGGCCTCCCAGTCGGCGGGCAGCTTGGCCAGGATCCGGTCGACGACGGCCTGGTGCTGCGGGTCCATGGAGGAGGTGTCGATGGAGGACTGCAGCGACCGGCTCGCCGCAGTTGTGACACCGGTCGCGTCAGCGGCGTGCGCGGGAAGCGCCATGCCAAGGCCACAGGTCGCGGCGATCGCCAGGCTCGCTGCCACAGACAGGGTCTTCTTCACGAGGTCTCCTTTCGAGGGTGCCCCGGTAGGGCATCCAAGGGCGACGCTCAGTCTGTAAGTCCAACTACCGGATCAAGAAGCGTCGTTCACTGTCTGAAACCGGCATGTCTGGAACCTGACAGCCTCGTGGATCCCGTCACGCGTTCGCGTCCGCGGTCGGCGGCCCGGTCTCCGGGCGTCCAACCGGTTCCACCGCACCTGCCCCTCGTACGCGACGGACGGGAGCGGCGGCCAGATGGCGGAGGCCACACCGCGACCGACGCGCTCGACACCCCCGACGGCGACACCCTTTACCGTCTCCGGGCCGCGAAGGCCCACGAGGAAGAGACGCGCCGCCGGGCGGCTGAGCGTGAGGCACGCCGACCGGTGTGCACCGACTGCCGTCGGGGCGAAGTTCACCGACGCCCGCTGGGAGGCGGTACGGGGCTGGGCACAGTCCTGAGGCAACCAGAGCGATGGCCAGTGCGGGCCGTGCGTGGACGCCTCGAACCCGGCGACAACCTCCGAATCACCTGCTGAGCAGGAGGCGCTGCGAAGATCCGGAGTGCTGTCGTTCCTCGGTTTCTGGCTCACTTTCCGTGAAGCAGGAACCGTGGATGACGGCGCTCTTACTGTTTGGGCCTCACGGTAGTCATTCTGGGCGACTCTGACCCCGTTGCCCGCCCATGGCACGGTTGATCACCGACTCTTCGAGGATGTTCACCGTGTTGGTATAAATCAGTCAACTCTGGCCAAAGCAACGTAGTTCGATCAGGTCGCGGCGATGTTCCGTTCGCTGATCGATGTGCGGTGAGGGTCGTTGGCAGGGGCGGGATGGATCTGGCCCATGTAGTCCCCCTCAATGCGTAGAAGGTGGAAGCCTGCGCGGCCGAACATCTGGCGTTTGAGCATCTTAAAAGTTACGTGGAATCTGTCCGGGGTGATCATGTCTCCCCGGTGCTACCACGGACTTGGGAGATGGCTTGAGCGGCACGATGGTGCTGACGG